>JADHUC010000200.1 GCA_016784735.1 Pirellulaceae bacterium | reverse complement strand
CGCAGCCCGAAACCCGATGCATGGGAACCGATGGAGGCTTACTACAAGGAGTTCGAGCATCCCCTCTGGAAAGCTCTGGGAGAGAAAGCACGAAAGCGCGGCGGGCACGGCGGCGGCGACTGGCTGGAAGTACACCGTCTGATCAACGCGTTGCGAACCGGCACGCCTCCGGACATGGACGTCTATGACGCCGCCACCTGGAGTTGCATCATCGAGTTGAGTGAGAAATCGGTTGCCGATAGGAGCAGTCCCATGGATTTCCCCGATTTCACACACGGTCGCTGGCAGACAGCTCAACCCATTGGTATCCTCGGTCTGTAACCCGCTTTTCCACAAGTAACACCAGCCCGAAGCGCCAACGAGGGACCGCGTTATGGCGAATCCCTCGCTGGCGCTTCGGGCTAGTGAATTCGCAAGCTTCGCGTCAAAGTGCGCTGTATAAGTAGAGGAGTAGACTCCAATGAGAAATGTCTGTAGATCGCCGCGGTTTTGCGGCATCTTTTGCGCGGTTTCCGTTTGTCTTGGTGCCACTGCGGCCGTTGCCGCGACGTCTGGTAAAGAGATACTTGACGAGGCTGACGTCAAGGGCGGGTTGGTGGTCCATCTGAGTTGCGGCGATGGCAAGCTGACCGCCTCGCTGTGTGGCAACGACGGCTACCTCGTCCACGGACTGGACGCCGACGCGGCCAACGTCGCCGCGGCCCGTTTGCACATCCACTCGCTAGGTCTGTACGGCAAAGTGTCCGTTGATGCCTTTGACGGCAAACACCTGCCCTACGTGGACAACTTAGTCAATCTGGTCGTGGCCGAGGATCTCGGCGACGTTCCGATGGCCGAGGTCGTGCGCGTGCTCGTCCCCGAAGGCACCGCGCTGATCGGTGGGAAGAAGACGGTCAAGCCTCGGCGGGACGGCATCGACGACTGGACCCACTACCTGCACAACTCGACTAACAACGCCGTGGCCAATGATACGGTCGTCGGACCTCCCAAGCACTTGCAGTGGGTCGGCAGCCCTCGCTGGACCCGCCACCACGATCACATGTCAAGCTTCAACGCGTTGGTATCCGCGGGCGGACGAGTATTCTACATCTTCGACGAAGGTCCCACTCAGCAGATCCAGTTGCCCGCGAAGTTCTCGTTGATCGCCCGCGACGCGTTCAACGGCACGATCCTTTGGAAGCGCCACCTCGAGCCGTGGCACACGCAGCTTTGGATGCTGAAGAGTGGCCCGGCACTGATTCCGCGCCGGTTGGTCGCCGTCGGTGATCGTGTCTACGTCACCCTCGGGCTCGACAAACCGGTCTCCGCCCTGGACGCGGCCACCGGCAAGACGCTCCGCACATACGAACTCGGCAAATCCGCCGACGAACTGGTCCATTCGGACGGCGTGCTGTACATCGTCGCCAATGCGAAACCCGACGCCCGGCCGTGGGCGACCATCCCGAGCTGGAAACGCGTCGCGGACGTCGGCTCCGAGTCGGCGAACTGGGCTTGGAACGCGCCACCGCGGGAGATCGTTGCCGTGCAGGCCGATACGGGCGAGGTTCAGTGGCGAACCGACACGACGGTGGTGCCGATGACGTTGGCGGCCGACGACGACCGTGTGCTCTGGCACGACGGCACTCGCGTCGTTTGCCTGGACCGCACAACCGGCAAACGGAAGTGGCAATCCGATCCCATCCTCCGCGCCGCGGACATTCGCTCGTGGTTCGCCCCGACGCTGGTCGTCCACAAGGACGTGGTACTTTTCGCCGGTGGCGAGAAGATTCTCCGCCACAAGGGTGGCCGTGACACCATGACGGCCCTCGACGCCAATACGGGCCAAACGCTTTGGATCGCCGACCACCCGCCCAGCGGTTACGATTCACCCGAAGACGTGTTGGTGATCGACGGCCTGGTCTGGACCGCCCCTACTACCAACAAACGCGACACGGGCCAGTTCACCGGCCGCAACTTGTACAACGGCGAGATCGAGGCTTCCTTCCCGGCTGACGATGGCGTACACATGCCTCATCACCGCTGCCATCGCGCCAAGGCGACCGTCAACTACATCCTCGCGTCTCGCACCGGAATCGAGTTTGTCGATCTGGATGCCAAGCATTGGGACCGCAACGATTGGGTGCGGGGTGCCTGCCTGTATGGCATCATGCCTGCCAATGGGCTGACCTACGCTCCGCCGCACAGTTGCGCCTGCTACATCGTGGCCAAGAGTTGTGGGTTCAACGCCCTGGCCGCAGAGCGCGAGTCGAAAAGTCGAACGGTCGAAGAGTCGAAAGATGAGACGCGACTGGAGAAAGGTCCCGCGTACGAACAAATCGGCAATCGGCAATCGCAAATCGAAAATCACAATGATTGGCCCACGTACCGGCGTGACATGGCACGCAGTGGATGTGCGACAACGACGGTACCGACCGGCTTGACCACCAAATGGCGTACACCCATCGACGGAAAGCTCAGCTCCCTTGTCTCGGCGGGCGGGCGGCTAGTCGTTGCTCAGGTCGACAAGCATACGGTTCATGCTCTCAATGCCGATACTGGCGAAACGCTGTGGAGTTACACGGTTGGCGGGCGGGTAGATTCGCCGCCTACGATCTGGAACGACCAAGTGCTGTTCGGATCGGCCGACGGGTACATCTATTGCCTACGCGCCGACGATGGCAAGCTGATCTGGCGTTTCCGGGCGGCGCCAACCGATCAGCGGCTCATGTCGTTCGAACAGATCGAGAGCGTTTGGCCGGTCCATGGCAGCGTTCTGGTACACGACGGAGTCGTGCACGCCGTGGCTGGGCGGTCGATGTTCCTGGACGGCGGTATGCGGTACCTGCGACTCGACGCAGCGACCGGGCAAAAGGTCTCGGAGACAATCCTAGACAACATCAACCCTGAAACCGGCAAGCCGCTTGATGACGACATCGCCTGGCCGAACCTGCCGGTGGCACTGCCCGACGTTCTCTCGGCCGACGACAAGTACGTGTATATGCGCTCGCAGCCATTCGACTTCGAAGGCAAGCGGGCCGGCGTGCCGAAACCGATCAACGCCATGCAACAAACCGGCGAAGGGGCCCACCTGCTGTGCCCGACGGGGTTCCTTGACGATACATGGTGGCACCGCACGTACTGGTTCTGGGGTAGGACGCCCGCTTCGGCCGCCGGCGCCTGGTACCGGGCCGCGTACAACGCTCCGGCGGGACGTATCATGGTGTTTGACGACGACAACGTGTACGCGTTCGGCCGCAAGCCGGAGCACTTCCCCTCGACCACGATCCTCGAATACCACCTGTTCAGTTCGGCCAAAGAGCCAGACTTCAAGCGACTGAACACGACCGTGCCGGGACGCAAGCCCGCGGCCCCGTCCAAGCAGCCAACGCGGCGACCCAAGGCCAAGCAGTCATCGCCAGGCGCGAAGGCAACGGCGGCGCCGAAAGCCAAGATCACGCCCGCTCGAACCAAGCCCGGCGAGATCCACCCGTCCTGGCAAGCTGCCCGGAGGCAGCTACCGCATCGACCGGTCTACGCGTGGTCGGAGGAAGTGCCGTTGCAGGGGCGCGCGCTGGTGCTGGCCGGAAAGGTGTTGTTTGTGGCCGGCCCGCCGGACGTGGTCGACACGCAAACGACCGCTACGGCGATCGACGACCCGGCCAACCAAGCCAGGCTACAGACGCAGGTCGATGCGATCGAGGGTCGTAGAGGCGGGGTACTGTGGGCGGTATCGGCAGCCGACGGCACGAAGTTGACCGAGTTCAGACTTGCCTCGCCACCCACATGGGACGGTATGATCGCAGCGGGCGGGCGGCTGTACCTATCCTGCCTGGACGGCAGCGTCATCTGCCTGGGCGACGACTGACGAGAGGCGAATGCCGGGACGACGGCCCCAACAAAAACCGTTGCGTCTCTCAAGGCTGGTCCCTCGCGACGGACCGTTCAGGTGCCGCTCGCTAGCGCCGTCAATCGGAACCGTGCATTGCGCACGCAGAAATAGTCGTCGCCCGAGAATACCAGGTACGCCGTCTCTCCGTCCTTGCTCATCCATTTGACGGGGAAGTCGCCGTGTTCTCGGGGCGTGTGGCCAAAGAAACCCAGCCGAACCAGGATCAGCTTTCTGTTTCTCGTGGCGATCCTGCTGCAGATGGCCAAAGTACTACCTTTCCAAATTTCTTTTCCGGGCGCGCAGGATCGCCGTGGGACCTGGGTAGATAGGGGTGAAAGGGCACGAGACAACAAAAAGGCCCATTCAAACTCGGTTGTTCCAGGTCACTTTTTCATGGGAGTTAGTACGATGAAGGCTTTGATTCTCAGTTTGGCGACGGTTTGTGCTTTGATGGCTTCTTCGACGGCTTCGGCCGGCATTCGCGTCCGTGTTGGTTCGGTTGGCGTGGCCATCGGACGGCCCGCAGCCCGTCCAGCTCGGCACGCCTGTGTGGCACCGCGACCGGCACGGCCGGCACGACCTGCGGTGGTTCACAGTCGCCGCCACGCGGCCCACGAGATCGTCGAGGAGCGACGCGACACGGTCCAAGATGTCGTGGAAGAGCGGCAAGACACCGTTCAGGACGTACGCGAGGAACGCGTCGACCGGGTCCGAGACCTCATCCAAAGCCGCCGGCACGCTTGGGCACTGCTCCAGAACCAGCCGTGACAAAACCGCCGGATGACGGCACGGACACTTCCCCATGAAAGACCCGCGGGTCGCAAAGCGATCCGCGGGTTTTTCTTTGGAACGGCCAGTGCTTCCGCCCCGAATCGGGTATACTCAACTTCCATTGCACCAGCCCTCGCGGAAGGGGCTGATTCCTATTGGCCCCTCGATCCTGCTCGTTGGACGAACCGATGGCGAAGAGAGAGACCAAGCAATCCGTGATTCCAGTCGAGCGAATCGAAAAGACGATTTACTTGATTCGCGGGCACAAGGTCATGCTCGACACTGATCTCGCCAACCTCTACGCCGTGGAGACGTTTAACCTGAATAAAGCAGTCAAACGGAACTTTGAACGGTTTCCTGACGATTTCATGTTCCAACTGACCAAGGAAGAATGGGGATCTTTGAAATTCCAAATTGGAATGTCAAAGCCCAAAGGCCGTGGCGGCAGGCGCACGCCTCCTTACGCATTCACGGAACAAGGCGTGGCGATGTTGTCGAGCGTTTTGAAGAGCAAGCAGGCGGCAATGGTGAATGTCGAGATCATGCGTGCGTTCGTTCGCCTGCGGCGATTGTTGGCGACGCACAGAGATCTTGCTCGCAAGCTCGACACGCTTGAAAAGAAGTACGACGAGCAGTTCAAGATTGTCTTCGATGCGATTCGCGAGTTGATGACACCATCTGATCCGCCGAAGAAGCGGCGGATTGGGTTTCGGGCAAGGAGCGACGACTGATGGCGAAAGTGAAGGCAGTGAACGAAAAGGCGACACGCGCACACGGAGCTTGCCTCCATGGAGGAGTGTTCAGAACCAGACTTCGTGAACGCGTTTTCCGCATCGCCACCGTATGGCGAGTTGTTAGAAGACGACTTCACAACGCAGGGATAGTCCTGTCCATCTTCTCACTCCAGCTTCTTTTGGGGGTCTTGTGTGGCGAGGTAACGACGGGACGGGCCGCCGAGTCGCTGCGCGAGCAGGTCGAGGCTGACTGGCTCAGGCAGGCTGAGGCATTGGCAGCGTGGAGCGATGGATTCAAGACGCCGCCGAGTGTCGTCGCGACATGGACTGACGCCGCCGGGGCCGTCGACGGTGTGAAGGACGGCAAGTACGCGTTTCACACCGCCCACGAGCCGAATCCCTGGTGGCAGGTTGACCTGGGGCAGCCCACGGCCATCGCGCGAATCGTCGTCTACAACCGCCTGGACTACGAGCCGGGATTACACAATGCCGACAACGTGCACGTTCTGCTCTCCGACGACGGGAAAGACTGGCGGCAGGTTCACGACAATCGCGACAAGCATTTCGGGGGCATCTCGGGCGCACCGCCGCTATCCGTGACTCTCACCCCGCAAGGCGTGCGCGCTCGCTTCGTGCGTTTGCAGATCCGTAGCGACCAGGCAATCTTCTTCCACCTGGACGAAGTCGAGGTGTACGGGCCGGAGAAACCGAAAGACAATATCGCGCTCGGGCGACCGGCCGATCAAAGCAGCATCAGCCGGTGGTCGACCGTCAAAACCGCGGCCTCGAAACCGCAACCGCTTTCGCATTCGGCTGCATTCTTCCTGGATCGTGGCCGGCGATTGGCGGCGGATCTGTGCGAAACAGGCGTCGACACGCAGGGCTTCGAGCGGCAGTTGGACGAGCTGGCCACGCGGCTTGAGGACCTGCCTGACGACGCTTCCGCCGACGCGCAACGGGAGCTGTACCTCCAAGTGCGCTGGGTCGTGCGTCGGTTGGCATTTGCCAATCCACTGGTGGACAACGATAGGCTCTTGTTCGTCAAACGATTCACTCAGCAAACGTATCCCGACATCTGCCTGAACCACATGCCGTGGGTCTCGCGGCCGGGCGGCGATATCTGCGTTCTGGAGGAGCCCTTTGCGCCGGATGGAACCGGTCAGCGCCTGCGTAACGTGATCGACGGCAAGCTTGGGCCCGGCCGCGTGCACGGCATGGACCTGTGGTTCGACGGCGACCGCATCGTGTTCGGCTACGCTAAGTCGGAGAGCAACGAACCGCCGGTCAAGCCGTGGCCGCCAGCGTTTTGTGCCGCACGGAATGTGGCGCATCAGCTACGCGAGACCATCGAGCCCACGCACATCTTCGAGATTGGTGTCGATGGAAACAACCTCCGCCAATTGACGAATCACGACTACTGGAGCGACCTCGACCCCACGTACTTGCCCAACGGCGACATTGCGTTTGCCTCCGAGCGGTGCGCCTATGAACTACAGTGCAATCACACGCCGCGGCTGGACGAGACTTCGTGCAATTTGTACGTGATGCGGCCCGACGGCAGCAACATCCGCCGGCTGAGCGTCAACAAGGACGGCGATTATCTGCCGCATTGTCTGGACGATGGCACGATCGGTTACACCCGCTGGGAGTACCAGGAACGCAACCTGACTCAGATCCAATCTCTGTGGTTCGTACGACCCGATGGCACGTGGGCCGACGCGCTATTCAAGCAGCATCTGGACGATCCTTGGGCCCTGGAAGACGTCCGTTCGATTCCCGGCACGAACAATCGCCAGTTCTTGTCCATCGCCGCCGGCCACCACACTTTGGCTTGTGGTCCGGTGGTGGTCATCACGCCCAGCGTCGGTTTGAACGATCCCGATGCAATACGTATCGTCACGCCAGGGGTCGTGCCGCCCGAGGGCGGTATGTCTGGTGCGGCGGTGCCCGAAGGCGGCGTCCATGACGACGGTGGCCATTACATGAACCCGTGGGCGCTATCGGAGAAGTACTTCCTTGTTTCCTACAGTTACCAGAAGGAAGGTTGGCAGGGGTTTCCGTCGTACTATCGCGGCATGGACGAGACGGGATACGCGCTATACCTGATCGACGTGTTTGGGAACAAGGAACTGATCTGTCGCGACCCGCACATCTCCAGTTCCGTCCCCATCCCGTTGCGGCCGCGCCGTAAGCCGCCCATCCTGCCCGACGTGACCGATGCGAGCAAGGACTACGCGGTTTGCGCCGTCAGCGACATTGGTTATGGCGTCCAGGGGATCGATCCAAAGAAAATTCGCTACATCCGCATCGCGCATCGTATCCCTTGGCCCTACGATAGGAAACACGGCGGCTTGCGATACGAGTTAGTCGCGTTGAGCGCGGGCGTGAACTGGACGCCGGTCAAAATTATCGGCGATGTGCCGGTCGAAACCGACGGCAGCGCGCACTTCAAAGTCCCGGCCGACACGCCCGTGTATTTCCAACTGCTGGACGAGAATCACATGGAACTGCGGCGCATGCGTTCGTTCATCAGCTTCCAGCCGGGCGAGCAACGTGCCTGTGTGGGCTGTCACGAATCGCGCGAAGCAGCGCCTACCGACACGCCAATGGCACTGGCACTTCTACAGGAGCCCACAGAACCCGTGCCGCCGCCATGGGGTGACCGGCCGTTGAATTTCCTCCGTGACGTACAGCCGGTATTCGATCGACATTGCGTCCAGTGCCACAGCGGTTTGAAGCCGGCCGGCCAGTTGGACTTCTCCGGCGGTCTGGTGGACGGCACCGAGATCGAAACCTGGTACGGAAGAGCATTACGTCTGGACGGACACAACCGGGCGTACCGCACGCTGCTGGCCAGCGGGCTGGTCTCGTATGCCAACAAATACGATCCCGCGGGGGTCATCACACAGCCGATGACATTCGGCTCGCACAAGAGCAAGCTGATCGAGGTGCTACGAAAGGGAACCTGCGCGGAACGAGCCAAACTCGGCGACGAGGATTGGATGCGACTGGCCGGTTGGATCGACGCCAACGTGCCGTATCACGATGCGTTTATCAACATGCGCCCCGAGACAGAGCCGTACGATCTGCCTGCCGACGGCGAACTCGCGAAGAAGATCACGGCCGTACACGCCAAGCGGTGCGCCGCGTGTCATGAGACTAGCGAAGTCTCGCGGCTGGATTGGATCCACCTGCGCGAGCCAAATCGGAGCCTCTTTTTGTCCGCCCCGCTGCCTGCCGCGTCCGGCGGCAGCGGCAAGTGCGGCAAGCCGGTGTACAAGGACGAAAACGATCCTGACTATCGTGCGGTGCTTCAACTGGTGCAAGCCGCGGTCGATCAAGCCTGGCAACGCCCTCGTCGCGACTTACGAGCAATAAGGCGTGTTCCAAAGCCCTAATGGCTACCTTGGTTTGCCATGCGGCGGTGCGGCCGGTAACATTTCGACAGGACGATGGTTCCCGTTTCGTCATGGAGATGACATTCATGTCGCATGATCGGCGTACCCAATTCCAACGCTTTCCTACCACGCATTGGTCACTGGTTGATCTTGCCGCCGCTGGCCGGGATACGATACAGCGCGACGCGCTCAACCGGTTACTGACGCGATATTGGCCAGCGTTAAAGGCCCATTTGGTCCTCAAGAAGCGAATCGAGTCGAACGAGGCGGAGGATTTGGTACAGGGTTTCATCGAGAACAAGATCTTGGAACGCGACTTGATATCGAAGGCTGAATCGGGGCGCGGTCGGTTCCGTAGTCTCTTGGCCACGGCACTGGATAACTACGCCGCCAACCAGATGCGCCAGCGAAACGCGGCGAAGCGCGAGGCGGATCGAGCCACGAGCCTCGATCAGGAGGCGTACGAACACTGTGCGGCAACGACCGACGCGCCGCATGACGCCTTCGACGTTGCCTGGGCTCGCGAGATACTGGCCGAGATCCTGCGAAAGATGCAGGCCGAATGCAAGCAATCCGGGCACGATGACGCGTGGGCCATCTTCCAGGTGCGCGTGTTGGCACCGATTCTGGAAGGCGCCGAACCACCGTCCTACGAACAGATCGTCGATCGTTTCGGTTTTCGCTCACCCACACAGGCGTCCAACGCCTTGGTGACAGGCAAACGCATGTTCGGCCGAATCATGCGAAGTGTCATCAGCGAATACGCAGATGACGAGGCCGACATCGACGCCGAGATCCAGGACCTGCAAGACATCCTTTCGCGGAGCGGCCCCAAGCCATGACGGAACCGAATGTACACGGCACCGACCCGCTGCGACTATCCAGGTTATGGCAGTGCGACTCGGACGCGTTGGTCGAATGGCAGCCCGACGAACTGGCGGCGATCTTCAAACATCTGTTGGCTTCGCCGTTGGTCGACGAGGTCGCAGCAGTCCAACCTCGCTTGGCCGAGAAACTGCGGCTGTGTGAAGCCGTGCCGGGCGAAAGGCTTGACACGTTTGGCGACTTGTTAACTCACGAGCAGCCGCCGCTTGACGCGCTCGACGTGGTCAAGGAATTCTGTAAGCACGCCGAAGACAACGAATCGCTACCGCCGGATGTCGCGTTTGTGTTGTACGCGGCCGTCATCTCTGTCGCCCTGGTCCGGCGGGACGAGCGGATCACGTCAGCCGACGACCGTTCGCTGCAGACGAGGATCAAGTGGGCAGGCTCTCGCGACTGGATTGATCCAGACATGAAGGCGTTGTTCGAAGGAGCCCTCGCGCGTCTTTCATAGCAATGTGGACAGCCTTCTGGCGACTCGGAATGCCGAAGGGCTCAATGGAATGGGTCGTTCTCAATGACCTTCAGTGGTACGGGTTCCATGCTTCCACCGTTGTCCGGCGGCGGGCTGTCGATGCTGGGCTCGTCGGGCGTACCGAAAGGATCCGATGGATGATCGGGCGTCTCCGGAACGTAGTACTCGTTGCCCGTATCGCCGATCGTACGCTGCCGTTCGGCTTCGCGCTGCCTGGCCTCCTGCTCACGCAGTTCGATGTAGGAACCGAAAACCAGGCGGTCTTCTTTGCCTTCGCCCGCTTCGATGATGATGGCGGATCGGTCGAGCAAATGCTCCTTCTTCACGTTGACTCGATAGCAGCTCATTTGGCAGAGGCCGCAGCCGACGCATTTCTCCGCCAGCACCACCGGGGCGTCCTGGCTGCTGCCTTCGATGGGATTGCCCGCTTCGTCTACTTCGGTGTGTACACGTACGAATTCGATGGCATCGTACCCGGCCTCCTCGCACTCGTCCACGCACGCCCGGCACGCCTGGCGATTCGCAAACGGCAAACACGTGGTCTTGTTCACAACGGCCAAGCCCATGCGAGCGACCTTCTTCTCCTCCAGCGGTAAAGGCCGAATGGCACTGGTGGGGCACACTTGACCGCACGTGTTGCAGCTCGGAGCACAGCCCGCGTGGTCCGCGGCGACTCGCGGTGTCCATAGCCCTTCCAGACCTTGGTCAAAGCCCATCGGCTGCAGCACGTTGTACGGGCATACCTTTAGACATTCACCGCAGCGAATGCACATGCGGAGGAACTCGCGCTCGGGTACACTGCCGGGCGGACGCACGGGGCGAATTGCGTTGGGACCTTCGAGGTTCGCACCAAACGTTCTCGTTGCGACGGCTGCCCCGGCCCCGCCGGCCACGGCCGCGGCCGTTCCGGCAGCCAGCGAAAGAAAGCCGCGACGGCCAATCGCCGTCTCGTTCGTCGGCGGATCGTTTTTGGCCTTCAGTTCCACCGAATTCCACCGCTCGACATACTTCGTCGAACGCGTCCGGCAGACCCCGCCGCAGGTTTGGCACAGCGTGCAATCGGTCCCACGGGTCGTGAAGTCGGGCTTGATCGCATCGAACGGGCAGACCTTCACACACCTGCCACATTCAATGCACGTCGATTCGACCTTGCGCTCCGTGAGACGCAGCAGATTGCCCAGCGAGAAGATGGCTCCGCTGGGACAAACGTATGTGCACCAAAAACGAGGCTTCAGGAAACCCAAGAAGAGGACGAGCGCGAAAAGGCCAATCGAAACGAAATGGCCGGCGTTCATTGGCACGACCAGATGCCAACCGCGCATGGTTCCCGTCTGGAGTGGTTCTCCGAGGTACATCAACGCACGCGTTATCACAGGAATGGCGGATACATAGCCGGACACCAGCACACCGAAGAGCGCACAAATCAACGTGCCCGCCAGTAAGTAGTACTTGATGTGGACCCACCAGCCGTTCGGGCCCACACGAAAACGCTTCACGCGACCGGCGAGGGCCCAGTCGAACAGATCGATTGTCGTGCCAAGCGGACACACGTACCCACAGAAACCGCGAGGCACCAACAACGAGATGATCAAGATGACAGCGGCGCACGCAAGCGACCAGATCCAACTGCGGGCAGCGATCGAGGTGGATAGACTTACCAGCGGGTCGATGGCCAAAAAAACCTCGGGGGGCACGACCTCCTTACGTTCCAAATCATCCGCGTAGTGCGACGGCCAGACACCGGGCTCCGATTCGTGTAGAGCCCAAGGCCCCTGGCCGAGTAGAAATCGGTCGAGCTGTTCGTCTGACAGCGTGCCGGTGGGTTTCAATCCGATCCGGTCGTCGTCCACGGCAACCAGATCGAACGACGCCACATATAATTCGGCTTCATTATTCGCTCCTTCCTCCGCTACGTAGACTCGCCCGTCTGGTTCCGCAGGCCAATCGGCCGCCGTCGAGCGCTGAAAGCGGAACTGCTCGTGCTGGTCGATTTCTTCAAAAGCCCAGCCCGGCGAGACTCGGCCCGGCGGCGACGGGCGAGCGCTGTAAGGCCAGCAGACGTAGAAGAACAGGATCACGAACAGCAGAAGACAGCAGGCTTGAATCGCACGTCGCACGGGCGACGCAAGCACTGTCGGGCCCAGTCGCTTCAGCGTCCGTCGCACCAAACCGGCCTTGCCTGCGTCTTTTCCCTTGCGAGGCGGAAGGAACCAGTCCAGCCGCATCACCCCGCGATCTTGATGAGACCTGCTGAACGACCACAGAGTAATGACGATCCCGGCGGCAACGAGCACCCCTCGGGCGGCCATCAGCACCATTTCGTACTCGTCGAAGCTCTGCCCCGTGACGGTCCGCCGAATCATCGCGGACACAATCCCGCCAACGCCGAGCAGAGCGATCACGATACCAATTATTCTTGCTTTCATGCTTCTTGTCATAACGAAAGAGGGGAAAGTGTGGAGCTAATGGAGAACATTTGTGCGGACATGGAGACGAGAGCATTGATCGGCGTGTACAATGGTGGCCAACGTCGTTGACTCCCCGAACGTAAAGGTAGATAAGGAGAAAGCCATGCGTCCAAGATACCTGTTTCTTCTATCCTTGCTAGTCTTGGTTACGAGTTTCAATCTGCCATGCTGCTCCGTGGCGGCCGCGGAGACCGCAACTTGGCAGGCCGGCACGGCCCGAGTGAATGTCACCCCGGAGAAGTACATATGGATGGCCGGTTACGGCGGTCGCAATCGGCCCGCCGATGGAAAGCTGACCGACTTGTGGGCCAAAGCGCTGGTGCTGGTCGATGCCGACGGCGATCGCGCGGTGTTGGTCACCTTGGACCTTATCGGTCTCAGTCGCGAGTTCAGCCAGTCCGTGTGCAGTCGGCTGAAAGAACGCCACGGCCTCGAACGACAGCAGATCGCTTTCTGTTGCTCGCACACGCACACCGGACCGGCATTGGTCAGGAACCTATCGCCGCTGCACTATCTGATTGTTGACAAAGAGCAACAGGACTTGATCCAGGAGTACACTACGACGCTGGAAGACCGCGTTGTGGAAGTGGTAGGCCAGGCCCTGTCTAAGACCGCGCCGGTGCGATTGTCGTGGGGTAGCGGAACGGCAACATTCGCCGTGAACCGCCGCAACAATCCGTCAAACCAAGTGCCCCAGTTGCGTGCTGAAGGGAAACTGAAAGGACCGCAGGATCACGATGTGCCGGTGCTGGCAGTCCGCGACGCCGCGGGCGAGTTACGGGCGGTCGTTTTCGGGTACGCCTGTCACGCGACCGTGCTGAGCTTCTATCAGTGGTCCGGCGACTATCCGGGCTTTGCTCAGATCGAGTTCGAGAAATCTCATCCCGGATGTCTCGCCATGTTCTGGGCTGGCTGCGGCGCGGACCAGAATCCGCTGCCGCGTCGCACGGTCGAGCTGGCGATGGAATACGGAACCCGACTGGCGAAGGCAGCGGATGAGGTGTTGGCGAAGGAAATGCAGGTGGTCGAGGCGGACCTCAAGACGCATTTCCGAGAGATCGACCTGCCCCTCGCGGAACTGCCGTCGCGGGAGCAGATCGAACAGGATGCCAAATCGGAGAATAAGTATACGGCCGCGCGAGCGAAAATGTTGCTTGCACGGATTGACGGCGGTCAACCGCTGAGCCAGACCTATCCGTATCCCGTCGAGACGTGGCAATTGGGGGACAAAGTCCAGTTTGTAACGCTTGGCGGCGAAGTTGTTGTCGATTTTGCATTGAGGCTGAAATCCGAGTTGCGCGGCACGGGCACCTGGGTCGCGGGCTTTTCGAACGACGTAATGGCCTACATCGCCTCGCGACGCGTGCTCAAAGAGGGAGGCTACGAAGGCGGCGGCGCGATGGTGTATTACGGTTTGCCGACGGTATGGGCTCCAGAGAGCGAGGATATGATCATCGACGAGGTCCATAGACAGTTGTCGCCCTGAGTCGCCAGGAAACGGGGGAGAGTACCGCGATGTCCAAGTCGCCTCCTTACGTAAGTCGCCCGTGGCAGTTCAGCTTGCTGACGTTGATGGCCGTCATGCTTGTTGCCGGTGTTATATTCGGGCTGATTGGATCGGTGGTTGAAAGACAACGTCGAGAAAAGTTGTGGCGGACGAACCTGAGGCGAATCGCTTTGGCGATTCACAACTATCATGACACCTACAGGTGCTTTCCTCGAGCCTGCGTGGCAGACAAAGACGGCAGACCGACGCATAGTTGGCGAATGCTTGTTCTCCAATTCGTGAACGATCCGCAAGCCAAGCAACTGTACCAGCAATACGATTTCACTCAGCCATGGGACAGCCCCAAGAACCTCGCCGTGGCAAATCACATGCCGGCTGTTTATCGCAACCCATTCCGCCGAGATTCAAAACCGACGACCAGTTACATGGTCATTTCGGGCCCTGGAACGGTCTTCGAACCAGGAAGACCGACGTGTATTGCAGATATCCGGGACGGCACGTCGAACACGATCATGGTGGTCGAGGTGGTCAACTCGAACACACTTTGGACGGAGCCGAAGGATTTGAATTTCAGCACGATACCACTATCGATCAACGCGTCGCAGAACGGAGCTTGCATTTCGAGTGCGCATCCTGATGGTGCTTTCGTTGTCATGGTAGACGGTTTTGCGGGACTCCTCCGGAACGACTTGCCGCCCGATGTGCTGCGATGGCTGATAGAGAGAGACGACGGAATCTCCGTGCCCGAGGGCCCCAAGTAGGATTCGTGGGACGATTGTGCGGCCGTGCGAAGAACCTCCGGACGCTTGCGATAACGACGAACTCGCGGTACTTTGTTCGGTTAGGGATTCTGCAAACGGATTAACGAGTAAGTGACATCCGCGATGATCGAAATAGAAGACATCTGCGATCCGGAGTGGGCGGAATGGTATCGTTTGACGCCCGAGCAGCGATGGACAGAGACGCAGAAACTGTGGGACACCTATCTCGCCTTAGGAGGTTCTCTTGACCCCGAGCCCGATACGCAAAGTCCTTTCTTCGATGAACAGGAATGGCGTGAGCTGTTTGCTCATGGGCGGACAAGCGTGCGTGTTGTACGGCGCAGCGGAGTTTAGCCGCGACACCGATTTCGCTATCCTGGCCGATACGGAGAACCTCGCGCGCCTCCGCGACGCCCTGGACGAGTTGCAGGCCGAACGCATAGCGATACCACCGTTCGCCCCAGAATATCTGGATATGGGACTGGCGGTTCATTTCCGATGTCACCATCCGGGCGCTCGCAACATGCGAATCGACATCATGGCCAAAATGCGCGGTGTCGACGACTTCCCGGAACTATGGCAACGCCGGACGACGCTCGATGCCGACGGAGAAAGCGTGGAACTCCTTTCGCTGCCCGACCTTGTGCAGTGCAAGAAGACCCAACGAGATAAAGACTGGCCAATGATCGCTCGGCTGTTAGAGGTCAACTACTTCAATAATCGCGACAGGCCGACCCAAGAACAGATCACGTTCTGGCTGCGAGAACTGCGGAGCCCCTCATTGCTCATCGAAGTCGCGTCCACGTTCGCCGCCGAGTGTCGGCAAGTGGTGGCAAACCGCCCGCTGCTTTCTCTTGCCATGGCTAACGATGAGGTGGAATTGAATCGCGCAATCAAGGAGGAAGAACAAGAGGAGCGAGAAGCGGACCGACGCTATTGGTTGCCTCTCAAAGAGGAGCTACAACGATTGCGCCACGCCGAAAGGCGGTCATCAGGCAAGTGAGATGTGATGACGAGATCACGAATCAGAGCATCCCGCTTTCGGTCACAAAAGGACATTCCTATGCAATGTAATCCACCTGTCTCCCTGCTTCTTGGATACCTCGCCGTCTACGTGGCGGTTCGTGATGCCGGTGCGGGCGAGTGGCCACAGATTCTTGGACCGAATCGCAACGGAGTGGCAGTCGACGAGCGAATCGCCGCGTCGTGGCCTGACGGCGGGCCACGCGTGCTGTGGCAGCGTGACGTCGGCAGCGGATTCTCCGGTGTGTCAGTCAGCAAGGGCGTAGCCGTGTTGCTCCACCGAGTGGACGATGAGGAGGTCGTCGAGGGGTTGAACGCGTTGAATGGTGAACCGCTCTGGAAGTCCTCGTTTGCCGCCGCGTACGTACCGTCCTACACGTCCGACGATGGCCCGCGCGCACCGCCGGTGATCGCTGGTGAGCGAGTGTTTGTCTACGGGGCGATGGGCGACTTGAGATGCCTCGACTTGAAAAGCGGCAAGACCCTCTGGGAACGGAACACGTACGAGGAGTTCAACTCGAAGAAGTACTTCCGCGGGGAACCACCCGAGGGCTACTTTGGCTTGGCCAGTTCGCCGATCGTCGAAGGCGACA
Source organism: Pirellulaceae bacterium (assembly GCA_016784735.1). Taxonomy (GTDB): domain Bacteria; phylum Planctomycetota; class Planctomycetia; order Pirellulales; family Pirellulaceae; genus JADHUC01. The sequence goes on along the minus strand of JADHUC010000200.1, from coordinate 5,851 downwards.
AGATTATTGCCAATGTGGGCGGCGATGCCCAAGATGCAGGGATCGTTGCCTTCTCCGTCGACACGGGCCGAACGATATGGAAGGCCACAAGTGAACGCGCAAGCTACTCGTCTCCTGTGGCGACTACTGTCGACGGCAAACGCCACGTGATCTTCGTCACACGGTTAAACGCTATTTCTCTGGATCCCGACACCGGAGCGGAGCGATTTCGTTTTCCCTTCGGGCGGATTGGCCCCACGGTGAATGCCGCCAATCCGTTGGTGTTCGACGGACATGTGTTCGTGACAGCGAGCTACGGCATCGGCTCCGTTTTGGCGAAGATCGGGAGCGACCGAGCGGAAATTGTCTGGCGAGACGCGGAGATACTGGCTAGTCAGTATACGACCTGCGTCGAACACGAAGGGCATTTGTTCGGCATCAACGGTCGGCAGGATGGGCCGCCAGCCGATCTGGTGTGTTTCGATCCAAAGACTCGAGAGGTCACCTGGACGCAACCTTCGTTCGGCTGCGCCACGCTTCTGAAGGCCGGTGACAAGCTATTGATTGTCAAGACCGACGGGACGCTCGTGCTGGTCGCGGCGAACATCGGAGAATACGAAGAACTGGAGCAGTCTCGCATCTGCGAGAAAACGATACGAGCTCTACCGGCTCTGGCCAACGGTTTGTTGTACGTTCGTGACACGCGCGTGCTCAAATGTCTTGACCTGCGGCCGGGAACTTGAGCCAACACATCCGGAGCGACAACCATGGAAGTACTGAAATTGATGAAGAAACGCTGCTCGGTCCGTAAGTTCGAGGACCGGGCAATCGAAGAGGAGAAGTTGCTTTACGTCCTTGAAGCGGCGCGCGTTGCCCCATCGGCCTGCAACTTTCAGCCGTGGCGGTTCATTGTGGTGAAGAACAAGGACCTGATGAAACGAATCGCGCCGGCCTGGGTGGCTGACGCCAACACTCCCGCCATGATTGTGATTTGCGGGGACCATCGACAGGCATGGCGCCGCAGAGACGGCAAAGACCATTGCGACATCGACATCGCGATCGCCGTCGACCACATGACATTGGCCGCGGCGGAAGTTAGCCTTGGCACTTGCTGGATCTGCTCCTTTGATGCGTTCCAGTGCACAATCGCCTTGGAGTTGCCGGACCAGGTCGAGCCAATGGTCCTACTGCCCATCGGCTATCCGGCCGAGTCCAGAGAGGCAAACCGTCACGACCGCGATCGAAAACCGCTCGAAGAGATCGTATCCTGGATCGACTGACGGGAGGACGCCAACGCCACCGAAGCGACACGCTGGGCAATACGTAGTCGATCGCTACATTGCAGGTGCACTCCCATCATTTTGCCCACAAATGATTTTGCCAGAAGAAGGACAGGCAAAATTATTTGTGGGCAAAATCATGAAGAACGTTACTGGGGCGCGGCTTGGCTATTGAGCGACGATCCGCAACACACACAGCCTCTGGGGCGGCAGTTCGAAGTCGATCCGAGCACGCGGGCCGTCTACCGTGAACGGTGTGCTGCTGGTCATCGTCTCTCCGGCGCGGTCGACAAGTGTAAAGGTATAGCGGCCGGACGCAAGCAGGTACAGCTCCGCGCCCATCGTACGGCAGCTTTTGCCGAAGTGGAACAGCTCGGCCGATAGTCGATTGTTGCCACGATCGGTGACCAGAGCGGCGATGTCGCGCGGCTCGGTTAACCAGCGCACGGCGTTCAGCGGGAAGACCAGGAAATCGCCGCGGTCGCCCGTGGCCGTCGCATACAGTAGTGACACGTCGGGCCGCTTGTTGCATGCCGGTATCGCCTTCGGGAAGAGCATGTCGTCACCGAACAGGCGGGCGAGCGCAAACACGCGATCTGTCCAGCGGACTTCGCTGGTCCGGCCCGGAAAGTTGATCGCCAGGGCTTCGGCGGTGCGTCGGAGAGACTCGGCCAGCCGCGCGCGTTGCGAGGCATCCGCGCCGACGGTCTGCGTGTGGTAGTCGCGAGCGAGCAAGTCGTCAAACTCGTCGCTTCCGGTCAGCAACTTGTGTTTCGCCAATGTGCTGGCCAGGAAACCGAGCTTGCGGCCGCACCACAAACGGGATCCCACCCGAGGAGACTCCCGTGTCGAGCTATTCCACCACTCGAGTCGGGCGGCGGCCATCGAACGCAACGGTTCCAGATACCGCTCGTCGCCCGTCATATGGTAGGTCAGCAACAACGCATCGGTCATCTTCCTCACAGCGCTAGGCCACTCGTACAACCGCGGTTCGCCGTGGTGGCGAGGGTCCCACCAATCGGCACCTGGGCCGGCCGGTTCGCCGCTGGGCCAGCGGATCGCGGCTGGTATGATACCTGCCGGCTTGCCGCGCTCCTCCCGCGCGGTCGCATCGACCCAAGTGTCCATCCACGCTGTGAACTGCTTCTCCAACCGCTCGTCGCCGGTTCGTAGCCAGAGTGTCAAAGCAGGTTCGATGGCCCGGACGTGATAGGGCGTATCACACGCCCGGAGCGGATCCTCGTCGACCCGCTGTGCGCCGAAGTAGGTGCTCTGGAACTGCAAGAAGCCTCGCTCGTTTCGACCGGTCCACAGGTTCTCCATCAATTCGGCGATGCGCATCGCCCGCTTTCGCCACTCGGCGTCATCCGGGGCAAGGTGCATCATCGGCGTGATCGTGTCGCTGGACGGCTCGGCCGTATGCTCCACATCGTAGACTCGCCGAGTGTAACCGTCCTTCATGTACTCCTGACTCAATAGCGACCGAGAAAAGAACGCCTGTGCCTCGCAAATCCGCGGATGTTCGAAGGCGATCATTACAGGAACCCAGTGACGCCACATTTCGCAATCGTCGTCCCAGCCACCGCCGTATTGACCGTCTTTCTGCAAGCGATGGTCGATCCACCAAAGGACGATATCGGTCAGCCGTTCGAGCGATTCCCGCTGCCACACGGCCCACTCAGGCGCTTCGGGTACGCTAGCGTACTTCTTTTCCGGCGGGATCGGCTCGCCCAGGTACATTCGCACGATCCGATTCTCAGGAAATGCCTCGGCGGCGATGCGAAACTGCTCGACAGCCCGGTCGAAGTACCGACGGCGCTCGTCGTGGTAGCCGAGGATGTTGCCATATTCATTAGCCGTCCAGACCAGCATCCGGCCGCGATAGATGCACGTGAGCGGGTAGAGAGGCGATTCCTTCTCGACGCCAAAGTCGTAATCCAGCTTCTTCCGGATTGCCTGGTGGAACCACTGGAACAATCGCGGGTCGTTTACCCAACGATCGGCGACAGTCACTAGCCGGTCGGCCTCTTTGCGTAACGCGTCTCCCAGATCGGGCTTGGCCTGAAGCTGTTTCAGGATCTTCAGCCGCACGGCATCGTCGTCCGCATTGCCGGCCTGCCGTATGAGATGTTCGACAGATTCGCTCTCCGCGGCCAATGTAACGGGAGACGCGGTTAGCAGCGGTATCAGTGAGACAGCTAAGGACAAAAGGCTGGCGTTCAAAGTGGATGGACTCATCGGCACACTCCGGACAAGAAAGCGATGATCGTTCCCGCGTGTTTCCTCAGATGAAATGTCTCTCTCGTAGTGTACCGTCAAGACACATGGTAGGCTATTGCTCGGATCGCCATTCCCTTCTCGAACAAGGAGAACTCGATGCGAGACTGGCCGTATACGCTCACGCTGTGCACCATCTGGCTAACCGCCACGGTATGCGTTTCAAGTCTGACTGCCTCAGAGGAACGTCGCCAGCGGACGCGGCGCGCAGCCGCCTTCGCTCAATTGGACTCCAACTACGAAGGCCGCAACGCCGACGCGCCGTGGCGGCGCGAGGCCCACGGGCGCATCCAACGCATCAGAAAGGCGGACCTCGTTGTGAAGGTTGTCGACGCCAACGGCGATCCGATCGAAGGTGCGAGTGTGGAAGTGAAGATGCGACGCCACGCCTTCGGGTTCGGTTCAGCGGTGACAGCGCGTTGGTTGAGCATCGAGGGCCAGGATGCCGAACAGTATCGGAAGACCGTTGAAGAGCACTACAATAAAGTCGTATTCGAGAATGACCTGAAATGGCAGCCGTGGAACGTTTCCAAAGACAACGAGCATCGAATGTTTCGGCAGGAGTGGCTGGACGGCGCGTTCCAATGGCTCGACAAACGTGACATCGAAGTCCGCGGCCACTACATCACCTGGGCGCCGCTTGACAGGACGCAGGCAAGGTACATCGGCCGACCGGACGAGCTTCGTCGCGCTCTCTGGACCCACATGGAAGAGAAGATCCCGGCGGTCGGGAAGCGTGTTGGAGAATGGGATGCGATCAACCACATCGTTGGCTGGGGCGAAACATTCTCGTCGGTCTGCGGCGGCAACCAGATCTACGCCGATATCGTCACAAAGTCGCACGAACTGGCCCCGCATGCGGAGCTGTGGGTGAACGAGGGACAGGTGCTGTCGGGCATTCGACTTGATGACTACGACAAGGTGATTCGCCATCTCATCGAGCATGACGCAGCGCCCGACGGCATCGGATTCATGGGCCACTTCAGCAGGCGCTCCCTGCCTGCCCCCGATCGGCTGTTCGCGACCTTCGACCGATTCGCCCGGTTGGTCCCCAACCTGCAACTTACCGAACTGGACGTGCAAGTCGGCCGTGACGAGCAGTTGCAGGCAGACTACCTCCGCGACGTCATGACCATCGCGTTCAGCCACCCAGCGTTTCAGGCCATCGTCATGTGGGGCTTCTGGGAAGGCCATCACTGGAAGCCCGACGCTGCGTTGTATCGAAGAGACTGGTCCATCAAGCCCGCAGGCCAAGCGTGGTTGGATCTCGTAAAGAAGGAATGGTGGACAAACGAGACCGGCACAACCGATGCCCGAGGTCGTTTTGCGACGCGCGGCTTCCTTGGCGATTACGCGGTCACCGTACGCCACGACGTCGAGCGGCAAGAGAAACCACTATCACTACCGCGCGAAGGACAAGAAGTCGTGGTATCGTTCGATTGACCCTGCGTCGCCGCCCCAGCACAAGCCCAAAAGAAAAACCCGTTGACTCGCAACGGGTTACGTAAAGCGGAGGGCACGGGACTCGAACCCGCAACCCCATACGGGGCACCTCATTTCCAATCCGCCCCCACTTGGCCACGATTCCCTAGGAAAAGCGGGCTTACCAAAGGACACGGGGGCAAATGCGGGAGCAGTTGAATCGAAAACCGCGCACATCGACGCCGATCTACAGGCCGTTATCGACGCTTGGCCGGCCCTGCCCGAGGCGGTCAAGGCGGGTATCGCGGCGATGGTCAAGGCGGCTGAGACGGTGGGGGGTAGTCATGGCGGAACTGACGGCCAAGCAGGCGGCTTTCGTGGCGGCTGTTGAGGCCGGCAAGACAGTCTCGGCAGCGGCGGCCCTGGCACACGTGAACCCCACGACACATTACCGCTGGATGGCTGCGAACGAGGACTACCGGGACGCAATCGCCGTAGCGGAAGAGGCGGCGTGGGACGAATTCTTGGGGGTGGTCGTTGACCGGGCGCTTAACGGGGTTCGTCGTTTGCGGTTCTGCCACGGTAACCCTGTCATCGACCCAAGCACTGGCGAACCCTACGTCGAAACCAAGTACGATAACCGTCTGCTGATTCTGGCGTTGCGATTGTTCCGGCCAGAAAAGTACGGCCCTATATGGGGCGTTCCGGCGGCTTTCCGACGCCGATAGTCTGCGAGCGGCCCCGGTGGTCCGAGCGGGATTTTGCAACAGAGCGTGACGCAAAAAGGGAGGAAAGACGCAAAATGGCTTACTCCGAAGAAGCGCGGCGGCGGCGAAAATGCACGGGAACCACGGCGGCCGGAAAGCCCTGCAACGCTTGGGCGTTGTGGGACG
>JADHUC010000199.1 GCA_016784735.1 Pirellulaceae bacterium | reverse complement strand
CCCCCACCCCTGTTCCTCCCCGCGCCCCCTCCCCCGGAAAAGCAGAATGTCAGCTTTTCTTCCCCTGCGCGGGATCAAACCCTTGATTGGTTATGTGCCATTCTTGCCCCGCAAATGCGCTTTTCGTCGTTTACCGGACAGTCTGCTCATTTTTGTCAGCCCTTGGTAAGCTTCTGACAAACTCCTGTGCCGCCAATGTGATGTCCGTGTTGAACTCCGTGAGCATCTCTATTGCCTCCGTCTTCTTTCCCTCTTTCAAGAGGCTCGCCACCTGATGCTCGACCTTTTGCTTCTTCTCTTGCGCTTCCTTTTCGAATTGCTGTGCCTCTGTAGTCATCCTGGCCCTGTCCGCCGACCGGTTGAGCAAGTGCAGCGTCCCGTCTGCGATCGAGACCGGCGTCCCTCTGCCGCCCATGAAGAGCGGCACGTACACGGACGAAGGATTGCCAAGGCTCACCCAGGCGCAGGTCAAGAACTCCGGGTGCTCTTTGGGCACTTCCGCGGTGAGCGAACAGAGCCCCGTGTCTTTTCTCAGCGCTTCGTTCATGGCGAGGGCATCCAGCGGAAGATCATCCTCGCGGGGAAACTTCCCCTTGTTCAGAACGAATCCTCTTTCCCTTGCCCAGTCGATCTTGCTGACCGCCTTGGCATGCTGCAAGGCCGTGACGATGTCTCCGGATGCGTCCGCGAACGTCCATCGGGTACCGATCTTGCCTCCGGCATAGTAACCCTCCTTGCAGGTCATTTCGAGAATGTCAAGCGCCTCCTGGCAGGTGGCGGCGTTCTCAGCGAGGTACCGGGAAAGCGAATGGGTCATCCACCCCTTCCATCGCGGCTGGGGATCACGCCCGCACTGAACGTGGCAACTCGCAAGGCCTTTCTCGTTCACGAACATACATGGTTCGAGGCCATGCACGTCCCCGACACGGAAGAACCTGTGCAGGCATTTGCCTTGGACCACGATTTTCTTGAAATAGGCGCCCTGCAGGCGAAACCTGTTCTGTCGCAGCTTGTGAAGAAGCGCCTTGTCGCCCGTGGTGGCCTTCCCGGTCGCTGCATAGGAGATGCATTCGTGGCCCGCGTTCACTCCGCGGTACTTTGCACCAAGGTAGATGGCGAACAGCGTGGGATCCACACCGATTTCCTTAGCTACCGCGGTTGCTTCCGCCAGCCAATAAGGCGCGAGTCTCTTGGTGATTTCAAGATACTCCGTTCCGCCTTTGAGAAGGTTTTGGTTTTCCCTCGCAAATCGCTCAAAATCCGCTTTGATCTTCTTGCCGTTTAACTTCGCAAATTCTCCTCCGACTTCTTCCGGCGTTCCCTCTAACACAATGCACTTCGCGGTCGATTCCTCTTCGGCGATCGCAACACGGAGCCCCAAGGTCATCATCGCCAAAACTACTGCTATTGCGCTTTTCCACAACATGGACATTTCCTCATTCCACTTTGGCGTTCCATTTGCTCTGCACATAACGAAAAACGCTCTATCGGTCGTCGCGGAGTCTTCGGAGCGATGAGCGATAAAACGCTGTTGAACATAGCCGCGGAGCTTGAGTGTCACGCGGCTTGCCAATCGGGAATTCTATCAGGCGGGAAAATCAGTGGGAACCGATTTGCCTCGCTGCGCAGACTACTCTTCACAGACCCGGAACGAGTACAACCTGCCACAGGTGAAGGTGAATCGGGGGGTGCAGGGTCAGGGTGCAGGGTCAACTCTTGCCATTTGACACTTCCTCGGCGAGCGCTTTCAGATGACGCGCGAGGGCTCTATCACTCTTCGCTTCTTCCTGCAGACGCTGGACGACGCGGTGAATGCCGCTGCACCGCCGTCACCTGGCCCGTCCCGTCTGCGATTCGACCTTTGCCCAGAAGGGATGCTGCCGGTCGCCGCGCGTGCGAACATCGTTCAACAACACCTTGACGCTCGGTTCGACCGACTGAGTGCGGCCCCGGCCGTCGAATGAAACGATGACGCGGTTCGCAAAGTTGACCATCTCGGGCGATAGCCACACGGTCGCACGGCTGGCACCGGTGCGTAGCGAAATGCGGTTGTTTTCCAGGATCTTCCCTTCGGTCCGTGCCGGCCGAACTCCCTTGCTCGGCGGCCAGTTGACCGGCAGTACCGTCGTACGGCTCGGCATGTCTTGCACTTCCGCCCACCAGAAAAAGTTATCCCACGGGCGCATGGAATCGCACACGAACTCGCTCGGAAAGAATTGGCGGCGGTGTAGCTCCATCCAATCGAAGATGCGGTGGACTTCCTCGTAGAAGGACTCGTGACCGCGACCTCTGTACACGACGACGATCACGTCGTAGCTGTGCTTGGTGAGATAACGGTCCAAATCCACACTGTTCTTTGCCATCCTGTCGCCGTCCAACTCGCCCGCGACGAAATAGAACGGGACGCAGCGGCCGTTTTCCCAATAGCGGGACACGTACTTGCCGGCCGTGGCAACGATCGGGATGACGCCTGCCCACAGGTCCGGGTGCGCGAGCCCAATGTCCCAAGCTGCATCACCACCCATGGAGTGGCCGCTGAGAAAGACACGATCGGTGTCGATCGCGAAACGGCGACAGGCGTCTCGCAACGTCCGCAGGACGGCGGCGTGTTCTCGCGCCGAGTACTCGTATTCGAGTTGGTGTGGCTTTGTCCATTTCGGAGCGACCACGATGTAGCCGTGACGAGATCCCTGGCCCAGACGCATGCCGGCTTTTTCGTTATAGGCACCCGCCCACCAATCCACCTGCTGCTCCGCGGTTGTGCCAGCCCCGTTCAGCGTCACCACGCACGGGTAGCGACGGTACGGATCGTACTCCGGTGGCAATTGCACGTAGTACGTGAACTCCGGTTGTTCCGCCACTCCTGTCACGGTCAGTTCGTAGAGCCCTGGGGGACGATTTTCCTGGGCGGCCGTCTCGACGGCGGGCTTCATGTGCGCGATCAGCTTGGCCAGATTGGCCGGCGTGCTTCCTTCCAGGGCCTCAAGCTGTTGAAGAATCTCATCGCGTTCGTGTTCATGCGTGGTATTCAGATACTCCCGCACCAAGTTGCGGACCTCGTACAACGACGAAGCCACGGCAAGATTCTCCGTCCCCGAACCGCTACCCAGAAGCCAACCACTGACCGCCAAGGCCACTTTCTGGTCGGCGGTCATCTTGGGATCGCTGGCCAATCGCATGTAGTCGGCCAAACGATCAAAGGTGTTGATGTTCAGTTCTCGCTTGATCTCTTCAATCACCGGCTGGACTTCTGCTCTGGTTTTCGCATCCTTGATTTGTGCGAAGTGCTCGTCCAGCGTGGTCAATGCCTTCTCGCCCTTCTCCTTCAGCCCCTTGTATTCGTCCAACATGTCGCGCACCCGCAGCAGAATCTCGCCGGCGACACCTTCGGACGGGAAACCATCAAGCAAAGCGTAGGCGAAACGATGCTGCCCGGCCTGTCGGCGCAACTCGATTTCCTTGATCAACCGCCGAGCGCTCAACTGGTGCAGGGCCTGAATCTGCTTTTGCAGGTTCGCCAACGCGGGAAACTCCTTGACCACGTTCTCCAATTCGGCCCGGGCATCTCTGTAGCGCTCCGCCTGGACATAGAGCCGCACCAGACGCAAACGGGCGTCCGGATCCTTGGGGTCGATCTGGCGCATCAGAATCTTGCTCAGCACGTCGCGGGGGATCGAACTGGTGGCGACGCGCATGTCCCAGACGTACGAGTACTTTGGCCTCGCCAACCCTTCCACTTTTGTGTAGATCGGCGTGACCTCGGTTATTCCCTGGACTATGTGAAGCGGGCCCTGCGGCGTGTTCATAGTGAAAATCCGCCGTCCCCATTCGTCCCACTTCGTGGCCCCGATGATGGGTCCCACCGCCGCAATACGGCGTTTGCCGCCGGCAACGCGTTGTTCGATCTTGATGCGTTCTAAAGCAGTTTGCTTCGGAGCCACCGACTGCGTCTGGAGGGAGTAAAAGAACGTCCGTCGCAAGTCGTCGTCGATAAGGACAATTTGCTTGGTTTTCACTGGGCCGGCCGGCCCCTGTGGGGCCAGCGGATCTTCGCCCAGCGAAGCGATCTTCCCCACGCGACCTTCAAACTGCATCCCGTTTTTCAGTGTTGCGATTTCCGAATGCAGTCTGGACGGCAATACGGCCAGCCCGGCAGTGCCCAGCAAAAGCGCAACACCAACACGATGAAATCCACGCCAGTTTGAATGGTTGCTCACGGCATTCCCCATTTCGCTAATCCGTCTCTCTGCACCCCTGCATGATCACTCGGCTTTGTTTCGAATTCTGGAACCGAGCCTACCCTCATTGTGGCGTTCTATTACAGAATCAGTCAACAGAGACTTGATCGACGTAGATCGGTGCCACTGTGGGGTACGTTTCCAACGTGCCAACGTCCGGTAGTTGGTGAGCTACGGGCGTTGCCGCGACTATCTTGCCGAGTCGCTATCGCGACTGGCAGTGCGAAAAGGCACGTCCTTCCGGCCGATCAGCAGTAGACGGTCGTCTTTCAAGAATAGAGGGCACTCGGCTACGACACACGCCTGGGGGGGCAACGCCTTCTGCAATTCAGCCCAGTGGCGATCCGTTGTGAAGATGAAGCAGTCCCGTCCGTCCCCATAGTATTCCGCAGCCAGCGGTCGCAGTTTGGGTTTCCACGGACTTCTATCGCTCCGTGGCGAATCGGGCGAATCGAGCGTCAACTCGTCGATCGGCTGACCACCGTAGAAGATCCACGTCGGCTCGAGACGGCCGAACGACCCAACTCGCGGATTGTCACTGGAACCGGTGACGGCGGCCAGCAGCAGGTGGTTTTGCTGATGGCGGTCAACGCAAACCGCCACGAATCCGAATAGCAGTGTCGTGAAGACAATGGCAGTGGCGGCGGTCGACAAGGCCGCAAATCGAATCCTGGCCGTTTCCATGAACACAAACCCAATCGTCGCTCCAGCCAGGAGTATCAGCCCGATCGCGCCCAGCCACTCGTCGCCCGGCAGGTACCGCCTGGCTGCCAGTGGAAGGCCAATCGTCATCGCCACACCGACTAACCCGAGTGACACGAAGGCCAGCCTTGGCCAGAGTCGCGAGGCCGCGGCTTCGCCTCGTGTCCAGTGGTATATGAAACATCCGGTCAGAAGGGCCAGTGCCGGATAGCAAGGCGTGACGTAGCTGGGTAGCTTCGTCTGGGCAAGGGAGAACAGCCCAACGTAGACGCCGACCCAGCAACCGGCAAACACGTAGCCCGCCGACCAGCGATCGCCTCGGCGAATGCGCGACACGACGCCGATCAGCGCTGGCCCCGCAAACACGGACCACGGGAAGAACCCAATCAGTATCGCCACCGGATAGAACAGCGGAGATCCGTTGTGTCCTTCCATGGCAGTGGTCGCGCGCCCAAAGTTGTGTTCCCCAAAGAACACTCTGAGAAACTCGCCGTCGGTCCGCAGGCCAACCCAGATGTACCACGGCAACGCAACCGCCGCAACAATACCCAGGGCGGTAAGCGGGCGCATCAGCCAGCAAGTGCGTAGAAAATGAAGCGGCGCGAAGGGTCGGAGCATGCCGTACGCCAGGCGAACCCACTTTCTGTTCTTTCCGTCGTTCCGGTCTGTTGGCAGTCGCATGATCAGCAGGAACATGCCGATGACCGCCGTCGGCAGGACCAGACCAACCGGACCTTTGGCCAACACAGCCATGCCCATCACGGCATACATCAACGCCACCATCGGCCACGACGAGGGGAAACGCACCGTGTCCGGCTTGAAAGCGGCAAGCACGAAGACCATCAATGCAAGCGTCGAAAAGAAGATGAGCACGGAATCCGGCGTTGCCGCGCGGCCGGCTATGTCGAACATCAGGCTAGTTGCCAAGATCACCGCCGCCCATAGCCCGACCTGAGCGTTGAAAAGTCTCCTGCCGATGTGATACGTGACAATTGCAGTACCCGCTGCTAGCAGGGCGGACCAGAATCGTGCCGAGAACTCACTAACGCCAAAGACAGTGTACGCGGACATGATCAGCCAGTACAGCAACACCGGTTTATGTGCCCGCATCTCGCCATTGAAGAACGGAACGATTGCGTCGCCACGCTCGAGCATCTCGGCTGCGCAACCGGCATTGCGCGGCTCGTCGCGGTCCCACAGACGTGGCCCGCCAAGATTGGTGAAAAGCACGATGCCTGCCACGGCGACGATGATGATGTGATGAAGCCAGACCTGCCGCACTGCCGTCCCTCCTACGCTGTTTGGCGTGGGAGTCTAGACAAGCTGGCGATGCCACACAATATCAGTCTCTGTGCGGACGTCTCACCTTGATCTTCAATAGCGGTGTCCGCCGTGCTATAGTCATGGGTGCGCGTGGGCAAGAAACCGACAAACAGTCCCAGATAGAGAGGTCAACATTCATGGACCGCCGACACTTTATCTCGCACTTGGGACGGGTTACGGTCGCGTCGGGTGTCGTTTCTGCGGCGATGTCAAAGGCGGCCGAGGAGCAGGCATCTCCGTCTGCGACGCTTCCGACGATTTCGCTGGGACCGCATCGGATCAGTCGCCTTGTCGTAGGCTCCAATCCACTGAACGGCTACTCCTATCTTGGCCCTCACGTGGACCGGCATATGAAGGAGTATTTCACGGTGGACCAAGCCGTCGAGTTCCTGCTGGCCTGCGAACGTGCCGGGATCAACACGCACCAGTTTTCGTATTCAGCAGCCGGCAACGCACCGGAGATTCTGGGGAAGGTCCGCGATCGCGGCTCAAAGATGAAATTCTACTGCCTAGGGCGGAACCCCGACGAGGTCCAGGCCGCGGTGACAGCCGCTCGTCCGTTCGCCCTGGTCCATCATGGCGGAGTGACCGACCGCCGATTCGCCGACGGCCAAAGCGACAAGGTTCACGACTTTGTTAAGGCGGTTCACGACGCAGGGCTCTTGGCAGGCGTCTCGGCACACAATCCTGACTGTATCCAGAAGATCGCCGACGACGGTTGGGAAGTCGATTTCTTTATGACGTGCTTCCACTTCCTGACTCGAAAGTACTTCCACAAACCCGATGAACCGGCGTCGGAGCCGGAGACCCTCCACGTCGGCAGCTATTCCTTCCATCGCGGCGATCCCGAGATCATGACGCGGGTGGTCCGGCAGGTGGAGCAACCTTGTCTGGGATTCAAGATCCTTGGCGGTGGACGCAAGTGTGCCAGCCAGGCCATGGTCCGCGACGCGTTCCGTTTCGCCTTCGAGAACATCAAACCAACCGACGGTGTGATCGTAGGCATGTTCCCGTGGTTTTTCGACGAGATTAACGCCAACGCCCAATACACCCGCGAGTTTGGGAAACTCGGTTAGAGAGCTGAAACCGCCGTTTAACCCCGAGCCGAAGGCGACGGCCGTGAGGGATCGAGCCGCTTACAACGACCGTCGCCTTCGGCTCGGGGTTAAACAGAAAACGCCGCGACCACCTCGGCTTCGGGCAGATTCCTATTCCGCATTTCGAAGGCTGGTAATCGACCCGTCGATCATTGAGACGAAGACGCCCGAGCTGGATAATGCCATACCGTCCAGGACGGGAGGTGCCGGCAGTTCGCACTCGCCTTGCTTCGCGCCGTCACCTCGGGAGGCAATCCAGAACGTCCCTGGCCCGTGGTCCTCTGCGCTCTCGGTCAGCGAGTTGCCGCCTGCGACCAGCAGTGTGTCTTGCGAGAGCACAATCGCTCTGGCCACGAAAGGTAGATCCGTGGACCATTTGACCTCGCGGCGCCCTGCCGGACCTCTTGGTTTCCGTTTGCCTTGCGGCTTCGACTGTGGTTTCGGTTTGGGTGCGAGAACCTCGGCAAAGAGCTTGTAGTCCTTCGCTGCATCGGGGTGGACGTGTCCGGCGCCCGCCTGATACCGTATGCGACCGTAACCGTAAATCAACTCTCCGCCGTCGAAGACCAGCAGACGCCCGGACGGCACGACGTTGCCAACTCTCGGCCAGCCGCCATAGCCGCTCATCATCATCGTGCCGTAGACCCAATAAGTCCGATGCCACCATGTGTTGTCGAGGAAGCCTCCCGGAGCGTACAAGTGAGGTAGCTTCGCTTGCTCGAACGCGAGGTCTTTGGTGAGACGTGCGTCTCGCATGAAGACGCTTCCGCTCTGCAGTGAGAGGATATCGGGCAGGGCTCTCTGTGCGATGACGCCCTCGCCGTCCTCGTCCCCGGCAGCCATCGTCACGTCCGCCTGATGAAGGACCTCGCCCGTGTTCCGATCCAGTGCGTAAAGGCGAACTCCGCCGTCCAGGTGAGAAGACCGGCCGGCTGCGAAATAGACCTGAGACGTCCCGTCCGATGTGTCGTCCACCAGTACCGAACCGTGTACCGGCCAGGCGGATTCGAGCTGCTCGTAGGAAAACACCAGCCGCTCTTGCGGTCCAGCGCGAAAACGCCAGACCAGTTCGCCGTCGGCCGCTCGCAGGCAGTAGACAAAACCGTTCCGAGTCCCGAACAGGCACAGGCCGCCCGAGATGGTTGGCGGCGAGTCGATCCGACCTTCGGCGTCAAACGACCAACTCCTCTTTCCGTCTTGGGCTGACAAGGCGTGCAGCGTGTGGCGATCCGTCTCGGCCACAAAGACCTTGCCGTCAGCAACGACAGGCGCAGTCACTGGGGCGGCAAGCTTCTCGGTCCAGGCCGCGGCCACTTCTTGCGGCGCCCGCAGGTCCTGGAAGCCGCTGCGGCGAGCGTCCCGCCGATACGTCGGCCAGTCATGGGGATTTGCGATTTCTGATTGCCGGTTTTCGATTTGTCCGTACGCTGGCCCACGCTCCAAACGCGTGGCGGCGTCGTTTTTCGACCCTTCGACTCTTGGACTCTCCGACTCCCTCGCGGGAGCGAGGGTATTGAAACCGTTCAGCTTTTCCTGGGGGTGGCAGCCGCAGGAGTGCTGCGGTACGTAGACCAGACCGTTGGCCGGCATGATGCCGTACTGGCAAGTGCCGCGCACCCACCAGTTCCCTTCGCCCGTGCCGTTGCGGGGATCGACGAATTCGATTCCGTCACGGCCCAGCAGCAGATAGCGGACAGTCGCCTTGTTTCGATAACAGCGGTGGTGTCCCATCTGAAGATCGTAGAATTCCAGGTTGTTCGGTATCTCGGCAACGACCTTTCCGGTTCGCAAGTCGCGCCCCTGCGTGAAACCGGCGTCCCGCTTATGCCGCAGATCGCCGACCCAAACCACATCGTCAATCACGAAGATATCCAATTGCGTGTCGTAGTTCTCGAAACAGGGTGCTCGCCAGAGTTCTTTGCCGTCTTCCAATGAAGTGGCGACCAGTTCCGCGTCCTCCTTCTTCGACTGATGCGTATTGTCCATCAGCCACTTGCTGCCTTGCCGTGGCGGTGTCTCATCGGCGTTGGCCTTGGCCAGGCGGTCGACGGTCAGCACCACGCCGTCGTGCATGACCAGAGTCGGTGTCGACCACGAAAAACGGCTCCTGGCGATCGGACGATCGCTGCGCCACGCCTCCTTGCCGTCACCTGCGTCCAGGCAGACCACGTCGGAGCCGGTCTGGAAGCACACGCGACCATCGGCGACCGCGAGCGTCGTGGGCATAATCTCACCAGGGGCCTCAAACTCCTTCTTCCACAACGATTTGCCCGAGTCGATGTCCAACGCGATGATGCGTTGTTTGCCGTACATCGGGATCGGTCTCTTGGGAAACTGATAGCCCTGCAGCGTGGGGGCGGTTTCGTTGATCCACTTTTTCCTCTCGTCGTGATCCGCCGCCGTCATGTCGTCTGCCAGAACATATAGCACGCCGTCCTGAGAAAGCAGTTCGCTAGCGCCTTCGGTGTCCGAAAAAACCGCGACCTCCTCTCCCGTGGCCGCATCCAGAACCGTGACGGGTTGACCGTAACCGAGTGTCACATAGATGCATTCACCATTCGCGATTAACCGCCGGCCAATCTCGGGAGGCCCGCTTCGGAACCCGCGCAGTTGGGATTCCCAGTTGGCAATCGGGCGCTGCCACAGCAGCACACCGCTAAAGGCATCCCGCGCCACCAGCTTCCATTCCGGCGGCAGGAAGACGGAACTGATGGGGCCCTCGTCGATAATGTAGAAGACTCGACCGGCGGTCGAGACCATCGCGCTGACGCTCCCAAAGTGCTCGTGGCTTCTGGCGTACTCGGGTCCGCAAGTCCATTGCAGACCGCGCGGTGGGGCCACGACCGTGTCGTTGGAGACGGCATTGTTCGAGGCGTCGTACAGATAGTGGGTCCACTCGTCTATCTCCTGCGGCCAAGACATGACGAACTTCGTCCGCCCAGCCAGGACCGGGGAGGTGTCGGGTGTCGGGTGTCGGGTTTCAGGAAGCCCAAGATCCTGTGTCATCAATGCGACGCCTCCCGGCGCAAGAACACGAGCTATCTCTTCCCCTGACACCTGAACACTGACACCCGAAACCACCACGAGATTCACCAGGTTGTCGACGTATGGCAGTTGCGGGCCCTGCAATCGAGACACCGTAATAGGCCCGTAAAGCCCCTTCTCCCGCAGATAGCTCCTCGCGTTCACGACGGTACCGGGATCGGTATCCAGGCCGTGAACCAAATACGACTCGTCCGCCCGCAACCCCGCCAGCAACGCCGGATTGTCACAACCGATGGCGACGACCAAGCCACCTTTGACACCAGCGGCATCGAGGATCTGCTTTGCCTCCTGGGCCGGCGACGCGGAAAGAAACGTCAGAAACACGCCGAATGCGATTGCAGTGATCTTCTTCATGTTTGCACCTTGTTCGATGTTCAATGAATCTGTACGCGAGTCAACGTCACCAGCCGCAGCGATCATTTCTGCGTAGAAGATAATGCATCTTCGGTTTGTTTGGCCAGACGATCAACGATCTCCTTCACGATCACTCGTCCCGCTGCTTCGGAAGCGTGTTCGCGTGGATCTTGCCCGTAGATCGCGTACAGCGGATGTGTGGGATCGTGAGTTGGGCTTGACTTCCGAGGCGTCTCGGGTGTGGTGACCTGTTCTGGATCGCGTCCTGGCGCGAGACTCTCCAGTCGCACCCATTTTGGATTCAGTGCCAAAGCGATGCTCGTCTCGTACTTCGCCGCGTGATCCCCACGCCTTCTGTCGCCGGGCAACGGCGTGGTGACCTCCGGTTCGGACAGGCCGATGTATCGTGTTTTCGGGTTCCGCGTCGCGGCTTCTTCGGCCAAACGATGCACCATGTCGACCTGCTCGCGCGGATAGTGGCCCGTGAGAATCACCACGACTTTGAAGCCGAAACGGGATAACTGGTCCAGTGTCGTCTCCAGAATCGGGCGGATCTGTTCTTCGGGCAGAATGATCGTCCACTTGTAGCCGACGTGGCCGCCACCAGTCCCATAGAAAAACGGCGGAAGAACAACGCCACCGGTACGCTGTGCCACACGCTGGCTGAGTGCATACGCTTTGATGGCGTCAAAACCAATCGGTAGGTGCCAACCGTGATGTTCGTAGGTCCCCAGCGGGACAAAGGCGATTGGAGTCGCCTTCATTACGCTCTCCAATTGATCGGGACGCATCTGTTCCATAAGTCCCCAATTCGCCTCAGCGGCCTCTTCACCAAATGCTGTCTGGACGACGGTCGCAGCAACAGTCATCAGAACACCAACAAGAACATTTTTCATCGTTACACTCCCGCAGATCCTAGTCACGTTGCGTATTCGCCACCCTCGCATGTTATAGCCGAATACCTCGCTCCGCCAGCGAATGGCCGCAAGAAAGCAACCGGGAGAGTTGGCAGCGCGTCACAACCAGGTGGCGATAGCGATTGCGATGAGCCATAATAGACGCCCCGCTTTGTGCGAATCCTCCGGATCAAGTTTGCCTGACGCTCGCCGAGCGGGCGCGTGCTGCCTCGCTGGTTCAACATCAGAGAATCACCATGCCCAGCCGTTTGCTGACACCGTGGACCACTCTGGCCGTTTCGCTATTCGCAACGATCGGGCTGGCGGCGGAACAAACCGAGGCGCAACGCTACTTGATCATTCACGCGGACGATGCCGGCATGTGTCATTCGGCGAATCGTGCGACAATCGAAGCCATGGAACAAGGGATTGTTTCGTCGGCCAGCATCATGGTTCCCTGTCCCTGGTTTCCGGAAATCGCGCAATACGCCAAAGAGCATCCCGAACGCGATTTCGGGGTCCATCTGACACTGACCTCGGAATGGAAGCTCTATCGCTGGGGACCGATTACTGCGCGCGACAAGGTACCCAGCCTCGTCGACGAGCAGGGATTCCTTTGGGCCAACGTGTCCCAAGTGGCCCGCAACGTGAAAGTGGAAGAAGCCGAGATCGAGCTTCGGGCTCAAATCGACCGAGCCATCAAATTTGGTGTCCCGATCACACATCTGGATACGCACATGGGCGCGGTGGCCTCGCGTCCGGACCTTATCCGATTGTATGTGAAGATTGGAATCGAGTACGACATTCCTGTGCTCCTCTGTCGTTCAATGAAAAAGACGCTGATCGAGCAGTTTCCGCACCTGGCGACGGAAGCCGACGAAATGCTGAAGAAGCTTGATCAACACAATCTGCCCGTAATCGACTATCTCCCGATAATCCCTTCCGTCGCTGATTACGAGCTGAGGAAAGCGACATACCTGCTGGCGTTCAAACATCTTCGTCCCGGCGTGACTCAGTTCATCATCCATTGCGGGAACGACGACCCGGAACTGCAAGCGGTGACCAGTCATGCCGCGAGTCGAGATCTCGACCGCCGCGTCTTCCAAGACCCTGGCCTGAAGGCGGAGGCTGGAAAGCTCGGAATCAAAGTCATCTCTTGGAAACAACTGCGAGAAATGAACCAGACGGAGGAGGGCCCCGGCGCCAGGTCGTCTTCGATACCGTGGAACGTACTGGAAAAGCGGACGGCAGACGGAGGACTCTTGTCGGCATACCGCGGCGTGATGCGGCGACCGCTTGAGTACTTTGGGATCTCCATCTGGTCGGGTCCGGAGAAGGGCGGTGGATACATGGGCGCTTTGGCCCATCCATCAACCGTCAAGGCCGGGGGAATCAATGTCTTCGCCGAGACGGAGGTTGTAGAAACCGAAGACAACTATCGAGAGCTGGCGGACCTGGGCATCAATTTCCTGCCCTTCACGCATACGTTGTTCAGCCCCGCCGACGGCGAACTGGGCTTCTATACCTACGATGAAGTCAAGCGGATGATTGGCTTTCTTGAAAAGCATAAGGTTTCTGCCAGCGCATACTTCGGGCTGGCGAATCATCCCGGCTTTCCACTATTTACGCTCGATTACGCCCGTGAAGACCCTTCGCGCTACCAAGTGGACGCTGCCGGCAGGCCGGTCCACCGAGTCTTTCCCATGGGGCCAATCTTGAATCCCGCGCTTTCCTGGGAGCATCCGGATGTGGCCGACGGGGCTGTGCGCAGCGCGGCTCACCACGCCAAGAATTGGAAAGGCTTTGCCAACGTCCCGTTCTGGTGCCTTATGGGCGAAAACCTCTTCGCGGACAAGACAGGCGATTTTTCCGAAGCGCATCGCCGTCATTTCGCCGCGTGGCTCAAACGCCGGTACGAGTCAACAGACGCCTGGTCGAAAGCGTGGAATCTGAAGTCTCCGAAGGAGTTCGCTGACGCCCCATCGCCGACTTCGGCCGCCAGCGGTGCCTCGCCCGCCGCGCAGTTGGACATGGCCCGATTTCGACGCGAGTCGATGGCCGAACTGTACGGCGCGGTCCGACGAGCCGTGCGCGCAGAAGATCCACAGCGGCTGGCATTGGGTTTGTTCCACGGCTCGGCCGATCAGCCCGGCGAGTTGGTACGGATGGGCATCCACCCCGATCGCATCGCCCTAGCAACGGACGGAATCGCCTCCAGCCATATCCTCTGGCCCAATACAGAAGACCCGCGCAACTTGGTCAATCTCTCGCTCTTCCGTTCGCTTGGACGCCCCGTCGTTGTGCCGATCTTCGGCTTGGAGCAGGACAAGGTGATCAATGATTTCACCAGTTCGAACTATAAAGTCGAGCGGATTGCCCAAAGGGCGTACGAGCATATGGGGATGGGCGTTTGGGGATTGGCCGTCGGCTACTGGAAGGTCTGGGGTTGGACCTTGGCGCACCACGAAGAGGGCAAGCGGGAAATAGCTCGGCTTGCGGCCGAGTTGCAGCGACTCGCCCCAGAGAGTGAACTGATGCAGCCGGTTTCGCCTGCCGTGGGTTTGGTCATCGGTGCGGACGACGCTGCGTTAGATGGCATGGCGGGTGAATACAAGTCCCTCGTCGCAGCAGCCAAGAAAATCGGGCTGCCGCTGGAGTTCGTGTACGAGGAACGGCTACTGTCCGGCAGACCGCCCGTGCCTCGCGTGCTGGTTGTGGCAGGACGGCGGGGGATATCCCCATCTGGGTTTGACAAGCTCCGCGAGCATGTGCGGCAAGACGGCGCGGCCCTGTTTTGGCCTACGGGCGACGCTGCGTGGATCCCTTCCGATTTGGCCAGCCACAGCCGCGTTGACATCGTTGAGCGCGACGCCAAACAAACGGCCGCGGAGATCATCGGACGCGTGGCGAAGCTGGCCGGCGCCGGCGCAATACCAGTTTGCCACGGCGACGGATGTACCGACCTGGAATCCTTCGCTCTCACGGACGGTGTGAATGCCATGGTGATTGCCATTAACACCGCCGACCACAGACTCCAACGCGCCACAATCCAAATTTGCGAAGATCTCGTGGCAGGCGAAGCACTGTGGACTGTGTCTGTCGGGGCCGACGTGCGAGTGAAGGGCAGGCAGGTCGACTTGTCCCTCGATCCGCACGGTGTCGCCGTGCTGTTCGGCCAACTGATCGTGCCCGAAAGCTGGAATGTGCAGGGTGAATGTGCCCGATTGCAGAAAGCGCTTGACGAGGCAGCGTCAGGCGGATTCGACACGTCGAATGCACTTCAGGATATAGACGCCGCGTCCGGTCATTTGCAGGCTGGCCGAACGGCGAAGGCACTGGCCTGCCTGCTCCACGCTCGGCGGACCTTTATGGTGCGTCTTGACACCGAGACCGAGGATAATGCTCTGACCACTCACGTCCATGTTGCATCACTGGCAGATGCTCGGCCCGACGGACTCCAGGTCGAACTCCGATTGCCGGATCACGGCGACCTACCAGTGGAACTTGAACGCATGGACGAAGGCAAGTGGAAAAGTAGAATCGAGCGGGACGAACGACTGGCCGTCTACGACTATCGAGCAGGCGCCTACCGCACCGATCCGGGCCCTATCGCCGTCCGGGCCGAAGCCCGTGCGGGCGTATATGCCGGCGTCAGCCCAATCACGATGTGGGTGCGGGACAAGTGAAACGACGGATGAACACGTCGCCTCGCCAATTGGCGTGGTGCACGGTAGGACTGAAACGTGTCTTTTGATTCTTCATAGACTCTGGGAGATACCTCGATGAAAACCATGATCCGGCTAATCACAGTATTGGCGACACTTACCATTGGCGGTGCGGCTTCGGCGATCGACCAGGCGGATGACCAACGCGGGGCCGGCGCCGCGCCCAGCGAAAAACGTCCCGCCCAGGATCGCGGGGAACGCGAGTCGCGTCGTACCGAGATCTTTCCCGGCTCGCCGGACATACCAGTCGGCGTAACGGTCTTGCGAGACGTGGTTTACGGTTCACCTGGAGGCCGCGACCTGCATCTGGACGCGATCATGCGGAAAGAACTTCCAAAGGCCCCGCGGCCGGCCATAGTATTCATTCACGGCGGCTCGTGGAAGTTCGGCAACAAGAGTCAATTTCGCCGTCAGGCAGCGTGGTTGGCGGATCGTCTGGACATTTTCGGCGCGTGCGTCGAGTACCGACTCAGCGGCGAATCGCAATTCCCCGCCGCGCTGCAAGACGCCAAGTGCGCCGTCCGTTGGGTGCGATCGGTCGCCCAGAAGTATCGTATCGACCCGGAGCGAATCGCCGTCTGCGGCGGTTCGGCCGGCGGCCATCTCTCGTCGATGATGGCGGTCACCAATGGCATTGCAGAGTACGAGGGCAACGGCGGCCATGCCGACTTCTCCAGCGATGTCCAATTGGCCATTCTGTACAATGGCGAGTTCGACATGTGGGACCTGGTCGAGAAGAAGAGCCTGATTGACGCTATGAAGGCGTTCTTTGGAGGAACACCGGAGGAAGTGCCCGAGCGATACGACGAGGCTTCTTCCATCAAGCGGGTGACCAAGGATACGCCGCCGATGCTGTTCCTTCATGGCGACCAGGACCGCTGCGTGTCGCACGAACAAGCGTTGGCGATGGTCAAACGCCTGTGCGAGTTGAACGTACCTGCCGAGGCGGAGATTTATGAGGGCAAACCTCACGCGTGGTTCAACAAGGATCCCGACTGGAAGATCACCGTCCAGCGAGTGGAGCCGTTCTTGGTAGAACACTTCAAGCTCTCGACGGAAGGTGCCTTAGATCGTGAGAAAGACTGATTTGCGATGCGCAAATCCGCCGCGGTGCACAGCCGCGATCGTTCCTCATTCCAATGCCTGCCAGTTTCACGAAAGGAAAGACTCCCATGCGATGCGTCTCACCAGTGGTTCGGCCGTTGTTTGTTCTTGTCTTTGTCGTGTTGATTGCGGCTGTTTCTGTGAACGCCCGGGCCGACCTCACCGAAGAGGAATCAAAGGAAGGGTTCGTCGCCATCTTTGACGGCAAAACGCTCGAAGGCTGGCAGGGCGACACGGAGGGCTACGAGGCGAAGGATGGACTCCTGGTATGCACCAAACGTGGCGGCAGGCTGATATCGGAGAAGCAGTACGGTAACTTCATCCTCCGCTTCGGTTATAAACTTCAACCCGGCGGGAACAACGGCATCGACATCCGCGGAATGGAGATTCAAATTTTGGACGACGACGCGCCGAAACACGCCAAACTGAAGCCCTGCCAGTACCACGGATCGATCTACTGCACCGTGCCGGCCAAGCGAGGTCACCAGAAGCCGATCGGCGAGTGGAACGAGCAAGAGATCCTGGTTGACGGCAAGCATGTCAAGGTGACGCTGAACGGAGTGGTGATCGTCGACGCCGAAACGGACCACGGAGCGTTGAAGAAACCCCAAGGCCCGATCGCGTTCAAAGGCCATCACGAACACATCGAATTCCGCAATCTTCGGATCAAGGAGCTGCCGTGAAGCGAATAGTAGGTCCCGCTTGCCGAGCGGGACCTTGATTTCCGAGGTTGGTCGGCCATTGGGCCGGTCGGGAGACCGGCCCAAAACTGTCCTTTGCCCTGCTAGACGAGTTAGTGCTATGAGAACGACGAAAGAACTGCTGCTGTTCGGTGTGATCTCCTATGCCGTGGCCACTGCTATCTGCAGCGCCGCCGAACCGTTGTGCATCAGCGGGCGGTATCCCCATCTGACGATGTTCAACAAGAACAGAGAGTGTGGCCTCGGGGCCGTTGTACCGTGGGCGGACCGGTTGTGGGTGGTGACTTACGCGCCGCATCATCCCGGCGGCGGCGACGACAAGCTGTACGAAATCGACCGAAATCTGAACATGGTCATCCGCCCGGAGAGCATCGGCGGTACGCCGGCCAACCGCATGATTCACCGCGAATCGAACCAATTGATCATCGGGCCCTACTTCATCGACGCCGAACGCAACGTGCGCGCGCTCCCCTACGAGCAAGCGTACGGTCGCCCGACCGCAACCGTGCGTCACCTGACCGATCCGGCGAACAAGGTCTACTGGTACACGATGGAGGAAGGTGTGTACGAAGTCGATGTCCACACGCTGGAAGTGAAGGTGATCAACATGGACCGCCATAAAGGCGGAGCGGACATCCTACCTGGCTATCACGGCAAGGGCGGTTACAGCGGCCAGGGCCGGCTGGTTGTTTCCAACAACGGCCGACAACAAAGCTCGCACAAACGGTTCGAGGACGATTCGGGCTGCTTGGCAGAATGGGACGGCCAGGAGTGGCGCATCATCGAACCACACCAGTTCAACGAAGTGTCCGGTCCTGGCGGGATCTACGGGAACGACAACGTCTCCGACCCTGTATGGGCGACGGGCTGGGACAAGAAGTCGTTGTTGCTGATGGTGCTGGAGAACAACGAATGGCACAGATTCCGTATGCCGATCGCCGACTTCTCGTACATGGCCAGCCATGGCTGGTTCACCGAATGGCCGCGGATTCGCGAAGTGGTCCCGGCGAGCGGCAGCGAAGCGTCAAAGCTGCTGATGAACATGCACGGCGGTTGGTTTGACCTTCCGAAGACGTTTTCGGCCACCTACCCCGGTGGCCTTCGTCCGATTGGTCAGTACGTGAAGATCACCGGCGACTTCTGCCACTGGCGCGACGAGATCGTGTTTGCGTGCGACGATACGTCGCTGTTTATGAATCCGTTCGTCAACCAGGGCCAGTCAAACCTGTGGTTCACAACGTGGGACAATCTCCATCAGTGCGGCCGACCGGCAGGTTGGGGCGGCGTGTGGCTCGACGAACAAGTGACGGCCGACAATCCGTCCGATCCGTACCTGTTCGCCGGCTACAGCGAGCGCGTCGTGCATTTGGCAAACGGCGGCGAGGAGGATGTGAGTTTCACGGTCGAGATCGACGCGGCTGGCGATGGAGAATACGAAGTCTACAAAACAATCATCGTCCCGTCCGATGGTTACACCTATCACGTGTTCCCCGAGTCGACAAGCGGCCAATGGGTGCGTGTGCACACCGATCGCGACTGCCCGCAAGCCACGGCCTACTTCCACTTCGGGCCTGCTGGCGGCGTTGCGGAAAACCCGCAACTGTTCGCTGCTTTGGCCGATGCCGATTCTTCCGCGCCGCACACACTGGGCATCGTGCGTCCGCGAGGCGGCGACCTGGGCACGCTGCAGTTGCTGGCGCACAAGGTCGACCGAGCGGGCAATGCCACCGAAACCGGCTACTACGAGGCCGGCCCCGACATGAATCTGAAGCCGGTTGCGGATGCCGCGAACAGCGTCGAGTTCTTGCAGAAGACCGCGTCGCTGGGCGAGCCGCAACTTAAGGTGGACGCTGCGTCGGCGATGATCGTCGGCAACGGCGCGCGATGGCGGCTACCAAAGGCCGACGCGGCTTACGACGAACCGTTTGCCATCGGCTGGCCGCGCGACGTGCGCGAAGTGGTGACCGAGCGACGTCTGTTGAACGCACACGGAACGATCTACGTACTGCCTCACTCCGCGGCAGGCGGGCTGTCGTCCATCAAACCGGTGTGCACGCACAACAAGCGGATCATCGATTTCTGTTCATGGCGAGGCATGCTGGTGATCGCGGGCACTCGCTCCGACGCGGCCGAAGACGGGCACTACTTTGTTTCCACTGACGGCGAAACCGGGCTGTGGTTCGGCGATGTCGACGACCTATGGAAACTGGGTAAGCCTCGCGGCAAAGGCGGGCCGTGGTTGGATACGGAGGTAACCGCCGACCAGCCGTCCGACCCGTACCTGATGACCGGCTACGACCAAAAGACGCTAACCATGTCCCACGACGCCGATCGGAAGGTCAAGTTCACCGTCGAAGTCGACTTCGTCCGCAACGGCAAGTGGTGTACGTACGACGTGATCGAGGTCCCCACCGGCCAAACCGTTACGCACGAATTCCCCAACGGTTACAGCGCTCACTGGGTACGGCTAACAGCAGACCTCGACTGCAAGGCAACGGGGCAGTTTTCCTATGATTGACGCGTCGCTGTGGCCGAGTTATTCGCTTCGGCCGCTCCTCCAGCCGGCGACTCATAACGCCTTCAGCAGCAGGACGAGATAGAAGACGCCGAGGGCGAAATACAGCCCGCCCACCGGCACCATAGCCAGCGTCCAGATCAGACCACGCCGATAGGCTTGTGGCAGATAGCATCTTACCAGGTAGGCGTAGGCCGCGATCAGAACGCCCACCAAGGGTGCATCGACCGCGCCCATCCACAACACCAGTTTCAACGCATCCGGTACGAGTGCATACACGGACGCGCAGCCGATCACCATGAGCGTCATGATGATCCGACGTCCAGTCGCCGTCGCCAGACGCTTGCGCAGTGTTGGGAACACGCGTCCTAGGGGTTGGACGTACATGCGAGAGCCCCCGTCGAGAATACCGATCGTCGTGCTGATCACGGCTGCGTAGGCGCCGACGTAAAACACATTCTTCGCCCACGGTCCGGCAACCTGAGTCATCATCATACTCAGTTCCGGAGCCAGCTCTGCCCCCTTCAGTGTCACGCCGGCAGGGCGCAAAACGGCGATGCCCAGAATGAAAGTGGACATGCAAATCAGCGCACCAAGTACGTAACAGATGGTCACGTTCAGCGTGTTGACTCGTAACCATCCAAACATGTGCTTCTCTTCTTCCGACGATTTCGGTTCGATTTCGTCTCGTGTCAGTCGGTGCCCTGTACGTCGAACATGCCCGAACAGCCCCATCTGACGTTCTTCGGCCCACGCGCTGTAAAACACGGTGGTAGAACCCGACATGACGATGCCCGCCAGCGCCATTAACATCAGCCACTGTTCGTTCTCGGTGGGCAACTGGGGTACCAGGCCACTAACCAGTTCCTCGGTCGCGCGGGGAAGCACCGCCACGGCACATGTCACCAGGCACGCAGTGAACAGCAGGCTGAGTACCGTATTGACGGTTTCGGCGAGCCGATAGCCGCCTGCCAGCAGCAGACACCATACGATCACGTAATTGACCAGCGTCCAGGTGACGATGTGGTAGCGTGCGGGAAAGTCCTCGATTTGATGCAATAGCGGCAACGGGCCGAAGGCGTCGTAGCAAATGATACCCCCGATGCCGATGATGCCACCGCGCAGGAAGAAGTCCTTCAGCACGTTCACCGCATACCAGGCCCACGGCACCCACGAGACAACGGGGCCTCCGCCGGAACAGGATTCCAGAAAGCTCTGGCCCGTGACAATGCTGACCCGCCCGATCGCTTCGTTCCACAGAGCTTTGGTGACAATGATGAACAGGATGGCCCAGAACAGCGAACCTCCGTAACGGGCCGCGGTCGCTGGTTCCACCAGCAGTTCCCCCGAACCGATCGCCGTACCCAGCAGAAGAAGCATGGGCCCGATCCACGTCAGGCTGCGAAAGACTCCCTGCGGCGGCGCGGCCAAGCGGGATGTGGGCGTTTCGTGCAAGTTGGACGGGCCGCTCATGCGTTATGGTCTGTGGTAGCTAGCCTCTCGTTACCAACCAGCTTGGTAACGCGGTCTTCGTCGAGCTCTGCTTGGCCAGGCCGTTACGGTTGTTCAAAACGGGGCTTCGAGAAGCCACGTCCCCAAGCCTGAGTTCGGGAACGAGAATCGAGTGCCATGGCGACCGGATGGGCGCAGCAGGACTGGATCGCATGTCAGAATCTCCCTCTCCCCCTGCGAGAAGGTCGGCGTGAGGGTATCTCCTCAGGGCTTTCACCCCTCACCCGATCTCTCCCCTCAACGGGAGAGGAGCCCTGATATTCGCTCTGGTCCAATTCCTCTTCATCCGTGGACATCTCGGCATCGCCGGTCGCGAAAATGAGCGACCAACCGTGGAGTGCGCCGGGGCGATCGCTTTTTGCTTCGATCAGCAGCGTCCAGGTTCCGGCCGTGCTGTGACCGTAGAACTGTTTCAAACCGGGCTGTCCCTTGGCCACCTCCTCGGGCTGGAAGCTTCCAGCGAACGGTGGTCTTGCCCGAACGATCGACGTGGGTGCTTCGTTGTCCAGGATGGTGTTCTCGAAATGGTCATCCTCCCCACCAACGCCAGTGAACAGCTCCACTCGCTCGTCGGCGGGTCCGATCAAGAAGGCATTCAGATGGTCGTCATGCGTGTGTGTGATGGACAGTTGTACGTCGAGATCCTTAACGGTCTTGTCCTCCTTGACGTCGATCTCCGATCGGACAACGCCTCGGGTTGGTATCACCTCGAATTTCTGGTTCGAGTGCTTTGCACTCAGACGGTTCATCGCGGCTAAACACTCATTCGGCACGATCACTCCGTCCTCATTCAGGTCCAATCGACCAAACTTGGCGTACTCATCATCGGTCCACTCGTCGGTGAACTCGGCCATGCTAATTTGGCCGTCCTGGTCGGCATCGCGTTCTGCAAACCATGGGGGCAACTCTCGCGGCGATCCTCGTTGTCGCTGCAATTCCTGCTCGATCAACCACTGAGCAAGCTCGCTGCGGTCAATCCGTCGGTCGCCGTCGGCGTCGGCGGCCGTGGAGGTGAACCCCATATTGCGCCGCTCGGAAGAATCCAGGCGCCCATCGCCATTGAGGTCATGACGTTTCATCAAGCTCTCGGCCAAATACCAACTTCCGCGGTTCGCGCGATATCGCTCGCGACGTCTTTCGGCCTCCTCTCGCGCCTGGCGTTCTCGTTCTCGGCGCTCCTGCTCCTGCCGCGCCTGTTCCTGCGATCGGTCTGAAGAAGGACGCGATCCCGACGGAGCCGGACTCCGAGC
>JADHUC010000198.1 GCA_016784735.1 Pirellulaceae bacterium | reverse complement strand
GTACATGGCGACAAATCTCGAAATCTTGGCCGAGATGCCTTTGGCGATCGAGCTAACTTGCCGGCTTTCGCGGGCCGCTTCTAACAGCGACCGTCCGTGCCGGCGAGCATGGGCCGTCAGACGCTCGAGCGTCTTCTTGCCGATACCGCGCGACGGCGTGTTCACGATCCGCAGGAATGCCACGTCGTTTTGGGGATTGTTCAGCAAGTGCAGGTACGCCAACACGTCCTTGATTTCGCGGCGCTGGTAGAATTCCAAGCCGCTAACGACCTGATACGGCACACGCGCCCGTCGCAGGGCGTGCTCCAACTGTCGCGACAGCGCATTGATACGGTAGAAGACAGCAAAGTCTTTCGGGCATCGCTTATCGCCGTTGACCGCTTCGGCGATGTTCTGGGCGATGTCGTCGGCTTCGTCCCGCGCCGATTCGTACACGACCAGTTTCACGGGCGCCCCATCGGGCTTTTCGGTGTAGAGCCGTTTCGGTTTGCGTTTGACGTTGTACGCGATCAGTTGATCCGCGGCTCGCAGAATATTCGGCGTGCTGCGGAAATTCTGCTCGAGCCGTACGACCTTGACGCTATTGAAGTCCTTTTCGAAGTCCAGGATATTGTTCAAATTCGCGCCGCGCCAGCCGTAGATCGACTGATCCGGGTCGCCTGTTACGGCTAGATTCGAATGGTTGATCGACAAGGCACGAACGATGGCATACTGAGCCAAGTTCGTGTCCTGGTACTCGTCCACCAGGATGTAACGGTATCGCTCGTCCAAAGTCGCCCGTAGTTCGGGGCTTCCCTTCAACAGCATTGCCACGTGCAGTAGCAGATCGTCGAAATCAACGGCGTTCGACTCCAACAACCGTTTCCGATAGGCGGGATAGACCTTCTGGACGATCGCATCGAGCGGCTCCCCTTCCTGGGGTATGTACGCTTCGGGCGTCACCAGATTGTTCTTCGCCCAACTGATCGCGTTGGCAATCGCCTCGGGACGTGTTCGGACCAGATCAACGTCGCTTTCCTCGATCGCCAGTTTCAGCGCTTTCTTGCTGTCGTCAGTGTCGTAGATGGAGTAGTTCGCGTTCAGGCCCACCAACGAAGCGTGGCTTCGCAACAGCCGAGCGCAGAACGAATGGAACGTGCCCATCCACACGCCGCGGCCGGCGACCAAACGCTCGACGCGCGACCGCATTTCGTCCGCGGCCTTGTTGGTGAAAGTCAGCGCCAGCACACGCCACGCAGGGACCCCCTTTTGGAGCATGTGGGCGATGCGATGCGTGACGACTCGCGTCTTGCCGCTGCCTGGTCCGGCCAGGATCAAGAGCGGCCCGTTGATGTGCCGGACCGCCTCTTGCTGTGGCGGAGTGAGTGATGAGAACACGTCCGTGTTGTTCATGCCGAGTTTCGATAAGCTAGTTCGTAGGGTCAATAACTGCAATCACAGGACACGTATTCTAACCCTTACGCTCGGATTTGGGCAACGAGCCCGAATCGCGGGTTCCCCATGCGGCATCAGCGATCTTCTTGGCCAACGTCTCGCCTCCGAAAGCAGCCGCGAGGATCACGACGACCATGGTGAATATGGGCGGCGCCAGCGGCTCGATGAACCGGGGATGCAAGGTCACGTGGCCGAGCAGCGCTGACCAAACCAGACCGCTCGACGCCGATGCCGCGACGGAGACGAGGCGAAGCGCCTTACGAAAACGCTTGCTCGTGCGCGCGGCGATCACGCCGAGCGTGGTTCCAACGATAAATCCGGAAATGGCACCCAGGATCGCGCCAAGGCAGACAAACGCAACGGTCTCGGCAACGGCCTCTTCGATTCCGGCGATCTCGACGAGCCCCTTGCCCTCGACGAAGGACTTCCGCAGGACGGCAAATGCTCGCAAGAACGCGGCGGAACCGCCGCCGGCAGTGGCCCCGATCAATGTCCCCCAAACCAGGCCCACGATCGCCAAGTCGGCTGTCCGAGAACGACCAGATGTCCGGTCGGGCGAACCTGCCGTTTCGTCCGGAACGGGACTGCGATAGGGGTTGTCCTCGTTTCGGTCCTGCATCGTCTGTTTGCCCCGCCGTCATGGGCCGACGATGCCGCCGACCGCGTCGAACAACATCAACGCTTGCTTCATCTCCAGCACATCATGAACGCGAATGATCTGTACACCTTGCCGAGCCAAGGCCAATCCAACGCCGACGGTCCCCGCCGTGCGATTCGCTTCCTTGTCGTTCAGTACCTTGCCAATGAATGCCTTGCGCGACGGACCGACCAACAGCGGACACCCCAAGTCGTGATAACGGCTACATGCGGCCAACAACGTCAGGTTGTGCTCGTGCGTCTTGCCAAAGCCGATCCCCGGATCCAGACAAATCCGCTCGCGTTCGATACCCGCCGCCAGCAAAGCGTCGCGTCGCTCGCGGAGATACTCGAAGATCTGACCGACAACATCATCGTACGCCGGATCGTCCTGCATCGTCTGAGGTGTGCCGCGCATGTGCATCGCACAAACGCCCACGCCGGATTTGACGGCCACGGGAACCATACCCGGATCGCCGTCGAATCCGGTTACGTCGTTGATAATCTCCGCACCCGCACCGATCGCTTCCGACGCGACTTCTGCCTTCGAAGTATCGATAGAAATCGGCGTATCGATTCGCTCGTTTAACGCTTGAATAACCGAAATGACTCGGCGGAGTTCCTTCTGTAGAGCAACCGGCGTGGAATAGGGGCGCGTGCTTTCGCCGCCGATATCCAGTATGTCTGCTCCATCGCTTGCGAGCCTTAGTCCGTGTTCGATGGCGGCGGCGGAATCGAAGAATTCGCCACCGTCCGAGAAGCTGTCCGGCGTTACGTTGACGATGCCCATCACCAAGGGACGGTCGGCAAATATCAGTTGCCTGGTACGCAACCGCCAGCTTCGCGCGCGGTTCGGAAAGCGACTCTTCAGCGGACTTTCGGTCGGGGAATCGACAGGGGTGTTCATGCCTTGCAGCTTAGCAGTTTGTGGAAATCGCTGCTATGGTTGCACGGGGCGATTGACTGGGGCAAGGTACTGAGTGCTGAGTACTGGGTACTGAGCACTGGGTACTGGGTACTGGGTACTGGGTACTGGGTACTGGGTACTGGGTACCGCAACCGGACCCGCGTCCCCCTCAACGCTAAACCAAACCTCGTTAACATCCGTCCACTCCCAACGGTTCAACACTTAACTGATTGTCCCGTTGGCTTTGGAACCTGGAGAATCCGACATGTCTCGCTACTTACGTTGCTGGATCGCGATTGCTGCGATTGTCGGTGTGATGCAATTCGCCCAATCAAGTCTGCTGACGGCAGGGCCGAACAGCGCAGAATCGGCGACGGCACCAACGCCGCTGACGCACTACAAGGGGCGCCGTATCGCCACGACGATGCATTATCGGGGGGCCCCCTGGCTCTTGCGCGACGACCGCGAGCGGCAGGAACGTTGCTCGTTGATGTTGGCCAACCTGGGGGTGAAGCCGGGCATGACCGTTTGCGACATGGGATGCGGCAACGGCTTCTACGCTCTGCAGTTGGCCAAGATGGTCGGACCGACCGGCCGGGTTCTGGCCGTGGACATTCAGCCGGAGATGCTAGAGCTGCTGAAAGACAGAGCCGCCGAAAAGCAAGTCACAAACATCGAGCCAATCCTGAGCGGTGTCCATGATCCCAAATTGCCGAAAGGGGAAATCGACCTGATCCTGTTGGTCGACGTGTATCATGAATTCTCGCATCCCGAGCAAATGCTGGCTGCGATGCGGCGATCGCTTTCGCCGAAAGGCTTAATCGCGTTGCTGGAGTATCGAGCAGAAGACCCGGAAGTGCCGATCAAGCCGCTGCACAAGATGACAAGAAAGCAGATTATGAAAGAGTTCCCGCCCAACGGCTTCAAGCTAGTCAAAGAGTTCGACCGCCTACCGTGGCAGCACATGATGTTCTTCGGCCGAGACAGTAGGTCCCGTCTGCCGGACGGGACCTGACGGGGATGGGCAGCCTTCGAATCATCGAGGTCCCGCTCGGCAAGCGGGACCTACCATGCTATGACGTGGGTTCCTCGACTTTTTCCGTCTCCAGGCCTTTTCCTTCGAGAGCGCGGAAAGCATCTACGCCATCACCTTCCACGTCCTCGCTTTCCTTCTTCGTGATCAGCTTGTCCAGACCCAGGAAGATCTTCTCGCATTGTTCTTCCGAGACGACGTAGTACCAGTCGCCGAAACGCGTATTCAGTTCAGCAACCTTCTCTTTCGCTTTCTTGACCTTCTCGTTGTAATCGTTCAGCTTACGCTCGTTCTCCTTCGAGATGCGTTCGCGTTCCCTCATGATTTCGGCCTCTTCGGCCTCCTTGTCGACTTTGGCGTCAGCGCCCTCGGCTTCCTTCGCGTCGCCTTCGGCGAGTTCCACCTCGGCGGGCTCGGCCGCGTCCGTCGTCTCGGGCTCGGTCGTCTCTGTGGATTTCGCTTCGTCGGCCGCAGTGGGCTTGGCCGCGGTCTCGTCTGACGAGCTATCCGTATCCTTGGCTGCGCCGCTTGCGTCGTCCGGCGAAGGGCCTGACACGCCACCCTCCGGCAGCTTGGGTGGCTCTTCCATTTCGGGCGACGGCAGCTTTGACATATCGACGCGGGCCATAGCAAACAGATAACGGTTCTTTTGCTCTGTCCCCTCGTCTTCGCTGGATCCCGCTAACGCTTTCCCGAATCGCAGCACGTATTCCACGCCATCTTTCACCCCGACATGGACTTCGCCGCTTGCGCTCAATAGTTCCCGTCGATCGCGAGTGAGGTAGAAGCCGCGCTTAAACAGATCCTCGGCGCCTTCCCCATCCTCCATGAAGTCCTCTCCGGCCTTCAAGTCGCGTCCCAAACCTTCGGGCTTGCCGAAGACATTCACAATTTCCAGGTTGTCCACCGCGGTTTTCAGATCGTTCAACTTCTCCTTATTCAGTTCTTCGTCCGGCCCCAGCGCACCTGCAATGGGCTGGTTTCTGCTGTACCGTGTCAGTTCGACCAGCTTCCATTCCGCGTCCTTATATTGGGCAGCGAAATTGAAATTGTTCTGAATCGGGGGATCCATCGCAAGATCGACACTGTAGTTCTTGATGCTGACGTCTTCGATGTCGAACGAACTGAGCTGCAGCAAGTCCTTTTCGATCCAGTCCTCGAACTTCGTCGAAAGTTTCTCCGGGTCGATCTTGACAGCGTAGACGGCATCCTGGCTAGGGATGCGGACAAATCGCTGGTCCTCCGAATCCTTCACCTTATTGCCGATAACCAAGCTGGCCATTGCCTGGCCCTTATCGTCTTCGAAGGTCAGCAAAAGTCCCACACCTTCGTCGCCGACCTTTACTTCACCTGCATCAGGTGAAACAACGCCGAACAGCTTATGCTCGCCAGGCACCTCCGAGGCGACCCCCAGGGCTTCGAGGTCGACCAACATCAATGTGGCGTCGCGTATGCGATCTTCTGCATCCGCCGGATAACCCGCATTCGAAGGAATGACCCAAGCGCCGGATTTCTTGTCGCGAGTCACTTTAAACTCACTAACCTGGCCCAATTCCTCGTCGTACTTGACGATCTTGATACCGGCCGCTTTGGTCT
Source organism: Pirellulaceae bacterium (assembly GCA_016784735.1). Taxonomy (GTDB): domain Bacteria; phylum Planctomycetota; class Planctomycetia; order Pirellulales; family Pirellulaceae; genus JADHUC01. The sequence continues at coordinate 16,910 of JADHUC010000198.1, read as the reverse complement.
CGTCAAGTTTTTCGAACAGTGGGCCAAGGCGGTCGCCAGCGCTAAACTGTTCCTGTTTGGGACGAGAAACCACAGCCGCTGCGGCGACCGCCAAAGCGATGAGCGCAAAGATGATCGTTTTTACCCCTTCACCCATTTCTCTCATATCCTCCAAACGTTTCCCGCTCGACTGGCTGCGGCGGGTTCTGGTTTGATGTATTCGCCAGATATCACGGACCTAGTGAAACCGAAAAACCAACCATCGTTACCGCATACGTGACTTCTCGATGCCTTCGCGTTCGCGCAGGCGACGCCGGACAAACACGATCAATCCCACGAACAGCGGCGGGATGGGCGGCAAAGCGACGGCCAGAAACTTGTACCAATTCTTGATCTGTGCGATCTCCAGATCGATCTCGCGGTTGATTTGATCGATCTTGTCGTCTTCTTGGCGACGCATTCTCTCCTCTTGTACCTGCTTCCGTCGTTCCAGCTTCTCTTTCACTCTGTTGTATTCCTGCTGTACCTTCACGAATTCAGCGAGTGAAATTCCTATCCCGCCGCCGGATCCTGCACGCTTTTCCTGCATTTCTTGGAGCTTCTTGTTGGCCTTTTCGATTTCCTTCTTGTTTTCGTCTTCGATCTTCTTGAGTTCGGTGGCGAATTCATCCCGGAGGCCGACCAGCTCCTTGAACTCGCGTTCCCGCGCCTCCTGCTCCTTGAATTCCACGATTTTCAGCGTGCTATGCCGTGGTTTCCGCTTCCGGATCTCGACGTAATTGTCGTCGCCGGACAGCACATCGACGATGTTAAGCAGGAAAGTGACGTTTTCGAAGTTCCAACTGACCACTTCGTCTTCATCCGGGCGAGCCCGAATGCGTAGAAACGTGGAAATCAGCAGGTCGACGTCGGCGACGTACACCACATTGATTTCGCGTTTCTTCTCTTCCTCTTTCTCGGTCGTTTTCTCGAATGCTTCTTCGAAGGCTGCCTCGTCTCCCGCTTTCTTCGCCTCGCCGGTGCCCTCATCGGAAGATGCATTTTCTTGTTTGGGCTCAGCACTGGCGTCCGTAACGTCGGTTTCTTCGTCCGTGCCCTTGGCATCGGGCTTGTCGGCCATGGCGACGTCGAAGCCCGCGTCGGACATGGTCTGATCGTCCTCTAAGGCGCCTCGAATTTGCACGGCAATCGTCTGGGGGCCGTCTGGGCGGCCCTGTTTTTCCGTCAGATCTACCGCACCACGACTGTTCATGGATTGCATGAAGTCCTCGTAACTGATCGTACCCGCGCGTTCGCCCGTGGTGACCAGTTTGATGAACTTCAGCTCGCTGTCTCTGGCGGGCTTGATCACGCCGGGGACGGGAAAGAAGATCTCCTCCAAACCAGAAGTGATCGCGGATTCTTCGTTGATGCACCCCTCGCCGCCCGGCGCTTCCTGACGGCAGAACACCCAGGAATCCGGAATGCCTCGGATTCGCAGTTTCAGATACGGATTATATCTCTGCCAAGCGAGATCAGGATTGAATAGCCCCATCCCCATCGGAGGCATACCGCCCATTGGCGGCATTCCAGGGTTGGATGTCTTGCCTGGTACGTCCAAACCGAGCATGTTCCACAGCTTCTGGATATCGCCTTTGGGCGGTGGTCCCTGCATTTGCATCATCCTGGGGTCCATGCCCGGCGGTGGTCGTTTCGGCTCCCCGGTTGCAGGGACCCCCATGAAGATGGGACGTGGATCCTCGAAAATCGCCGTCGGCTGACCGTTGCGGATGGCCTCCAGGACGTTGTCAAACTGCTCGGGGCCGAGCGACGACGGCTGTGCCACGATCATCACGTCGTATGTGTCTAAGTCGATCGGGGTAGTGGGATCGATTTCCTCCACGTCGTACTGCTTTTCCAGTTCATCGACGATGGGCTGTCTGGGAATCTGCTGGGGCCTGCCTCCGGCAAACGAAAAGCTGCCCATCAGTGAAGCGTCCGTGCGCACGATCCCGATCTTCTTTCGTTCTTTTTTGGCAACCGTGCAAATCGACCGCATCAATTCGTACTCGACAGAAATACCGTAGTCGAACAGCGGAACAACAACTTTGTCCAAACCGCACGTGAATGCTGCCGCCAGGAAAATCTCCTCGTCTTTAATCGCGCCACGCGAGAAAGTTCTCACCGATTCGGGCGTAATGTTGAACCGTTCTTCGGCCATGTGTGCGATCTTGATGGATTCCTCGCTGCCCTTATCCAGAATGTGGATCTGGACTTGCGCCTTCTTCTTCGTCGCCGCGAACTCCTTCAGCATGGCGATCAAATCGGATTTCGTCTTCGCGTATACCTCGGGCACATCAGCGCTGACGAATGCCTCGATGTTGATCGTATGTTCGGGTTCCAACTCGTTCATCAGCCGCTTGGTCTGCTCAGACAACGAACTGATGTTGCCTTCGGTCAGATCGCCTCGAGCCCAGCTCAATAGACCGGCGTTGGAGCACACGTAGTTCGCACCCAACGCAATCACGGCCAGTGCGACCGTGCGGGCCAAGAAGTGCCCTAGCATCGAAGTGCCGTCACGCCCCCCGGACCAATGCCGCGCACCGATCAGCACCATACTGAGGTACATGCCCACAACGGCGACCATAATGAAGTAAGAAGTGGCCGACAGGCTGATCATGCCACGCCCGAAATCGTCAAACTGCCCTGCTACGCTCCAATCCGAGATCAGACGAGCCATTCCAGGCCAAGGGATGATCGTATCGGCGTGCATGGCAAACACCAACGGAGCATTGAATACCGCTCCCAAGATGAACCCAACCGTTAGGTTGCTCGTCAGGAAGGACGCCACCATCCCGACGGACAACATGGCCATGCCGACAAGCCAGTATCCAAAGTAGGTGGAAAAAAAGAGTCCCGTATCCAGATCGCCTAGGGTCAGCCAGGCCAGGACAAAGTAGTTGCACAGTTGCGAAAACAACAAAGACGCGGTGAAGATGGCCGCCGCAGCCAGATACTTGCCAACCACGATGTCAACATCGCCGGCCGGAAGCGTCAACAACAACTCATCCGTACCTTGTCGTCTCTCCTCGGCCCAAATGGCCATGGTGATGGCCGGGATGAAGAACAGCATGACGTAGGGTAGGAAGTTGTTTAGCTGATCCAGATTGGCCAAGTTGGAATTGAAGAACTCGTGCGGCCAAAACGCGGCAAGCGAGGTGAGCAACACAAACAGACACAAAAACACGTAGCCCGTAGGGTTGCTGAAATAGCCCACGAAGTTCCGTTTCAACACGGCAAACGTGGCGCGCATGAAAAAGCATAACGGAGCGACAATCGCAGCCAGCACCGCCAAGAAAACAAGATCTCGGAGCAGCAAAAAGAATAACGAACCCAACATAGCTTCTTCTCAACTCCGTCAAAAAGGTCTGTTACGTTTACACTTGTGACGAATGCCAAACACACAGCCGGTCAGGCGGCAGCGGATTCAGAAGTCGTCAGACGCTGGAAGGCCCCTTCCAAACCGCCTTGGCCGTCAGCAAGCTCGGCCACGGTGCCATCAAATACCAGTCGACCCTCGTCGATCAGGATCACGCGACTGGCCGTGGCTTCGACTTCCTGCAGAATGTGCGTAGACAGCAGGATTGTCTTCTGTTCGCCCAATTTTCGCATCGTGTTCCGCACCTCGCGGATCTGGTTGGGATCTAGCCCGACGGTCGGTTCGTCCAGAATCAGCACGTCCGGCTCGTGCAGCAACGATTGCGCCATGCCGACGCGTTGCCGGTACCCCTTCGACAGTTTGCTGATGGGCTTATGGAACACGCTGCCCAACTCGCAGAGGTCGACAACCGCTGCGATGCGTTCTTCCCGTCGCTCGCGCGGCATGCCGCGGGCGTCGGCGAAGAAATTCAGCAGACCGTCTGGCGTCATATCGGGATACAACGGGCCATTTTCCGGCAAATACCCAAGTCGGGCGGAACCGGCCAGACGGTCCGCGGCCATATCGTGGCCGGCAATTCGGGCCACGCCTTCCGATGCGGCAATGTAGCCCGTCAGCAGCTTCATCGTCGTACTTTTGCCAGCGCCGTTCGGGCCCAAGAAAGCGACCAACTCTCCTTCATGCACCTTGAACGACACGTCCTTGACGGCAGCAAACGGGCCGTAAAACTTCGAGAGGCCGACGGCCTCGATCATAGGAGTCTTCTTTTCTTTTTTCTCAGCCATACTTCCGGTACCTAACAGTTCTCAGTCCACTTACGCCGACCCAGTCGGTATCGAAGAAACAGACCGTTCAGGTGTGTTAATACGCGTGCCAAACAGGTTTGGTTCACTTGGCGGGAGGTTGTGAAAGCCCATTAGTCTAACAGGAATCCTGGAGAATGCAAATTCCCCACTCATCCTATTCTGGCAAGTGCTCGTTTGCCACCGGTAACTGACTGTTTCGCAAAGATCGCGGCCTGATGGTGCGACTTTAGGACTATTTGGCATTGGCTTATTGGTTCTAGAATAAGGCGAGTTGTTTTGCCGGCTTCTCTTCGGCCTCGCCGGGCCACGGCGCCAACTCTCCAACGCGCTGCGTGTGCTTTCTCAATTCGTCGTGGAACATGCGTGCAAGGGTCGGCGCGTGCAAGGCATCAGGCGCGTGGGTGAAGACGTATGGATTCAAGCCGCTGATGATCCAACCAGCGACGACCGGGGCCCATTCGCGAATCCAGGGAATGACTCGCTCGACATCGTCGCGTCCTACGAGCCGGATTATGGGATGACGGCCGGTGACCGTTCTGCGTACAGGACACCGGGGCTTCCGCGACTGCGACTCCCTTTCGTGCTCGTCGTTCGGTGGATCACTGAACAGAGGCCGGCTGTCCAGGATGACTCGGTCGATGTGCATTTTGGCCAGGAGATGATTGAGCGCCTTCTCGTTTTCTCCTTTGTCGAAGAAGTCGCGATGCCGGACTTCGACGGCGTACGGGAAGTCTCGCGGCAGTTCGTCGAGGAACTCAGCCAGGTCATCCAGTTGATGCGGCGCGAATGTCCTGGGCAGTTGAAGAAAGGATGGTCCGAGACGCCCGGCGTCCTTCAGCATCTCCAGAATTGCCAGGAACTCGAACGTCTCGATGTCCGCACCTACGAGCCGATGGTCGTGGCTGATAGAGCGAGGGAACTTCAACACAAAACGAAATCGCTCGTCGACCGAATCGGCCCAGCGTTGGACTGCCTTACGCGAAGGCAAACCGTAGAACGTGCTGTTGCCTTCGACCGTATGGAACACCTGCGAGTATTGATGCAACCAGTCTTCGCGTTTCGCGTGACGCGTGAACAGTTGGCCGGTCCACTGAGGACACGCCCAGATCGGACAGCCGAGGTAGTAGGGCATTCGATTCATTGGCCTACCTCGAGGATGGTGACTCTCGTTACCACGCAGATATCAAGTTCGTTGTACCGCCTTCAGGCGGAGTCGCGTTACTTGAAAAAACGCCGCCTGAAGGCGGTACTACGAGCAAGGAATCAAATACAATTCCGGTATGCGTTGACGACAGAAACACAAAGACAGGATTACTATATTTATACGCTCCTTGAGCCGTCAGGGATAGTAAGTAAGCGGGTTTATGCCTCTGTTTCTGCAGCGAGTGTCCGGAGCCGCAGTAAGCAAGTTAGACTGGTCCGGAAGAGAACGCGGCATACCGGACTTTGAACGGCGATATCATTCATCAGGGCTGGCAGGGTGATGGTACCCTCTCGGTATCGGCCGGCGGCAAGACGTTTTCATGCACGGTGTCGAGAGAGGGTCGCGTCAAGTTCACAGAGCGCTAAGAAGATAGGGCCTGCAGCTCTCGCAGTTATCTGTCGTGTTCAAGATCGCGAGAACGGCCTGACCAGATTCCGCGCAAGTTCTGCCTGGCCTCGTCCTCGGCAGCGCGAAGACGGCGAGCCATGGTCTGGGAATCGCCGGGATACGTCGATACGCGCGCCAGACCTTCGCGGACGAGTTCTTCGTTCAACATCCGTTCATCAACGAAGACGTACGCCAGATAACGGCCGTATTGATCGACGCGTCTCCCGTCGAATTGCAGCCGGACAGGGCGGTCTGCGATGAACTTGGTTGTGAACTCCGCCGCCTCCGGGCCCCACGGTTCCACTGGATGGTTTGGCTTGACGCTTTCGGGGCAATCGATCCCCAGTAACCGCAATCGAACTCCGCGTTCGCTACGCAGGTCGCGTTCGCTCGCGTCCGGCGCGCGCACTTTCAGCGTATCGCCATCGACCACGCGGACGACTTCGTAGAGTCCTTCGCTCAGAGGAGGTCTACCGCCGAGTGACGGACTCCCACGCCAACGATCGTAACCGAGCCGCACCAAGGCGAAGGCGGCGATGATGGCCAAAACGATCCATTTCCGTGAGGATCGTCGGCGAAAGCTACGTGACTTGGCGTTCACGGCAAAACACGCGGTCAGTTGTGACTGAAGTCCACGTGCCGAGAGGATTCCGAGCCGAGAGGATCCTGGATGTATTTGTGATAGCAGTCCGGGCAGAGGTCGAACGAGAGCTTTCGATAATCACCCTCGTCGAATGGCTGCTCGTCATCCAGGTCTACCGATTCCAGTATTTCGTGGATCTCCGACAGGTAATCTCGATCGTCGTCACGTTCCTCAGTCAGCGGCGTTTCCAGCGACGCGTGGACTTCGATCTTGACGATATGGCGCACTTCGTGTGCCGGATCGATCATCCGTCTGCAGCGGTCACACGAGTAGTGAATCATGGTTCGGTCCTTCGAATCCTATCGAAACCGTAATTGGCAGCCCATCGCGACGGACAACAGCCGACAATAGCATCCTAATATCAACCAGAAGTGCCAAGCAACCCGAGTTCTTCGATTTTGTTGCATTCACTCAGCGATCAGCGTTTCGGGGCGGGGACGTACATATCCTTCTTCGTCAGGCCATAACGTTCGACCGCCTCGAAGCACCGCGTCATGTCGATGGGCCGGTCATCGAAGTTGTTCGAGCCGAACGTGAACTTCGTGCCCATTTTCTTGGCCATGCGGATGAAATTGTCACGGGGCAGTCCGCTTCGCGCATTGATCTCCAAGGCCACATTGTTGTCGATCGCCGCCTGAATGATCCGCCGCATTCGCTCGTCGGTCCACAGCTTGCCGTGCATGTCTTTCACCGGCGCTGGCAGGTAGGTCGGATTCGCAAGAATCGTGATCGGCTCGGCCAGCACCCGCAGATTATGCCGCACGTAGCGTTCCATCCACGCCTCGGGGTCGTCGATCGAATATTGATCGGCCATCCACAGTTTGACCGGTTCGCTGTCGTCATTGGGCATGGGCATGATCATCGTGTCGCCCAAGACGAAGTCGAGTCGTTTGAGTAGATCCGACGAATGCTTGTCCATCCAGTCGCGATCGTTAACCTGGAGGCCGACAAAGACCGGACGTCCTTTGACGCTGTCGAGGAACTCGCGGAGTTGATCGTCGGTTTCGATGGGCCATCCCTTGCCAATATTCCTCAAGACGCCAACGTTGATGCCCGTTACTGCCTGGCGGTCCATCGCTTTCTGCACGTTCATCCCCCCGCGTAGATGAATGTGGAAGTCAATTACCGGAACGTTCGCGCTTGCGATGCGATCGATCACGTTTTCCGTCGCGCCGTAGCCTTCATCAGATGCTCGCTCATCCGCCGTGGGATCGGCGTCGTCGGGCAACAGGCGAATAGCCACTCGGCGGAAGACCACTCGGCTGCCGGCATCGTGGCCCTGCAAGGCGATGGTGCCGCGCGATAGCACTTGACCGACGCGTTCCGGTTTCCGGTAACACTCTTTCGGCTGGAGGTAATCGACCGTTTGGTGCTCATTCACCCAGAAACAGATACGGTTGCCTGCAACGCGGATCTTTACTCGGGCCCATTCACTGTCGCGGGCGCAGACGCTGTAGATGTTCCGCACCCCGTAGAGACTGCCTGTCCGCTTCAGCTCGCGGTAGTTAACTGTGCCGTTGTACGTGTTGTTGATCTGCAGTTCGTATCCCTTCTTGGGCCAACCGCTTTGCTGGTACTGCGTGTGGAAGAAGATGCCGGAGTTGCAGCCGGGTTCGGTACGGACCTCCGCCTCCAGTTCGAAGTTGCGGAAATCGTGATCGCCGACAGGGCCGTCGTAGAACAGATGGCTGCGCGGGCCGTTGGCGACCAAACATCCATCTTTGACCTGCCACGTATCACTGTGCTCCGACGCCTTCCATCCATCGAGTGAATGGCCGTCGAACAGGGGCGCCCATTTGTCGGGTGATTTTGCCTGCAGATCGCGACTGAAGACTCCGGAGCAGGCTGCGCCGGCAATGACAAGAACAAGAAACGATGTTCGTCGCAGTGTGAAATGGGTTTGCATGGTAATCCTGCTTTCAAAGTGATGCTTCAGGGAGAAAACACAGGGACCTGTCGATTCCCGCGTCCTTGATTACACAAGAACAAAATGCGTTTGCCAACTGTTCATGGTGCTTACTCAGTTGACTTTCCAAGGGCCGTTGGACTTGTTCGGCCCCAGCCGTGGGGAGTATGATAGGTGGTGCCGCGCGTTGTTGTATCGTCCAGGGAGGAAAAAGCAAGTCATAACATGAGGTGGCAGGCATGGCGTCGGTCATACAGGTGACGTCGGTCAACTACCCGGAATCGGACGGACGGCCCATGGGCGAGACGGACGAACATCGGGACGAGATGGTCCGAGAAATCGAGCTTTTGCGGCGATTCTTCGAGGACCGGGATACCTATGTGTCGGGGAATCTGCTCCTGTATTACGAACAGGGCAACCCGAAGAAGTTCGTGGTACCGGACGTATTCGTGGTCAAGGACGTGGAGCCAAAGAAGCGTCGGATCTACAAGTTGTGGATCGAGCGAAAGGCTCCCGACGTGGTCTTGGAAGTCACATCGCGAAAGACAAAGAAGAAGGACACGGTAGCCAAACCCGCGTTGTACGCTCGGTTGGGGGTAAAGGAGTATTTCCTGTTCGATCCAACGCAAGACTACCTGGATCCACCGCTTCAGGGTCATCGACTGGTTGGCGAGGACTACGAGCAGATCGAGCCTGACGCGCGGGGAGCAATCGTCAGTGACGAGTTGGGGCTGCGCCTACAGGTGGAGCGCGGGCAACTGATGTTCTATCGCCTGGATACCGGCCAACGGCTGCTGACTGCCGAGGAAGCGTGGCGGGCCGAGGCCGAATCGCGGCGTGCTGCGGAAGCGGAAGTGGCTCGCCTGCGCGCAGAGTTGCGGCGCAGAGACGACTCGTGACCGTCGCCCAGACCGCGAGCCGCGTCTCGGACACGGAAAGGTCTGCCCTGGCCAATCGGTACTGGTATTTGGGCTGGTGGGCGGGCGTTATATACTTCCCCCATGAAACGACGATTGGCCCAACTGCCGTTGCACACTGGGAAGGCGCCGCCGTGGTTGTTTCGGCGGATGACCAAGCTGGCCGCCGCCGTCACGATGGCGATCGTCGACGAGTTTGGTCCGCAAGAGATGCTGCGGCGTTTGTCAGATCCTTGGTGGTTTCAGGCTTTCGGCTGCGTGCTCGGCTTCGACTGGCATAGTTCCGGGGTCACGACCGTAACATGCGGTGCTCTGAAGGAAGCCGCGAAGACGCACGGTGACGATCTCGGGATCATCGTTGCCGGCGGCAAGGGGGGGACCAGCCGAAAGACGCCGCAGGAAATCGGCGACGCGGCCGATCGTCACGCAATCTCTGGCGGCGACCAATTGATCTACGCATCGCGCACCAGCGCGAAAGTGGATTCCGCCGCCGTCCAAGACGGTTTTGGCATCTACCACCACGCCTTCTTCTTTACGCCCGACGGAATGTGGTGCGTTGTCCAGCAAGGAATGAACGAGCAGAGCGGGTGGGCGCGACGATATCACTGGTTGGGCGAGGGCGTCGATGATTTTGTCTGCGAGCCTCACGAGGCAATCCAGGACCTTTCCGAGACGCCGTCACACCGCGATACGAGCCGATCGGCTGGCCACGGCGAGCGGCAGTTGATGCTGTTGAACATGGTCGCGGAGGAGGCGGAGGACAACCGAGATGCCAGCGCGGCCCTGGTGCGCGAAAACCCGGATTGGGTCCTGCAAGAGATTGTCCGTTGTACCGAAGGTCCCACATTGTTCGCGCCGCAGCGGCATCGTGTATTGGACGCGGACGTCAATGTGGCTCGGCTGAAGAAAATCATCGTCTCGGCGCATGAACACGATCCGGATGGATTCGAAACGTTGCTGGGGATACGCGGCGTCGGGCCAGCCGCCGTGCGCAGCCTGTCGCTGTTGGCCGACATCATTTTCAACGCACCTCCATCGCGTCGCGATCCTGCGACACCCCGTGCCGCGGCCATCGTCCAGGAACCGGACGGCCGCCGATGGCCTGATTACTCCTATGCCCATGGAGGCAAAGACGGAACGCCGTTCCCGGTGGACCGAACGACATACGATCGCAATATCGACGTATTGACTTACGCGGTGCGCAAATCGCGTCTGGGCGAAAACGACAAATTCAACGCATTGCGTCGTCTGGGCAAACTGGAATCAGGCGAACGATGACCGTGTGCAGCTTGCGAGGAAAGCGGTAGAATGGGTGTCGGGGGGACCAGGTGTCGGGTGTCAGGTGCCGGGAAGAAGTTCCCTTTCCGGCCCACCAGACACCGGATACCTTCTTCCCCGACACCCGAAACCTGACACCCGACACCTACTCCCCCCGGAGCGTGCGATGAGTCGATCATCCAAGCCTGGTTGGCGCAAAAAGGGCAGTACACCAGCCCGTCGTCCAACGCGGGAGCGTGAGCGTTCCAGCGCCTGGCAGCGACGTCGCGTGGACGAAGGACAAACCGCCGTTTTTCGCCATCGCCTGAGACTGCTCGCTTTGGTGCTGCTGGCAGTCGCCTTGGTGGCGGGGTTCGTCTACGCCGTCTTTTGGTCGGGGAAAGAGACGCCGATCATCACCATCACGGTGACCCAATGCGTACCCGCCATTCCACCCAACAGCTATGCTCGCGAAGACTCCGAACGTTTGGCTGCGACCAACGAAGAGAACCTAAAGGTATGCCCCGATGAACAACGGGGGCAAATCACGGGGAGCGAGTGCCTGGACCACCTTAGAAAGCAGCTTGCCGAACAGAAGCCAGGCGGCCCGAAACGCGACGTACTGATTGTCTACTTGAGTGCTCACGGGGTTGTGGACGAAGAAAACCAACCATGCTTGCTCTTCAGTGATGCCGACCCACTGGACAGCAGCACTTGGCTGTCCGTTTCGGAACTCCTGGACTGCGTGAAACAGCAGGGCCGAGAATCCGATTCATCCAGGACCGTGCTCGTCCTTGACTCGGGCCGCATCGACGACGATTGGAGTCTGGGTATCTTGTACAACGCGTTTGCCGAACGCTTGTCGCAGACCATCAAGGCGGCCGCCGTCAAGAATTTGTACGTATTGAACGCTGCCGGGCCTGGGCAAGTCGCTTGGCCGGCGCCAGAGCTAAATGGAACGGTCTTCGGCTACTTCTTTGCCGAAGGACTCGGCGGCGATGCCAGAGGGGACGACAACAAGATCACGCTGGGCGAGTTGCACCGATATTTGGTGGAACACGTCGGCCGTTGGACCATGAACAACCGGGCCGCCATCCAGCAACCGACCTTGATCCCCGAAGTGTCGGAGGGAAGTGATTTCTCGATTGCATTTGGTGGCCCCAAGAGCTCGCTCCGCCCGGCAACGGAGTTCGTCGCTGCGCGTCGAGCCGAATTGTCCGAGTCGCAGAGGGAATTGCAGCGATTGTGGGAACAGTACGATTTTGTCCTGGATGAACGCAAGCTCCACCGCACAGATCCCGTTGGCTTGGCCGATCTCGAACACAAACTGTTGCGCGCCAGACAACTGCTACTGGCCGGCAAGGACTATCGCAACGAACTGACGGAATCACTCGGCGAAATCGATTATTTGTTGCAGCACATCGGCCGCACCCCGCTGCCACAGGGTTTGGCGGCGTACAGCCTTCCGCTGGCAATGCGATTGGAAGAGACCCCCGAGAATACCGAGCAGCGAAGTAAGGGTATCCAGGCATGGCAGGCCGCGGGCGGCAAGCCCAAACCCAAGGAAGGCGAACCTGAACCGCCACCACTCAGCTATCTGGCATCGGCCGACATCGGTTGGAATTGGCTTGCGGAGCAGAAGAGTCCGGGACGCGACCAGTTACAGGAAACGATCGAATACGTTCGAGGGAGCAAGCAACGACCGTCAAACGACCGTTTGCACGGAGACGACGTTGGCGGCGGCTTCGCGGACGTATTGGAGGTCCAATTCCTAGAAATACTTGAACGCCATCTCGACTGGCTCGCCACGGCTCCCGAAGCCGACGCACCGTTACGCGAAGCTGTCGGACACGCGATCAACATTCGGCGTCAAACCGAACAAGCCGCAGCACCAGCCGACGAGCGGGTTCATTACTGGGTTCAGTCCTTGGTGGAGGAAATCGATCGACAACGCCGTGGCGCCGAGGACCTGCTTTTCGTAGGCAGCGACTCGTCTTTGCTCGATGCCAACAAGATATGGGACGAACTGGCAAACGCACGGGACGGCGGCCGGTGCGGGGCTGCACTTGAACGCGCCCGCGTCGCGTCGCAGTACTTGGCCCTTCGCGATCGATCGTGGGCCGAATCGCCATACCTGGCCCAGTGGCTTCTCGGCCAATTGCGTGCCGGCCCATCGGTTCAGATCGGGGATGATCTTTCGGCGTTGGCCGATAGCCTGGTTCGGTTAATCGACCGGACTCACGATTTGGGCAACGAACTCGATCAGGGACTGTTCGACCTTGACGCCGAGCTTCCGACGAAGCTGGTCGAGGCGGCCGCGGACGTGGAGGTCCTGCACGATGAGCTGAAGAAGGCCTTTCTCGCTTACTGCGACTATCTCCAAGGCCCCGCTGGTCGCGACAGACCGACGCTTCGCGCGATTGGATCAGTACTGAGAACGCCATTGCTGGATTCCGACCGCCGCGCCAAACTGGCGAAAAAGTACTTGGAGATCTTGTTCCTGGAAGGCGGTTTCGAACGCGTCGAGGCCGAAAACGAAGGCGAAGACGCTGGGGCGGACGAAGTGTTGGCCGTTGCTCAAGCATTTCAGACGCGTCTGGCCGACTACGTGAAACAAGCAGGCGGGTGGAGCAGACACCCGGCGTTGGCAATCCTGGACCGGTCTGGGTTGAATCTGCTGCCCGAACTGCACCGAGAAACAGGCGATTCGAGAGAACCGGACGAGTCGGATGTCGCGTGGCTCTCGCGACAGGGCGGACTCGTACGAAGCCTTCTGAATCGTACTCTGCAGGATTCGGACGAACTGACGAATGTGACGGATAGGCGTCTGGAAGAAGCCGACGAGACGACCGCGAACGCGCGTGCCGGGCTCAGCCAGGCAGACCGCCTGGTTCGCGCGTCGGCGCCGTTGCTGGCCGCGCGAACCGAGTTGCTTGCGGGAACGGATCCGGCCGACCATCTTCGCCTGGTGGATTGGCACTTCCTATTGATTTGGCACGCTCGACGCGCACTCGACGATTTCTGGGACTCGTTGGCTGACAGCGCTGGCCGTCCATATTTTGCCGCTACGGCCAGCGCGTACCTCGATTCGGCTCGCATCCTGAACGATACGCCGCGGAGCCTGCGTCACGGGCAGGAGGACTTGGAAACACTGTTACGGCGCCGAGAGCAAGCGGCGCAGGCGGTTTCTGTCGCGTCGCCTGACGTGCGCACGTTGGACGAGGAGACTACGGCTGCGCACGAAGTAAAGGTGACCTGGCATCGCGACCTGCCATCCGGGATCGCAGCAGTCTACCTGCAGTCCATCCAAGGTAGGGACGATGCGGCCCAACTGCTCCCAGTCATGGACGAGGCGGAGAAGAAGACCATTCGACGTGAGGCTCAAGGCGTATCCGATGCTTCGCCGGAATCGCTCGTACGCCACCGACTTGTCTTGGCCGGCGCGCAGCAGGACGGGGATCGAACGGACGCAGATGCCATCGCGTTCTACCGCGGCCATGTGTTTCGTGATCGCTTCCATATCAGACGGCCGGCCTACGCGACCAACGTCGACATAATCCCGGATACACTTCGCAGTGCGAAGATAACCGTGCGTGGCGAGGGCGAACGCACCGGGCACGTCATGTTCGTCTTTGATTGCTCCGGCAGCATGGACGCGGCTCGGCGGATCTTTACGGCAAAGGACTCCCTGAAGGCGGTGCTTGGCTCGCTCCGGACGGAAGGACGCTATGAAGTCGGTCTGCGAGCTTACGGGCGTCGCGCGAAGTTCACCGACGAGAATGACTGCAGCAAGAAGTCGTTCATCGACCCTCGCTTCAAAGGCAAGGTGCATCCCGATTTGGATGTGGAACGATTGGTGAGCATGCGGCCGTTGGACAAAGCTCAACACGGCGCGATTCTTGCGCAGATGCCCGACCTGCAACCGTGTGGGCAAACGCCGTTGTACTATGCACTGAAGCTGGCGTTTCAGGAAGACGACTTCATTCTGGCCAAGAAAGACGAACCCAAGCACATGGTCGTGATCACCGACGGACTGAACTTCCAGACCAATTGCCTGACCATCGAGAAGGTCGGAAAGCCCACAACCAAGGCCGATGTGTTAAAGATCCGAGAACAGATGAACCCGTATCGCGACGTCCAGATCGACATCGTCGGGCTGGACATGGTTCGGTTGCGACAGCAGGGAACCGCGGAACAGCAATCGCAATTGGCCGAGTTGGAGCAACTGGCAAGGGCCACGGGTGGCGATTACTACGACGCCGCAGACACGGCTACGTTGACCAAAGCGTTGCGCGAAGCCTTGCGGCTGGTCGAGTACTCGGTCTCCGGCCCTGGGGCAGACGAGGCCGGCGTCGAGAGGATGGATCTGGGCACTTCGTGGGTGGTTCCGAACGTACCGCCCAGCCCGACGCCCTACGTCGTCCAACTTCACGGAGTTGACCGAGCGCCTAGCGCCGTTGTTCAGATCGAAGGCGGTGAGGCTACCGAATTGGCCTGCGACAAGGCAAACAACCAACTCGTCTATCCTCGATACGATCCCCGCAGTTACGATCCTCGCGACGACAAACGTGGCCGCGAACACGAAGTCAAAGATCCGCTGGGCAGCGGCACGTATGTGGTTCAGGCAATGCTGCCGCAGCGTTTCGGGAACGACGTTCACTTTTTCGTGTACGTCCAACACATTGATCCATTGACGTTCACGACGCGTCCGAAGCACGTCTGGGCGGAAATCCGTCCCGCGGGAACGTCGTCGGATCGAGTGTTTCGCTTCTTCGACCTGGATTTCGTGCCGGAAAGGCCCGTCCCCGTCTTTCGATTCGTGGCCCAGGACTGGCCCAAAGAAGAAAAGGACGCCGAGATCAAACTGTGGTTTCAGTTCGAAGCGGACGGTGCAAAACCGGACTGGCGTGGCGACGTCGATCCTCTGCGGCCGTCCAAGTTCCAAGCGGACGCTTTCCCTAACGTCTCCTTTGAACTGCGCACCGAAGGAATCGAACCAGAGGGTCATCGAGTGGTCGTCGTCGAATGGCACCCCATGGATGGCGAACTTGTTCCGGCTCGCGTGCAAACCCGCCCGCTTCCGGACAGGATCACACACAAAACCTTCGCCGGTGTGAACGTAGTCAAGCACCAGTTCGATTTCGCCCGCCAGACGCCGGCCGCCGTCGAAATCACGGCGCGCGATACGATCACAGACGAAGCAATCGAAGTACCGCCCCTACGCGTCGCAATAGAAGAGTAAAGGGTCAGGGCTGCCTTCTCTCCCCCTGACACCCGACACCTCTCCTCCCCTCTTCACCGACACCTGACACCCGACACCCGTCCCCCTCTGTCAGAACCCGCGAGCCGCTTTCACGTCGTCGAAATCGCGCAGATGATAGTCGATGCCAACATAATCCAACGTTCGGCACAGACCGCGAAGCGCCACACCCAGGCCATCCGGGCCACTGAAGCCACCGAATTGCCCGCCGCCCTTCACGTGCGGTTCCAGATCCAGGAAGACGCCAGGAACGCCGCGCTTCTTCAGTTTGCGTTCGAGCTTGGGAATCAAAGTGCGGAAATCGCGGAGGATCGCTTCGTGGCCCGTATGGCCCATGTCAGCCGGTACGAAGTGCTTCAGAGCTTCTTCGTCCACGTGATCCGTCTTCTTGACTGGATGCGGATGCCGATAGTCCTTGATGTGCAGCCAACCCATGCCAGGCTTCATGGCGCGGTACTGCTGGAACACCTCGTCGGCCGAATAGCCCAGTGTTACCACGTTGGCCCCATCGAAAATGAGCACTAGCGCGGGATGGTTCACTTGACGGTGAATCTCTGCTAGCAGTTCGCCGCTTTGCCCGACCAGGTTCGCTTCCAACTCCAAACCGAATATCAGGTCGCTTCGGTGGCAGAGTTCTGCAACCTGGCCAAGCTGGTCGACGACCTGCGGCAAGTGCTCCGTCGGATTGGTCTCGCGCGGATGATAGAACGAAAACCCGCGTATCAACTTCGTCTCAAACGCATGAGCCAAGTCACAGGCCTTCTTGACATCCTTGTCCAGGTACTTCTTGAACGGGATGTACTTGTTGTGTGTTCCATCGTCCACGTCCAAGAGCTTGAGTTTGCCGATTGGGGAGCCGATCGAGGAGACGTTCAGGCAATATTCGTTTTCCAAGTGACGTATCGTGTTGATCTCCGTCTTGGTCAGGTTCATCACGTTCTTGACCCCGTTTCCGGCGTCGATGAATCGAATCGTGTAATATTGCAGCCCCAAAGCAGCAAAGGCGCTGAACTGCTGCACCGGGGTTTTCTGATTGGCAGCTTCGTCGGCAAAGCCGGACAGGATTACGGAAGGGTTGCTGGCCATTGTTTCTTTCCTCTATCAAATCAGTGTGTTCTCGTGTTGCCCTCATT
>JADHUC010000197.1 GCA_016784735.1 Pirellulaceae bacterium | reverse complement strand
CGCCTTTTTCCGCGCACTGTTTCAGCACGGGCAGAACAAGCTTATAGTTCACGGCGACGAGCACCAAATCGACCGGCTCGGGCACATCCAGAATGCTCGCGTAGCACTTGAATCCCCCCAGCTCTTCATACTTGGGGTTGATAGGGAAGATCTTGCCTTGGTAGCCGTGCTCCTTTAGATAACGGAGCGGTTTGCCGCTGATGCTGCCGAAGTTGCCCGACGCCCCGATGATGGCTATGGAACGGGGGCTGAAGAAGTACTTCAGGTCTCGGGCTGCTTGGGTCATGAAGCGATTCAGACGTTGGTCAGAATGTACTCGAAACGGCCCGCCTTCAGCGGCGCGTGAATGCCGCCGGACAGGATCACCTGCCGAAGTAACAGGCCGCCAGCCAGTCCGCAAAGCGACGCGATGATGACGGTGAACTGCGCCATGACACCGTCCGGGTTGGTCACGCCCAGGGCTGTGAGCACAAGAGGAATGAGCAGCCCCAGCAAGACCACGCCAAGCCAGAACGCCGGCGCCACTGATCCGCAAAGGACTAGCTTGGCGGAAGCTCGCGACTCGGTCACCCTGTGCGTTGCCTGGAGAAAGAAGCCCAGGGCGAGTATCTCCGAGACGATCAGAACGATATCAAGCTTCTCGAGGACAGTCATTACGTCCTTGCTCACGCCTACCATTGATCCAACGAGGGCAACGGCCATGACGCCCGTCGAAAGAGCAGACACGAGAAACAGCGCGGGCAGCACAGCCGTACTCCAGAAGGCAATCGGCCGAGACGCCCCGAGCAGGATTCCCGTGTAGATCACGGTGGCCAGGGCGAATACGGCCCCCAGAATGCCGAGGGCTGGGGGCGCGGCACCGGACTTCGAGAAAACCAAGAAGACGCTGTGAATGGCTCCCAGAATCATGAAAATCGAAATGATAATCGTTCCCCGGGCCATCCACGACGTGGCCGGTCGCATGAAAGCCCGCCAGAAGTTCTTGGGTGATCCCAGATCCAGCAAGAGGAACGCACAGCCGACAGCAACGCAAGGGAACCCCAGGAAGACGCCGATCTTGGAGACGGCGCCCCATTCCTCGCCGCCGAAGAATGCGGCCGAGACGCCCGTGAGGTAGGCGCCGCCACCGACTCCGGCGAGAAAAAGGTAGGCGGCGATAATCCATGTCCATCGGCTTTGTGCTTTGGGTTTGACCAACATGGTTCGTTACCTCGGTGGCAAGTAGTAGACACACGGACTGGTTCCAAGCTCGGGGTTGAGCTGAAATCCGCGTTCGCTCCTGATCAAGACCGATATCTCGCTTTCCGGATCGTTCAAATCGCCAATGAAGCGGGCCTTGGCAGGGCATGCCTCGACGCAGGCAGGCTGTTTGCCCTCCTGCACGCGGTCTTTGCAGAAGTCGCACTTGGCCGCGATGCCGTAGGCGTGTTTCTCTTCCCATTTGTCCTTGGCGTACGCTTGGTAGGCATCCAGATCCTCGGCCTCGGCATCCGGGAAGTAGGTCGCCCATTCCGGTACGGTGTGACGCTGGCCGTACGGGCAGGCCTGCATACAGTACTTGCAGCCCATGCACAGGTCGCGGTCCACGGTGACGATGCCGTTTTCGTCCTGCTTGGTGGCTCCCGTGGGACATACGTACAAGCATTCTGGTTTCTCGCACTGCATACACAGCGTCGGCAGCATCTGCCGAAGTGCGGACGGGTAGGTGCCGATTTCCGCTTGCAGGCATTTGGCAAAGTCAATGCCCTGCGGTGTGTGGTTCGCTGCCTTGCACGCCGCCGTACACGAGTAGCAGCCATAGCACCGCTTCAAGTCGATCACGAATCCGTAGCGTATCGTAGTCGTAGTCGTGCTCATGCCGCGTCCTCACGCTTTGTAGATCTTCACTTTCACGCAGGCATCCTGACCTTGTGTCAACGGATCGGTGTGAGCCTCGTCGATAATCGTCAGGTCGTCGAAGAACTGGCCCTTGCCTTTCGCGATCGGCGTTCCCTTGGCCCAGTGGCCGTGACACCCGGCGATGCACACGTGCTCGGGATGTACGCCCTGGACGAGCGTGACCGCGCCCTTAATTCGCTTCCCGTTTGGATTTTCGACCCAGACGAGGTCGCGGTCTTTGAGACCCTTCCCTTTGCCCGTCTCCTCGTTGACCTGGATCAAGTAGACGAACGGATCATTCACGGAAATCTCATCCAACCAGGGGTTATTTTGCGAGGAAGACTGTGTGTGGAAGGAAGGACGCCAGCAGAAGGCCCACAGATCATAGTCCGGATTTTCCAGCGTGTGCGAGGGGCACGGGTGCCACCCCGGCAACGGCGTGAAGAACGTGTCGATGTCAAACATATCTTCGCGCCCGAACTGCTTGAGCATCGCCTTGAGCTTCCTGCCACCATCCAGAAAATACTCGAAGTAGATCGGTACCCTGACCGGAACGAACCAGCGCCAGTACATCTCTTCCACCTTGGTGGGCCACTTCACCAGGCCCGTCTCCTTCAACGCTTCCAACCCTTTGTCGTCTCCCAGCCGATCCCGCAGCACGCGGTCGCAGATGTCCTGCCACGAGTGGTCGCCGTTGGGATCCAGCTTGTACTGTTCGCCCATTTCTCCGCCGTAGCGGACAGGGATGATCTGGTTGATCGCTTCGTAATACTTGCCTTTGATGCCAAGCTTATCCGCCAGTTCCAGCATCACTTCGTTGAAGTCGCGACGTTCGTACAGCGGATCGAGCACTGGCTGGCGTATCTGCCATACCCAGTGGTCCATGCCGGTCGGATGGCAAAAAACGGATGGGAAGGTGACGCAGGGCGTATATCGTTCCAGAAAACATGCGTCGGGAAGAACGACGTCGGCGACCGCTTCGGTGAACTCGTTCTGGAAGATATTGAACGAGAACACAAAGTCGAACTTCTTCAGAAAGTTCTCGGTCACCTGCTCGGCATTGCCCATCGTCATCACCGAGTTGGAACCGAAGTTGATCATCACTGATGGACGATAGTCAATCTTGAACTGTTCCAGGTACTTCTCCCAATCGGGCGAACAAATGACGAACGCGTTGTAGACCGAGCACGGGAACATATCCTGGAGGTCGAGCCGCTGGGGCGGTACGGGGTCTCGCAACGGATAAGGTTTATGATCGTATACCCAGCCCTTGACAATCATCAGACCGTCCGGGCACGGGTAGGGCACCGTATTGGGCTTGCCCGTGTCCGGGTGCCCCTGCGAAACCGGAGGCCCGTGCCCCATCGCTCCGCCGGGCACGTCGGAGGCTCCCACCACTTGGTTCAGAAGGTCGATGCACAGGCACGTCCAACCCGAGTCGCGATGCCCCTGGCTTCCCCTGAAGAAAATCGCGGCAGCCGGTCGCAGTGGTAATTGCTTCCCGTCAATCGAGATCGTGCTGCCGATCCGCGCCTGCACGACGAATTCCTTCGCGATGCGACGGAGTGTTGTCACCGGGACGGACGTAATCTCCGAGACCTTCTCGAGCGGGTATTCTTTCTTCAGGTGTTCCTTCACCAGTTGGAATGCCGGCGTGACCGTCGAGCCGTTAACCTGATACTCGCCTTCCAGGGCGAAATCCTTGATGGATTCGTCGTCAAAGGTTTTCGCCTTCCCGTCCTCGGGGTCCCAGACGAGCGGCTTGTTAGACTCCGCGTCTCTCTTGTAGTGGCCGTCTGATTGAATCAGGTAGGCGGCGTTTGTTTTCAGTCTTAGGTACTCGGCATCGTAGGTGCCCAGTTCATTCACAATCACATTGACCATGCCCAGAGCCGCGGCGCCATCCGTACCGACCCGGATGGGAACCCATTCGTGGCCTTTGGACGCTTGCGTGGAAAGGTATGGATCGAAGACAACAGCCCGCATCCCCCGGGCACGGGCGTCCGCGACGAACTGGGCCGTCTGCAAAGCCGCGTGGCCCGCACCGTGGCCCTTCGAGCAGCCGAAATACAGCGTGTAGTTGTTGTAGTTCCAGTCGGGTATGATCGACCACGATGCATGCGTGATGCCGTTCATGAAGTGCGCGCCGTTGCCGCACCAGAGGCCGCCGCCGGAGACCCAGTAATTCTTGAATCCAAAAGCGCGCATGAAAGCCACGACTGCGAAGCGGATTTCGCTGGTCTGTACGGTTGTCGCTTGAAAGTAGACCCCTCGGGGATCCTTCTCGTACGCCGTCTTGAGCTTCGACACGATGGTCTCAAACGCCTCTTCCCACGAAATGCGTTGCCATCGCGGATCGACGCCTACGCCCTTATCGGGATTGGTGCGCTTCACCGGGTAGTTGACGCGGTGCGGATCGTACAGCGTCATGAGTTGTGCAACGCCCTTGGCGCAAATCCTGCCGCTGCCGGCGGGGCTTTCGGGATTCCCTACGAGATCGACAAGCAGGCCGTCGACTCGGTGGGCCTTGATACCGCACTGCCCATAACAGCCGCCGCATGAGGTGTTAATCCAGACGTCGTCTTTGGCGGTTTGAGACTGTGTCGTCATCGTCACCACGCCTTTCTTTGAAGCACCTCGGGACTTTGTCTGCCTCCCGCGATCGCCAGATACCATTTTCATCGCCCTAGATTCTATCCGAGCCGAATGCCGCCAGCAAATCCGATCACGCCCAATTCGATCGTAAGCGGCATTATAGGGCCCGTGCGGGTGGGTTCGTGTTTCACACTGCGCATCGCGACCGTATGTGATCAAAAGACTTTCATTCTTGGCGTGGGCCGGTTAAGATTTTCGATGAAATAGGTACGTTTAACCGCAAGCCGGAGGCGTGCGCGTCTTCTGAGCTAGGTCCCGTTGGGACGCGCACGCCTCCGGCTTGCGGTTAAACGACGCGGCCGTGGGCCGTAGCCGTACGTGGGGCACGATTCCATCGTGCCGAGGCACGTTGGAAACGTACCCCACAAGATGTACACAGGAAAATAAGAAATCGACGGATAGCGGTATGAAGTACTGGGAGAGCCACAATTCGTTAGCTGGAAAGTAGAAGACTCATGTCTGAACCGGTAGTGAACCTGCCCGATCGAATGAATGCGGCCGCCGTTCTGGTGGATGACAATGTGGAAGCTGGTCGGGGCGAGAAGACCGCGATCTTCGATACCAGCGACGGCTCCGGCTACACGTACAACGATGTGCTGGCAATGACCAACCGTGTCGGCAACGCTCTGAAGGAACTGGGCGTGCGCATGGAGGAGCGGGTGATGCTCCTGCTTCCGGATTCGTTCGAATTGGTGTGCAGTTTCTTTGGGGCCATCAAGATCGGTGCGGTACCCATTCCTACTAATACGCTTCTCAAGTCGCACGGCTACGAGTACATGCTGAACGACAGCCGGGCTCGCGTGCTGATTGTGGCCGAACCTCTACTGGAACAGATCGAGCCGATCAGAGACCAGCTTCGTTACTTGCAGAAGATCATTGTCGTCGGCCACGCCGGTGCGAACGACGTCTCGTTTCGTGACTTCGTCGACGCCAGCTCGCCGGAGTTGGCTCCGGAAATGATGAGTAAGGACGACGCTTGCTTCTGGCTGTACAGTTCGGGGACGACGGCGTTTCCCAAGGGTGCGGTGCATCTGCAGCACGACATGATCGTTTCCGCCGATCTGTATGCCAAGCCGATCTTGGACATCAGCGAGAACGATCGGACGTTTTCCGTCGCAAAACTGTTCTTTGCCTACGGATTGGGCAATGGTCTGTACTTCCCCTTCCGCGTCGGAGCGACGACGATCCTGTATCCGGGCAAACCGAACCCCGAAAAGTTCTACGAAATCATCCAGGAATTCCAGCCGACCATTTTCTTCAGCGTGCCAACGGCCTACGCCGGCATGTTGGCAATCGAGGACGCCGCAGAGCGTTTCGATACGTCCAGCCTCCGGCTGAGCGTTTCGGCCGGAGAGGCATTGCCGGCCGCCTTGTTCGATCGCTGGCTGGAGCGATTCGGTGTGGAAATCCTGGACGGCATCGGATCGACCGAAATCGTCCACATTTTCATCTCGAATCGGCAAGGCCAAGTCAAGCCCGGCTCGACCGGCGAAGTCGTGCCCGGTTATGAAGCCCGGATCCTGGATGAGGATGGCCAAGAGGTGCCCACTGGCGAGATCGGCGATTTGCTGATCAAGGGAGATTCGACGTGCGCCTACTACTGGAACAAGCACGAGCAGACCAAGAACACCATCCAGGGCCAGTGGATTCGCACTGGTGACAAGTACTACCGCGACGAAGACGGCTATCTCTGGTATCAGGGCCGCTCGGACGACATGCTGAAAGTCGGCGGTATCTGGGTATCGCCCATCGAGATTGAAAACTGCCTGATCGAGCATTCGGCCGTACTGGAAAGTGCCGTTGTGGGCATTGCGGACAAAGAGAACCTGATCAAACCCAAAGCCTACATCATGCTCAAGGAGGGGCATCAAGGGTCCGACGAGTTGACGGAGGAATTGAAAAAATTTGTAAAAGAAAAAATCGGCGTCTATAAATTCCCTCGCTGGATCGAGTTTGTCACCGAATTGCCCAAAACGGCAACGGGCAAGACACAACGGTACAAACTCAGAGAATAACCCGTAGGTCAGGCTGTGCCTGACGCATTGTGTCCACGCGGCTTGCACCGGTCTCCGTCAGGCACAGCCTGACCTACTTGGTATCAGAGTTTTGTTGGAGTGCCTCAGGACAGACCACGAACCCGCAGATATATCCTTCCTGCCTGACTTCCGCTGCCTCAATTGGAGGAAAAGCCATGCGTGTCAAATCCTGGATGGTCCAATCGCCTGGCGAACCGATGGTCCTGGAAGAGCGGGACGAGACGGCGGAAGCGGGCGAAGTGCTCGTGGAGGTCGCCGGATGCGGCGTGTGCCACACCGACTTGGGGTTCTATTACGACGGCGTGCCGACGCGTCACCCATTCCCGTTGACCCTCGGTCACGAGGTCAGCGGTCGCGTGGTCGAGTCCGGTGAGGGGGCCGAATCATGGATCGGCCGAGAAGTGATCGTCGCCGCGGTGATTCCTTGCGGAGCTTGCGAGGCCTGCAAATCGGGGCGGGGGGCGATTTGTCCGGAACAGATCTTTCTGGGCTGTGACGTACACGGCGGGTTCGCCACTCATCTGCGAGCACCGGCGCGAGGTCTCTGTCCAGTGCCGGATCTGAGTGATCAAGCCAAGAATCCGCAGGGCTTGGACCTGCCTGCGTTGTCCGTGATCGCCGATGCCGTGACGACGCCCTACCAGGCGATTCTGCGCAGCGGGCTGGAAGCGGGCGATTTGGCCGTATTTGTCGGCGCCGGAGGAATCGGCGGGTTCGGAGTCCAACTCGCGGCAGCCCTGGGAGCCGTCGTAGTCGCACTGGACGTCAACCAGGAGAGACTTGATCTATTGGCTTCGCACGGGGCCTCCATGACACTTCGGCCCGATCAACTGGATTTCAAGGAGCTGCGACGGCAAGTGCGTGCCCCGGCCAAAGAGCGAGGGATTCCCACTTGGCGGCAGCGGATCTTCGAGACATCAGGGACGCCCCAAGGCCAAGCCACCGCATTCGGCCTGCTTGGACACGGCGGCTACCTCGCAGTGGTCGGATACACACCGGCGAAAGTCGAATTGCGGCTGTCCAACCTAATGGCCTTGGATGCAACGGCCCAAGGCAATTGGGGTTGCCTGCCCGAACACTACCCGGCGGTTCTCGATTTGGTGCTATCGGGCAAAGTAGCCCTGGAGCCGTTTGTTGAGCGCCGGCCGCTTTCCACCATCAACGAAACGTTCGAGGACCAACACGCCCGCCGGGTGTCCAAGCGGGTGATCCTTGTACCGGAGGCGTGAACCGATGGAATTCAAAAACCACGACCTGACCGAAAGCCGCGAGTACCCAGGGATCCGCTACGAAGAGGTCCCTTTGAAGGACCCCGTGGGCGAGGTTGTCCAGGGATTGCACAACGTTTGGATTACTCTGGATAACCCCAGGCAACTGAACTCTTACACGACCGAGATGGTCAAAGGCGTGATTCTCGGTATGCGGCGGGCCTCGAACGACCGGGCCTGCGTCGCCGTGGTCTTCACGGGCGCGGGAGATCGAGCGTTTTGTACCGGTGGGAACACGTCCGAGTACGCCGAGTACTATGCCGGCCAGCCAGAGGAATATCGCCAGTACATGCGCCTGTTCAACGACATGGTCAGCGCGATCCTGCATTGCGACAAGCCGGTCATCTGCCGCGTGAACGGAATGCGGATTGCCGGAGGGCAGGAGATCGGCATGGCCTGCGATTTTTCGATCGCCCAGGATCTGGCCCTGATCGGCCAGGCTGGACCGAAGCATGGTTCCGCCCCCGACGGAGGCAGCACCGACTTCTTGCCTTTGTTCGTTGGCGTCGAAGCTGCGATGGAAAGCTGTACGCTCTGCGAGCATTGGAGCGCACACAAAGCCTACCGCCTCGGTCTGCTGACCAAGATCGTGCCCGCCCTGAGAGTCGAGGGCGAGTATGCCCCCAACCCGTTCGCGATCACGAATCGTTGGATCGACGACCAGGGCCAAATCGTTTACGGCGAGTTCAAACGCGGAGAAGAGCGGGCCTTCGGAAAAGAGCTGATGTCGCGAGGCGAAGTGGACCTCAGCCTCTTGGACCGCGCGGTGGAGGCAATGGTCTATTCGCTAGCCCTGACCGTGCCTGGTTGTCTGACCAAGACCATCGAAAGCGTGCGCAAGCACAAGCTGGAACACTGGAACAAGAACAAGGAAAGCAACCGCGCGTGGCTGGCGTTGAACATGATGACCGAAGGGCGTGCCGGTTTCCGCGCTTTCCACGAAGGAACCAAAGCCTGCCGCGAGGTGGACTTCCTGCTATTGCGGCGGCGCCTGGCCGAGGGACAGGTCTGGGGCGACGAACTCCTCGAAGAGGTACTAGCACGCGCCCACGGGAACACAGGTGTTGGTGAGTAGTTGGCGGCAACCAAGACAACGCGTTTCGCCTCGTCGGGGGCGGCGTAGGGCATGCGTTGGCTCTCTACTCTACACTTGGGTCCAGTTCCTTTTTGGCCTCTTTGATCCTCGCTTTCAGTTCTTCGAGTTCTTCGTCGCTGGCGAGTTCAACACGCAGAATCTTGGTTTCGACGGCCGTTTCCGGGTTCGATGCGGCGCTGACAAACTGCTTGCGGCCAACAAGTACCTTCGGCGCCTGGCGATCACCCAGCCCAATCGCCATGATGACCTCCGCCTCTGCAAGCTTTTCAACCGTTGCTTCGGCGAACGTTTCGCTTTCGACCATGTGAGCGCCCCCTTGGGTTAAGACTTTCGTTTGGCTCGAACCGGAAAAACCTGCGAACTCTGCGGGCGATTCTAGGCGAATGCCCTGGCATTTCAAGGATAGACACCGGCGGTATGGCGTAATTCGCCGCTCTTGCCTTCGTCATTGCCGTAGCACAATCCGCACTTGCGTCGGATGAAGACGCCGAAGCGCGAAAAAAACTAGTGGGAACCTGGAAAGGACGTGTGGACGAAGACGCCACGGGCCACAGGTTCGCCATCACTACTGATCGGATTACGCGAAGGGCGAGAAACGCGAGCGATGGCCTCGGAGGGCCATCGTGAACGTGTTTGAGGGAGATTTCAGCCCCGTTTTCACGGAACTTCTCCGCGCAGCGGTACTAGGCCCGCCGTTTAGAGACAATCCGACTTTTGTACCCTCCGATTTCCGTGTTTTCATTGTGTTTCGGTGACGCGGTGGACGACCAGCAGGTTGTGGACCAGGACGGCAAGACCAACTTGGGTCGTGGCGCGAGTCAAGCCGCGACGCGGGAATCGGCGCAGACCGCGATGCTCTTTGATATCGGCAAAGCTTAGTTCCACCGTTTTCTTGCGTCTCTTGTACAGTTGCTTCGCTTCCTCCGTTGCCCGGTCGAAGTCCGCCTTGTGGGGTTCCTGCCTAGCCTGCATAATCTTGTCTTCCCGGAACATGCGTGACTGCAAAGGAAAGTTATGGCGAAAGCAAAGAAGAACGCGATCAGCCCTACTCGCGAGGAAGACTACCCCGAATGGTATCAACAGGTGATCAAGGCATCCGATCTGGCGGAAACTTCGCCCGTGCGCGGCTGCATGGTGATCAAGCCCTGGGGATGGGGGATCTGGGAAAACATGCAGCGAGTCCTGGATGGCATGTTCAAAGACACCGGGCACGAAAATGCCTACTTTCCGCTGTTCATCCCGATCAGTTTTCTCGAGAAAGAAGCGGAGCACGTCGAGGGGTTCGCCAAAGAATGCGCAGTCGTGACACACCACCGCCTGAAGCCGGGGCCGGACGGCGGTTTGGTGCCGGACGAGGCCAGCCGACTTGAAGAACCACTGATCGTGCGGCCTACCAGTGAGACCATCATCGGGGCCATGTACGCTCAATGGATCCAGTCCTACCGCGATTTGCCGATCTTGATCAACCAGTGGGCGAATGTCGTTCGCTGGG
This sequence comes from Pirellulaceae bacterium, assembly GCA_016784735.1. GTDB lineage: Bacteria > Planctomycetota > Planctomycetia > Pirellulales > Pirellulaceae > JADHUC01. Next base: position 12,399 of record JADHUC010000197.1, on the reverse strand, counting down.
AAATGCGCACACGGCTGTTCCTGCGAACGACCGAGTTTCTCTGGCAGGAAGGTCATACGGCGCACGCAACCGAAGAGGAAGCACGCGAAGAGACGTCGCAAATGCTGGACGTCTACGCCGACTTTGCCGAGAACTGGATGGCCATGCCGGTGATCAAAGGCGAGAAGACGGCGGGCGAACGTTTCCCCGGCGCGATCTCCACTTTGACGATCGAGGCCATGATGCAGGACCGGAAGGCGCTGCAGGCGGGTACGTCACATTTCTTGGGACAGAATTTTTCTCGCGCCCAGGACATCAAGTTCCAGGATCAGAACGGTGTGGAAGTCTACGCCTGGACCACGTCGTGGGGCGTGTCGACACGACTGGTCGGCGCCCTGGTCATGACGCACGGCGACGACGACGGGCTGGTATTGCCGCCGAAGCTTGCGCCGAAGCACATCGTCGTGTTGCCGATCTATCGCAGTGATGACGAGCGGGCGCAGGTTCTGTCTTATTGTGAAAGCCTGATGAACGAACTGAACGACCAGCAGTTTTCCGGCGGCCGGATCCGAGCGTGGATCGACGACCGCGATATCCGTGGCGGCGAGAAAAATTGGCAACACATCAAACGTGGCGTGCCGCTGAGGGCTGAAGTCGGGCCCAGGGACATTGCGAAAAACGGTGTGTTCCTCGCACGCCGTGATACGGGCGAGCGGCGCGGCGTGGATCGCAACGAGTTCGTGACGACGGCCGGCAGCTTGTTGGACGAGATGCAGCAGGGACTGTATCAGCGAGCCCTTGAGCTGCGCGAGGCCAACACAATCAAGATCGACAGCCTGGAGGAATTCAAGGAGTACTTCACGCCGAAGGACCGGGAAAACCCGGAGATTCACGGCGGCTTTGCATCGTGCCATTGGAGCGAGGACCCAGCGGTGGACGAATTGCTGAAGGACTTGAAGGTGACGATCCGATGCGTTCCCCTTGACGCCGAAGAGGAATCGGGAACGTGCATCGTCACGGGAAAACCGAGCACATGCCGCGCGATCTTCGGCAAGTCATACTAGCGATGGGGCTAAGTCCCCTCGAAAGTCCCAGTGTCCAATGAGGTTTCGGGGGTTGGTCATTGGGATTTGGTCATTGGACATTTCCTCAACGACATGGGCGCGATCACTCAGCATCCACCGGTCCTTTTGATATTGGCTGCATTCAGCCGGTACGATTCTGCGCTGGCTTGGGCGCGCCAAAAGGCCGTCGCAAATTGGGGGCCAATTACCGCGAGCAGCGACGTGTTCGCGTTCGAGGACACCGACTACTACGAGCAGTCGATGGGTCCGGGGCTAAGAAAGGTGTTCCTTGCGTTTGAAGATCTGATCGACGCGGCTCGGCTGGTCGAGATCAAACATCAAACCAATGCCTGGGAGGACGAGTACCGCCAGACAAACGACCACCCGGAGCCGCGGCCGTTGAATCTGGATCCGGGCTACTTGACCGAGGCCAAGTTGGTACTGGCGACTACGAAAGACCGCGACCACCGGCTGTACCTGGGCCAAGGGATTTTCGCCGAGGTCACTTTGCACTGCCATCGGGGCCAAAGATGGACGCCGCGCGAGTGGACCTATCCGGATTACCGCAACTCGACGTATCATGAGTATTTTACCCGTTGCCGAAGCTACCTGCGCGGGGCAATCGGAAAAAGAAAAAAGAAGTAGTACTTCAGCCATGTGTGGCACCTGTTGGAGTTCACGCTTTAGCGTGCTCTTTCGCAGACTTCAGGGAATGCGGCACGCTAAAGCGTGAACTCCAACGGTCGAGGAACAATAACGACAACTCGTAAATCAAGAACATGTCGATCGAAGTCCCATTTTGGTTTGTCCCCGCGGCCGTGATGCCAAGTCTGCTCGTCGCTTGGGCGGTCGCGTACCTCGTTCGTCGTTGGGCGCCGTCGTGGGGGCTGCTGGACAAACCGGGCGAGCGGAAGGTCCATACGACGTCGACACCGTTGGGTGGCGGCCTGGCGATCTGGCTCGCCGTGGTCGGCCCACTGGCGGTCGGCCAACTCATTCTGTGGCTTGTGGATTCCGGTCGGCTGGATATCGGCATCGTGCCGCAGTTCGCACGGGCGCACATCGACGGTCTTGCGCAACAGTCAGCGGCTTTGTGGACCGTGGTCGGAGCGGGGACCGTGTTGATGCTGGTGGGCCTGGCGGACGACCGCTGGGGGCTGCCGTGGCAATTACGTCTGGGCACTCAATTCGCCGTGGCCGCCGCGTGCGTTACATGGCAGGATTGGCGGCTGACGGCCTTTATTGACATCCCCGGCGTGACTTGGCTTCTATCGGTTCTGTGGATTGTGGCCCTGGTCAATGCTTTCAATATGCTCGACAACATGGACGGCCTGTCGTCGGGCATCGCCGCCATTGCGTCCGGCTTGCTGGCCACGGTGTTGTTGACGGTCCGGGCGCCGGACGCAAACGGGCCTCAGTTGTTCGTCGGCGGATTCCTACTCGTGTTGGTGGGCGCGCTGGTGGGATTCCTATGGCACAATCGGCCGGTTGCCAAGTTGTTCATGGGCGATGCCGGCAGCTACTTCGTGGGTTTCTTGATCGCCGTCATGACGTTGCTGGCGACCTTTGCCAGTTATGGTACCGCCGCCCAGCACGCGGTTCTTGCTCCGCTGTGCGTCATGGCCGTGCCGCTGTACGACATGCTCACCGTGCTGTGGATTCGCCTTCGCGAAGGCCGAAGCCCATTTCAAGCGGACAAGAGTCACTTCTCGCATCGGCTGGTCGAACTCGGTTTGACGAAAGGGCAAGCGGTCCTTACTATCTATCTGACGACTGCCACTTGCGGGCTAGGCGCCCTGTTGTTGCATCGAGTGGATGCCATCGGAGCGGGGATTATTCTGCTGATGGTCCTTTGCGTACTCATGCTGATTGCCATCCTGGAGACCACTGGGCGGCGCAACCCGTAATGGGGCCGGGACTAGTATTCCACGGCCGACGATTCGGCGATAAGTAGATATGGTACATGTGATTCGCCACATTGCCACTAAGTTGAGCTGTATCTAAATGGCGAACAATACTGAAGTTGTCATCACGGGGGTTGGTGTCGTCAGCCCTATCGGCATCGGCAAGGAGGCGTTCTGGAATTCGCTTCGCACGGGCCAAAGCGGAGTTGGCCCCCTTTCCTTCGCTGCCGATACCGATTTGCGGGTGAAATTCGGGGGCGAAATCAAGGACTTTGATGCCAAGCAATTCGTCAAGCCTCGCAAGAGCCTCAAGCTCATGTGCCGCGAAATCCAGACGGGCTACTCCGCGGCAGCGCTGGCCATCCAAGACTCTAAGCTGAGCAAAGGCGACGTGGATCCGGATCGTTATGGCGTCGTGTTGGGCGCGGAGATGTTCTACTGTGATTTGCACGAGCTTGCCGACGCCTACCGAAAATGCGTTGTCGACGGCCAGTTGCGGCCGGAATTGTGGGGCGAAGGCGCGATGAGCGATCTGAATCCCCTGTGGATGTTGAAGCAACTGCCGAACATGGTCGCCTGCCACGTGGCTATTACCGAAGACGCGCGCGGACCCAACAACACGATCACCCTGGACGAAGCGTCGTGCCTGTTGGCGTTGATAGAGAGCGTCAGCGTCATTCAACGCGGCCATGCCGACGTGATGGTCACCGGTGGTGCCGGTACTCGCATCAATCTGACCCGGATCCTCTATCGCGGCGATGGCGTGTGGTCGCATCGGCACGACGATCCGCAGGCGGCGTCTCGGCCCTTTGACGCCGATCGGGATGGCGGCGTAATTGGCGAAGGCGCGGGTGCTCTTGTTTTGGAGAGCCGTGAACATGCCGAAGCGCGCGGTGCGAACATTGTCGCCCGCGTGCTGGGGTACGGCCGTAGTTTAGGTGGCGGCGCCAATCAGCGCGGAGGTTGCGTTGATGGGATTCGTCGATCGATCAACGCCGCTTTGCGTAACGCCGAAGTCACAGCCGCAGATGTTGGCCATGTCAACGCTAACGGTACGAGCCAGATTGCACCGGACCAAGTCGAGGCGCAAGCCATTCACGACTGTTTGGGCGATACGCCGGTAACCGCGCCCAAGAGCTACTTCGGATGCTTGGGCGCAGGGGCCGGCGCGGTCGAGATGGCGGCCAGCGTCTTGGCGATTACCGACGGCGAAGTCCCGCCTACGCTCAACTACCAGCGTCCGGACCCTTCGTGCCCGGTTAACGTGATTCGCGACGAACCGTTGAGAACGACCAATAGCGTGGCATTGGTCTTGAACCAATCGGAGACGGGGCAGGCGGTTGCGGTGGTGATTGGTGGCCCGTGAGCCTGGGAGTTTCGCTTGGAAAGCGTGAAACAACTACCTCCCGATTCAGAAGCCCAGACGAGAAGGCGTATTCCCCAGCCACCTGCTAATCGATCGTCTTTTTCCTGCGCTCAATTTCTGCCAAAATGCGAGCGCCGAGTTTGAAGAGTGTCGAACGGCCGCAAACACCTCCAGAGAATGTGGATGCGGCGGAATCCCCACGTCGTCGATCCGAGTGACGAATGTTCAAGACCACGTCCCATTGAGGAGAGACCATAATGACTGACGAATCAACTGATCCACCGGCCGATGAGCTGGATCCTGAAGAAGCCGAGCAGGTCATCAAAGCGATTGAAGAAGTCGAGAAGGAAGAAGCTGAAGAGTAATCGAAACGCCGGCTCTGATTGTCTGGCGCGTGCTGGATTTTGAGCGGTTAGCTTCGACGAAACGGTACTGTCGGATGATGATCCTGAGATTGACCGGGATGATTGCCGTTGTTATTTGCGTGAGCGCGGCGGCGTGGGCGGCGAACTACCGCTCGCCGCTGGCGGTGGCTGTCTCTCCCGACGGCATGACGCTCTATGTTTTGGACAAAACGGCCGGATGTGTCGTAGTCCTCGACGCGGTGGCCGGCAAGAAGGTCCGTCAGGTGGCCATCGCCGGCGAGCCCAACGGCCTGGCGCTCTCGTCCGATGGCAAGACGCTGTATGTTGCCCAGCGGAAGGCAGATTCCATCGCTGTGGTCGATATCGCCAAAGGCGTCATTACCCGCCAGATCCCGGTCGGCCCGTGGCCGGTCGCGTTGGCCTTGGCCGAAGTCACGGGGCGGCTGTACTGCGCGAATCGCGGCAACCATACGGTCTCGGTCGTGAACGCGGCCACCGGTGAAGAGATCAAGCAAATCGCCGTGGTGCGTGACCCGGCGTTTGTCGCGATCACCGCGGACGAGTCGCGATTGGTCGTTCCCAATTTTCTGCCGCACGGCCCGGGAACGGATACTGAGTTGGCCGCCGAGGTCAGCATCATCGACACGGCCGCCATCGAGCAGGTGGCGCGGGTCAAGTTACCGCCAGGTTCGACGATGGCCCGTGGCGCTTGGATCGGCCCCCAGGGTAAGTGGGCCTACGTGGTTCATATCCTCGGCCGTTTCAACTTTCCGATTACGCAACTGGAATTGGGCTGGGTCCACACCTACGCCTTGAGCATCATCGACGTGGCGGCGGGAAAGCGATTGGCGACCGTGCTGTTGGACGAACTGACCAAGGGTGCTGCCGATCCCTGGGCGGTGGTCGGCTCGGCCGACGGCAAGACTCTCTGGATCAGCCACCGCGGCGTCCACGAGGTCTCGACGGTCGACATCGGTCGCATCCACGAACTGCTCGAAGGGAACGTCTCGCCCGAAATTGCCGAACTGAAGGACGGAATGCGGGACAACATTTGGGTCCGCATCAAGAACGACAGAAGCCAGATCGCCGAATTGGCCAACGACCTGACGGCACTCTTCATTTCTCGAACGATCCGCCGGTCACCTTCGGGTGGCAAGGGCCCGACCGGCCTGGCGCTTTCCCCCGACAGAGACAAGCTCTATGTGGCCAACTACTATGCCGGCACGGTGGGTGTGCTGGATGCGGACGACGGAAAGCTGTTAAGTACGGTCGCCGTGGGAGACCAGTTCGAGCCCGACGCTTCGCGCCGCGGCGAAATCTACTTCCACGACGCCACCCGTTGCTTCCAACGCTGGCACAGTTGTGCATCGTGCCATCTCGACGACGGTCGCATCGACGGGCTGCCCTGGGATTTCATGCGAGACGGGATCGACAACGGCAAAGACGTAATCAGCCTGGTCAACATGCACCACACTGCGCCGCACAACCGCCGAGCCACGCGGCCTAATCCGCGAGAGTGCATTCAGACCGGCGTGGTCGGTAGCCATGTGATCGAGCCTGATTCGGCCGACGTCGATGACCTGCTGGCCTACACGATGTCGCTCACTCCGGAGCGCAATCCGAACCTGCCGCAGCTTGCCGAAGCGGCCAGGCGGGGCAAGGTGCTGTTCGAAGGTAAGGCCGCCTGCGCCACTTGCCACCCGGCACCCTACTTCACCGACAAGGAAACCTACGACGTGGGCACGGGCACCTCCAACGAACCGGACGCCCAATACGATACGCCGTCGCTGGTCGAGGCATACCGCACGGCCCCTTACTATCACGACGGCCGCGCCGTCACCATCAAAGAGGCTTTAACGGAGCACGACCCCGAGCACCTACACGGGAACCTCCGGGACCTCACGCCGCAAGAAATCGACGATCTGATCGCTTACGTGCTCTCGCTGTGATCCCGTGTGCCAGACCTATTACTTCACGCGTGTGTACCGAACTTTCTTCACAAATACCTTTTCAGCCGACGATTCCAAGAACCGAATAAGGTTCTCTGTCGTGTCATCAGTGCTTGCTTCGGTACCCTTGATCTTTCCTGCTTTGATGGCTTCTCGAACGACGTTCTGGTCCGGGGCCCAAACATCGAGGTAATCCTCGGTCACGTCGTACTTGAAGATGTCCCATCTTCCGACCGCGGACATCAGGTCCTTCGTCTCGGAACCGCGCAATTGGGATATCAGCACGGACAGATTCGCAATGCTGAAAAAGCTCTCGTCATCAACGGTGCTTGGAAAGCCAATTTTGTGATGCAAATAGAACGTCGGTTTGTCGCCCGGGTTCACCAGAACCAATTCCATCCAGTTGGACTGTCCAACAACATTGCCTGTTCCGACGTGAAGGTAGTACGTCTTCTCTTGGATAATTGCTCGCCATGTGCCCACAATCCGTTCGTCGATCTTGGCCTGATGGGGATCCGATAGCGGACATTTTGACTCCAATCCAAGGTCCGCATCCGCCCGCATCCCGAATCCCGGCAGCAGCAGACTCGCCAGCGCAATCAAAGACAGAAGGAATCGTCGGTGTAACATAATCGTCTCCTCCAACTAATCGTGGTTGTGCGTTGACGCCCGCCGTGCGTCTGAGCACAAGCGAATCGCCACTCAATGTCTGTTGTCGGCAGCCTACATCGGCCCATGATGTGATCTATACTACTGCGATCGAACGTGTTCCGTCAAGAAGATCGCATGACGGCGAGGGCTACGTGGATCATATTCTGGCCTTTGGATGCCGGGACCATTCTTGACTCCGACCACGGGAAACCCGACCATCTAGTGGCGCTGTCCAAGGCACGTCGGAAATGTGCCCCACAGAATGCGTCCATGAAAGCAAGAGAGCAACGGATGGTACTGCCATGTCCGAAGAACCGCTGTTTGAAAAGACAGAATCCAATAACCTCCGGCGCGTCCAACCGTTGGCCGCTCGCATGCGGCCGGCTTCGTTGGACGAGTTCGTTGGCCAGAGGCACTTTTTGGGCGAAGGCAAGTTGCTTCGCCGCCTGTTGCAGGCGGATCGGCTGGGATCGGTCATCTTCTACGGTCCGCCAGGGTCCGGAAAGACCACCTTGGCCAGGCTGCTGGCGACCGAAAGTCGCAGTTATTTCCGACAGTTGAGCGCCGTTATGGCGGGCGTGAAGGAACTGCGAACGCTGATGACCGGTGCTCGCGACGAACTGGCCGCTGGTGGCAGAAAGACCATCCTGTTTGTCGACGAAATCCATCGCTTCAGCAAGACCCAGCAAGACGTTCTGTTGCCGGACGTCGAGGACGGCATCGTCACGCTGATCGGCGCTACCACGGCCAACCCATTCTTTGCAGTCAACAGTGCATTGGTCAGCCGCAGTCAGGTGTTCCAGTTCGAAGCGCTTTCGCCGGACGACATCAAGACCTTGCTTCGACGAGCGTTGGCGGACTCGCACCGAGGCCTGGGGCGGCACGACGTGCGTCTGCACGAAGATGCCCTGGACTTCATGTCCGAGGTCTGCGACGGCGATGCACGTCGCGCCCTCGCTACGCTGGAAATCGGCGTACTATCCAGCGAGACACGGCCACTGGAGTTCGACCGCCGGTTGGCCGAGGAATCGGTCCAGCGCAAGGCAGTGGAGTACGACGGGTCCGGCGACGCCCACTACGACACGGCCAGCGCATTGATCAAGAGCATCCGGGGCTCCGATCCCGATGCGTCGCTGTACTGGCTCGCTCGCATGCTGGAAGGCGGCGAGGATATTCGTTTTGTTTGCCGCCGATTGATCATCTTGGCCAGCGAAGACATCGGCAATGCGGACCCTCAAGCGTTGCCCATCGCCGTTGCCGCCATGCAGGCTTGCGAATTCGTCGGCCTGCCGGAATGCCAATTGACCCTCAGCCAAGCGGTAACCTATCTGGCATGCGCTCCCAAGTCGAACGCCGCCACGGTAGCCATCGCGGAAGCTCGCCGTGATATCCGCGAAGGACGCGTATTGCCCGTTCCCGTCCATCTTCGCGACGCCCATTACCCTGGCGCAAAGAAGCTGGGCCACGGCGAGGACTATCAGTACTCGCACGACGCCGAATCCGGCGTCGCCGAGCAGGACTACCTGGGCGTGGATCGGGAATACTACCGCCCAGCGAACCGCGGTTTCGAGGCCAGACTGGCCCAACGCTTGGAGGTTATTCGGCAGACACTGCGGAAGGGCAAGGGCCAGTAGGTCCCGTCTGCCGGACGGGACCTGGAGCTTTGTCGCTGGAGTTCACGCTTTAGCGTGCTTCTTCCGGGAGTCCGAAAAGGACAAGATACGCTAAAGCGTGAACTCCAACCCGAAGGTCCCGTCCGGCAGACGGGACCTACTGGGGCGCGAGCAACTGCCATAGCACGACGATGACGCCTACGGGGATGCACCACGCGGCGAACCATCGGAAACGGCCGCGTTCCAGCAAGCGAACCAGCCACCACAGGGACGCGAAGCCGACGGCAAACGAGACAAAAGCTCCCAACAGCAAATACCCAATCGGCGTGGAAGACGCTTCGTGGTCCTTTATCATGGACATCACTTCCAGCGAGCCTGCACCACCAATAGCGGGTATGGCCAGCAGGAAGGCGAACGTGGCCGCAGCGTTGGGCGACAGTCCCAGACCAAGTCCCGCCGAGATGGTCGCCCCACTGCGGGACAATCCCGGCAGGATCGCCGCTGCCTGGCCGCAGCCAATCAGTAGCGCGCCGCGGTGGCTGAGGTCTCGGTAATCCCCCTCGCCGAACTGGCGTCGGGAGACCCAAATCAGCATCGCTCCGGTCACGATCAGCAAAGCTCCGGACAGAAGAGGGCTCTCCAAGAGACCTGATTGGAACATCTTGACCGGCACGCCGACCACAACCGCCGGAATTGTGCCCACAATCAGCAATCCAATGGTCCTCCGGTCCTGGACCATCAGCCGGACGATACGCCGCCAATAGAACACCAGGATCGACAGCAGCGTCCCGACGTGCAACACAATATTCACATCGCTGACATCGAAATCCCTCGCACCGCCCGGGGCAAGCAACTCGGCCACGATTACCACGTGCCCGCTCGAACTGATGGGAAGAAATTCAGCGATTCCCTGCACGACGGCAAGAACCAGGATGTGCCAAAGCTGTAGTTCCATGGCGGCGAATTGTACCAATCAGGCGGCCTCTGCCTCCCCCTTTGAACAAAGTCCGGGATTCCACTAAAATATTAGCTTTCTTGTCGCCCCTGGCGATGCTGACCGACAGAATCCCCCGGAGAGGATAAAGATGTACAGAAACCTGAACCCGCAATCATTGGGAGTTTCGGGACGCCAAAGCGAGCTGATCGAGTTGACGTTGACCTATGGATTCCGCAGCTTCGATCTGGACGCGGGGGAATTGCTCAAGCGTGCAACTCTACAGGGAATTGAAGAAGCCACAAGGTACATCCAAAGCGGCAAAGTGAAGGTCAGCGGTTGGACGTTGCCCGTGGATATTGGCGCCAACGAAGACAAGTTCAATGGCGACCTAGAGAAACTCGCAGGCATAGCCGAAACGGCGGCCGAGGTCGGGTTTAGTTATGCGACGGTGAAGATTGAACCGAAATCCGACACGCCTTATCCGGAGAATTTCGAGCAGCACCGTGAACGCTTGAGCAAGGCGGGCGGCGTGCTGGCCAAGCACGGCATGCGTTTGGGAGTTGGTTTTAGGCCCGTGGCCAAACAACGCGAAGACGCGGCATTTCCGTTCATTCATCGGGCCGAGGAGGTGCTGACGCTGGTCAAGAATACGGGGTCCGACAGTGTTGGCTTGGCGCTGGATACGTGGGATTGGAAAGTCGGAGGCGGCGGCAACGATCAACTCAGCGAACTGACTAGCCAGCAGATCGTCAGTGTCTCGATCGCCGACATGCCCCCCGATGCCGACTTCGCGACAATAGACGAGACTCAGCGGTTGTTGCCCACCGAGGAAACACTCGCCGACTACGTCCCATTGATCCGTCTGTTGGCCGAGGGCGACTATGAAGGGCCGATTACGATCCTGCCCCACAGCAGCCAGTTGTCGCGCGTCCCACGCGACTTGAGCGTGGACAAGTGCGCCATTTTCCTGGACCAGCTTTGGAAGCAGGCGGGTCTGAACAAAGCTGGCAAGCTGATCCCCGCGACAGCCGAAACTTGAACAAAACGGACTCAGTAGCTCCCGGCTGCCGAACGGGACCCGCACTTCGCGACGTTCCAATGCGGACACGGCTCCGAAAACACACCTTTCGGGCTGCACATGGCGCAAATCACTGGAGCCCCATACTGGCATTATTGCACCCCTCGTTCACATGGCACTCGCATCCCATGCCGGTAATGCGAAAACTCCGTATTTCCTGGAAATGGGGGTGCAACTGCGGCTCGGCTCTCGCTACGTTGCCCGTTAGAGGAACAGTATCCTGCGCGAGTGGGACTCGCTTAGGTTAGTGGTTCGAGCGAAGCTCGGAGGCAGTCTCAAACCAGCCGTCGGACGTTCTACCAACGGCGAGAGTCGCATGCAGGGGGCATCTACTCCGACATCGGTGGTATGGGGAGGGTATCTGAGCCTCTCCGTCCGCGACAAGGTCGTCAATCCAATCCGCCTTCAAACGCTGGGTGAGAGCCTATAGCGATCAAGCGGAATCGAACTCGTGCTGCGAAATTCCGGATGCGGTCGGTGAAGAGCGGTTGCTGGATATCGTCGTCGAATTGATCGGTCTGTTAGGAACGTCGGCGGCGGTCTACGAGAAGAATGGCGACTATTCCGCGGGAATCATTACATCGGCATGGTGCAGATTCCTGGACGAGGCTTCGGGCCGGTTGCGTGAAACCGACGGTCAGGACGAGTCGGATAAGTCCTGCGGGTGGCATTGCCACGAGTCCAGTTGGCGGGAGGCGTCCCGAATGAATACCACTCTAGGCGATTTGATTTTCGGTTTGTCGTTTCACACACAAAGATCGAACAGGGCTTCGGCGAGTCGGCGGAATTTTTGTTTGTCGGGGGCGGGACTCAGAGTGAGGATGCGTGGCCAGCCAACTCAGCGTGACCCAGACATGGCCGTACAACCTATTCCGTCGGCGGGTCCGGGCGTGGGATGGTGATGGACGCCGGCTCCTTCGACGTGTGGCCCGTTGCGTTGGGTGGGCGAATCGTCGAGGGCCAGGAGAATGCGATCGTTGTCCGCGGCAGAAAACTTGGCCACCAGTTGCTGCACCAAGGCAGCCGCGGTCTGTTGCGTCTTCTTGCCGAGGCTGATGAGGAAGTCATAAAAGCGATCCCAATCGTCTTTGACTCCGGCCGCGACGAGCCAGCGGCTGGCGGTTCGTCTCCCTTCGGCGAACAACATCCCCGCGAGAATGATCGGCAACCGCCAGGCAATTCGTCGATCGGGAGTGTTGAGCATGGGAGTCACGAAGTTGAGGACTCGCTGGGTGAGGGGGAACTTGGCACCGGTAGTGCGTTTTCGTTTAGGGTTTGGGTCCTGTAAACGCTTTCGTCTATCGTGCTGTGACGGTTGTTTCCGTGCCTTTGTGTCGGGGTTGTGGACGTTTCTTGGATCGTTTACGCTTGCCCATCCGTGGCTCTCCTGATGTGGCCTTTCCTTCCCAGAAAGCCAGGGCATCCGGAGAGCCTACTCTTAAGACAATACCAATTTCACCTGATCGTCCCAGACACACCCTAAAGTGCAGGTG
>JADHUC010000196.1 GCA_016784735.1 Pirellulaceae bacterium | reverse complement strand
GGGGACACCGAGACCCTCAGCCTGATGACCCCGCAAGGCCAGATCCGTCGCCTGTGCTTCGACCAGGAGTTCAACTGGTTTCCCCGCGTGATGAACGACGGGCGGGTTATGTATGCACGCTGGGAATACTGCGATCTGCCGCACACTTTCTCGGGTCTGCTGTTCCAGATGAACCCCGACGGGACCGGCCAGCGCGAGCTGTACGGGAGCGGGTCCTACTGGCCCAACCGGATCTTCCACGCACGCCCTCTTCCCGACAGCCCCAGCAAGTTCGTCGGAATCGTCAAAGGGCACCACGACGAGGGATCGTACGGAAACCTCGTGGTCTTCGACTCAGGCAAGGGACGCCGACAGACCGATGGGGCCGTCCAGCGCATTCCCGGGTTTGGCCAGGCCGTGGAACCGGTCTTTGCCGACTGGATGAACAAGGTCTCGCCGTGGGCCCGTTTCATTCATCCGTATCCCTTGAGCGAGAAGTACTTCCTTGTCTCGGCCCGGTTGCCAAGCACGCCCGACGGGAGGAATTACCAAGGCAAGTTCGGCATCTACCTGGTCGACGTCTTCGACAACATCGTGCCGCTCTGTACCAAGCCTGACAGCAACCTGTTCGAGCCGATCCCGGTCCGCCGCCAGCCAAAACCGCCGGTGGTTCACGATCGAGTGGACCTGTCGCGGACCGACGCGCTGGTCGAGCTGCAAGACATCTATGCCGGCCAAGGGTTGATCGGCGTGCCGCGGGGGACCGTCAAGAAGTTGCGGCTGTTCACCTACCACTTCAGCTACCGGGGGACCGGCGGCCAGTGGGACCGTGTGGGCATGGACGGCCCGTGGGAGCCCAAGCGGGTACTGGGAACCGTGCCGGTCGAAGACGACGGTTCCGCCTGTTTCCGCGTGCCGGCCAATACGCCGATTTCGGTCCAGCCGCTGGACAGCGAGGGGAAAGCGATTCAACTGATGCGGAGCTGGTTCACGGCCATGCCCGGCGAGAAGGTCTCGTGCGTGGGCTGCCACGAGACGCAACTGACTTCGCCGTCGACCGCCAACGCAACGGCCCTGAGGCGACCGCCCTCGGAGATCGCGCCGTGGCACGGGCCAGTCCGCGGCTTCTCCTTCGCGCGCGAGGTCCAGCCGGTCCTGGACAAGTACTGCGTGGGCTGCCACGCGGGCCAACCGGGTCCCCAGGGCAAGCCCGGCCTCGACCTGCGCGATGCGCCCGCGGTTGTCCAACCATCGGAGTTCGCTGACCTGACTTGGCCGGCCAAGTTCACGCCCTCCTACCGCGCCTTGGTGCCGCTGGTGCGCAATGTCTCGCTGGAGCCGGATCGGGCCGTGCTCACGCCGTGCGAATTCCACGCCGACACGACCGAACTGGTGCAAATGCTCAGGAAGGGCCATCACGGCGTTCGGCTGGATGCCGAGAGTTGGGACCGTCTGTCGACATGGATCGACTTGAACTGCCCGGCCCATGGCACCTGGCACGAGGCGACGGTGGCAGTGCCGGCAGCCAAGATCCTCGAACTGCGGGATCGGCGGCAGGAGCTATTGGCCCTGTACGCGATCGGTGTTGACGAAGACCCGGAGGCGATTCCGCCGACGCCCGCCGAGAAGCCCGATCCGATTGTTCCTCCGCCCGAGCCGGCAACTCCGGAGAAGGTCGTCTGCCCGAACTGGCCGTTCGACGCGTCGGAGGCCAAACGACGTCAACGGGCGGCCGGCGCGCCGGCGCGCACAGTCAACCTCGGGGCCGGTGTACGTCTGGAGATGGTGTACATCCCTGCGGGGGAATTTGTGATGGGCGACAAAGACGGGCCGTCTGACGAACGCCCGATGGCCCGGGTACCAATCAAACGCCCCTTCTGGATGAGCCGGTTCGAGATCACCAACTCCCAGTTCCAACAGTTCGACCCGGCACACGACAGCGGGCTGGAACGGTTGGGGTTCTGCCACTACAGTCTCCAGCGGCGCGGCGCCCCGATGAACGGTCCCGCGCAGCCGGTCGTCCGTGTCTCGTGGAAACGGGCCATGGATTTCTGCCGCTGGCTATCCCAGAAGACGGGCCAGCGTTTTTCGCTGCCCACGGAAGCCCAGTGGGAATATGCCTGCCGCGCCGGCACAGCGGGCCCTTGCGCCCATGAACTGGCGAAGCCCCGGGTCTATCACCCCCAGGACCAGCACACGTGGGCCAAGCCGCCGACCTGGACCTACTACAGCCACGACATCGGACCGGGGCCCGCGAACGCCTGGGGTCTGCACGACATGCACGGGAACGTGGCCGAATGGACGTTGTCCACGTACCGGCCCTATCCCTTCCGCGACGACGATGGGCGCAATACGGCGAAGCCGGAAGGCCGGAAAGCAGTGCGCGGAGGCTCGTTCAACGACCGGCCCCCACAACGCCGGTCGGCCTTCCGCATCGACTATCCCGCCTGGCAGAAGGTGTTCAACGTTGGATTTCGCGTAGTCGCGTTGCCGGAGGATCGCCTTGCAGACGCGCCGCAGACCACGATTCGCGCAGTGGCCCAGTAAGTTCTTCGCTTCGCTGGTGCGGCGATCTATGCTGATGAGGCCTTATTAACATGCCAATCACTCAACTGTCCAGGAGAAATGTATGTCCCGGAATCAATCGAATCGGCGGCGATTTTTGAAGACGGTGGCAGCGGCCTCGGTCCCTTTCATCATTCCTCGGCACGTGCTCGCTCAGGACGGCAATCCCGGGGCCAATGATCGAATCAAGATCGGAATCATCGGACTGGGACTCCGAATCCGACAGCTTCTGAATTGGCCGAAGGAAATGTATCTCCAGGCCGTTTGCGACTGCAACGCGCCCCAGATTCCCTCGTTCCTCAATTGGTACAAACAAGCCGCTCCTGAAGCGGAAAAAGCCGCTCAATATGCAAACTACTGCCAGATGCTCGAGGAAGAGAAACTGGACGGCGTTTTCGTCACGACTCCGACACATGTTCGTGCTCGACCTGCATTGATCGCTCTTGCCGCAGGGATCGACGTTTACGCTGAAAAGCCGTTTGCGTTGACGGTTCAAGAGGGGCAACTTCTGGTCAAGGCTGTGCGAAAGTACAAGCGAGTGTTCCAGGTCGGTACGCAAGCGCGTTCTCTTCCGATCAATTGTTGGGCCGTCGAGCAGATCCACAATGGGGCGATAGGTACAATCTCCAAAGTGGAAATTCCCAACTTCCTTTCTCCGCGAGACTACAAAACCCCGGAAACGCTCAAGCCTCCTCCCGCAGGACTCGATTGGGATCTTTGGACCGATCAGGCTCCACTTCGCCCGTGCGATCCCGATCTGCTGGGAAGTACCGAAGCATGGGGACTTTATCGCGATTTCGACGGAGGAGGAAGCACCTGGGGAATGACCGGATTCGGAGCCCACGCTTTCGATCAGGTTCAATGGGCGCTGAACAAAGACAAAGAACTTCCGGTGGAACTGTGTACGAGAGAAACGAACAATCCCAGGAATCGAAGCCCCTTCTACATGAAGTACGCCGATGGTACGACGGTTATCATGCGCGCAGAAGGCGTAGGGGGACCCGCTTTTGGCGGTATCTTCTTCGGTAGCAAAGGAAAGGCCGAAATCAATCGAAATCAGTTCCGCACGAACCCGGCGGAGATTGCCGCGGCAATGCCGGAGGATCTAGGTCCTTCAGAGTCGGGACACGTCAAGAACTGGCTCGACTGCGTGCGGAGTCGGAAGGACCCGATTGCGACAGTTGAAATCGCCCATTACCATACGATGCTCTGTCATTTCGGAGTCATTGCCCGGGAAATCAAACGAAAACTGAAGTTCGACGCCGCATCGGAGCGGTTCGTCGATGACGAGGAAGCAAACAACCACCCGTCGATGATCCGCCCCCGGCGAGCGGGCTACGAATTGCCGAACGTTTAGGTTAAGAACGGGATCGTTGTTTCGCCAATATCCCTTCGACTTTTGTCTTTCGCCTCGGATTCTCTCCCTCTCGGATTCAACGATGTTTCCACTCAATCCACTTCGGTCGTTTCGATTGTTCACGGTGATTCTGCAGTTGGGTGTTGTTTGCGGATCGCTGTGCGCCGCAGAACCAGCAGCCTCTTCTGCCAACAAACGAGTGAAGGTCCTCGTGATCACAGGAATCGAGTATCACAATTGGCGAGAAACCGCTCCGCAAATTGCCAAACAGCTTACTTCTTGTCCTGACATCGAAGTCAGGCTGGAGACCAATTTCAACGTTCTCTGTTGGGATGAGATTCTCGATTATGACGTCCTTTTCTTCAATTTTTGGAACTCCAAAGACGACAGCCCTTCGTTGGATGATGATTTGGCGTTGAGCAACATTGAGAAGTTCCTCGACAGCGGAAAAGGAATCGTCGTCTACCACCTGGCAATTGGTGTTTTCGAGACGCACAAAGAGCGTGTCGAAAAGATCATTGGTCGAGTCTATGATCGTTCGCTGCCCGGACATGATCCTCTCCGCGAATTTCAAGTCAAGATTGTCAAGAGAGATCATCCGATCATGAAATCCGTTCCCGACTTCAAAACTCTTGATGAACTCTATACCTGTTTCGCGTTGGAAGGACGACCGATCGAGGTGTTGGCGGAAGCAATGTCGATCAATGTCAACAAGCCTTTTCCTATGGCTCATCTTCACAAGTACGGTAAGGGGCACGTTTTTACGACGGTTCTTGGGCACGATTTGCAGGCACTTAAGAGCCAGGAATTCGTAACGATACTCCGCAACGCCGTTTTATGGCTCGGACACAAGCAGGTACCCGCGGCACCGGCGAAGGTCGTCTCGCCCGCAAAGCCGATCATCGAAGGGAGATATTATCCCGTCGTACGAGAGGAGTTGGATGCCCGCGTTCGTCAGATTGAACAAGGACTGAAGCAAAGAGAGAAACTCCTCGTCTACGCCGATTGCGGACGAGAGTGGGACAAGACGGCTCGTTCAGGCGAAACAATCTCCGTCGAAGGAGATGCCTATCTGTTTCCTGGTTCGCGCGACGTATTCGAATCGGAACCTGCCTTTGGCTATGTCGTGTCCGGAAACCCGGCTCGTCTTCAAATCGAAGGCCTTCGCTCTGGGAAAAAGTACAAACTGTTTATCAGTTGGTGGGACTTCGACAACGGCAGAAGGACTCAATCAATCCGACTGCAGTCCAAAGACGGAAGCCGGTCCTTTCCGGCTCTGGAACCGACGGCGTTACCTGCGTATTATGAGAAGAGCGAACTCGGAAAGACGTATTCCTTTGAAATCCCTTCGGAGTTGGTCAAGGCGGGGAGCTTCGATTGCCTCATCGAACTGGTGCGAGGCCCCAATGCGGTGATTTCCGAGGCTTGGCTCGTCGAAGTTCCGGATTAGATGCCGATCAGGCGGCGTGATGGTGCCGATCAGGCGACGCCCGCGCTTCTGCGGCGGGACCTCCACTTTGCCGCAATCCTGCTGTTTGCGGCGGCATTATCGCCAACGGAGGAATCTACACGTCGTACTCCGAGCCATCGTTGGCGGTCGTTGCCCTCTGGACGTGCACTCGGCCGCCGGTGCTGGCAGAAAAATTCGTTACATTCGTCATCCGAACCAGGTTGGCATGCGACTTCCGTAACGTTGGTGTCTCTGGGCGAAAAGAAAGCACAGAAACCGCGAATAGGGGCTGTCCGGCGTGTAGGCGTTTTTACGTTCACGGCGCGCCGGCGGTTATCTGTCGACGTGGTTCTTCACGAATGACGATACCTACATGACACGGAGACAACCAAGGAGGACTGCTGGTGGGTTTCATGACTCGGGCGAGTGAAAACCCAACACAGGAGCTTACAGGAAAATGAAAACGGGACCATTCTGCCTGCTACCGACGGTGGGCTGGCTATGTGCCTTCGCTGCGGGCGGCGCAGTGCACGCACAAATCTACAACCGTCCAACGTACCAACCTTTCGTTGCCAGCCTGCCGGAGGTCGAGCAGAACTCGGCCCCCACTGGCCAATCGCCGATTAGCGAACCCGCAACAGCGGTGGCCCTACCCACCGCCGAGTCTCCGATGTTCGCCCCGCCGCCGCTCGAGAATCCCCTGCGACCCCTGACGACAACCACCTATCCGTCAGACGCGGTAGACGCGTCGCCACACGACGCAAGTCATCGCTATCCGCAGACCGACAACGCGTCCGCAGTGCCCCGAGAAACCGACGACACGGAAGGCGACGGTTATCAACTGACGTTCCCGTTACCCGCCAGCGGACCTGCTGAAGACGACCGTGCCAGGGCGAACCGCTTTTTCTTCGGGCCGCGCGGCAGTGTTGGCAACCCAAGGCACATGTTCGGGTCGTCGACCGAGGACGTGCAGGCCGAGCCCGCCGAGACGGTCTATCCGATGGAGGCTTACGTTGACGATTCCGGCGCCATGATGGAGCCGGGGGTGACGCCCGGTCATGGCTATTTCGATGGCGAGTTTGAGTACCCACGCCCCGTTGGTTGGCAGTGTATCTTCGGCGCCGAGACCACCTTCCTAGTGCCCAGCCGCCAAGGGAGTTTGGCACAGGCCACGGTGGCCGCGCCGGCAAGTTCATTCTCGACCATTGCGGACGAGAACATGCGTTTCGGTCCGCGCTTCTGGCTCGGTACGAAATACGGCGATTGGTCCGTCCTTGGACGATTCTGGCATCAGAACGACGCCGGATACGACTTCGATGCGGTAGTTGGCGGAGGCGACCGAGGATTCACCAGAGAATCCCTCTTGGAGACCTATGTCGTTGATGTCGAGGTCATGCGCAGTGTTTGCGGTACTGGCGCTTGGAGCTTTGATCTTGGTCTCGGCTTTCGATATGTTTCGTTGGAGGATTTGGCGCACCTTTCGGTCACCAGCCTCGACACGGCCGTTCCGCCGGCAGTGGTCCTGGCTACGGCAACGGCCATTACGGAATTCGACGGTTCTGGCATTACGCTTTCTCTTGGCGGCGACAGACCGATTTACCGTGCCAGCAACTCGAACGTCAAGCTGTTCTGGAAGACCCGCACCTCGCTGATGTGGGGCGACATGACATCCAGCGCGCAGACGGCGGTTTCCGTGACTGACTTCAATGCACCTGGGTTTGACAGCCAACTCGACCTGGCTGTCGCCGCAACCAATGATGAATTAATGATAGGTGAGGTCCAGGCCGGGCTGCGGTGGGAGCACGATCTGAGATTCATGCCGGCCGTTGCATTCGCCCACATTGCGTTCGAGTACCAGTATTGGGACGCCGACGTGGGATGGGCTCGGGCTCAGTCCCAAGCGAGTGTCGCCGCCAACGCGGGTACCGCCACGGCGTTCACCGGAAGCGATTTGGAAATGAATCTCGTTGGCTTCAATATGGGTGCCGGTCTGGTCTGGTGATCGATGACCAAGCGAGCTGCGATTCAGACGTAATGCAAGGTAGCAGGCACACTCCGTGTGCCGTCCGCAGAATCACGGGAGGCCCTGTCTCTGTCAATGTCCCCCGAAGCTTCGTGACGCGGCGCCGCGTGGCGGACGGCACACGGAGTGTGCCTGCTACTATCCTCCGTCCCCGCTTACGTCTGAATCGAAGCCAAGCGAGAGAAGACCGCGGACCGTCACTTTGCGGCCACTTGCGCCTCGGCACGATAATCCTTGAAGCTAACCGGCTGGAAACTGACTAAGTAGGTTCCCGCCGTTTCGATCCTCTCGCGATCGGTTTCGGATAGCCGCCAATTGGCCATGTGGCGGCTACGGATGACCAGCTTTCTTCCCACGATCCGCATCCTCGGCGCCACAGTCAATTCCACTTCTTTGGGGATCATGCCTTTTTCGGCGATCGCCTTGTTCAACTCGAAGCGTGCAAACGGTGGTAGACTCCCGGGACGCGTCGCGTTCAGTCGGGCATACCAGTCGGCGAAATCACGATACGTCGACACGGCTGTCTCGATCTTCGGGCGCATGCCCTTCGCCCGGTACGTCATCACCTTGCCGGTCAAAGTCAGCGAGTCGGTCTCCGCATCGTGCTTATGCTGAAATCGAGGGTTGGCCGCAAAGGCAAATACGCCGTCGGCCTCGGCGGCGTGGGCCTTTAGTGCCGAGGTGAATTCGATCAGGTCCTTCGTCGTGAGCGTGGTCTTCACCTTGCGTCGACAGTCAATCAGCACAAAACGGCCCCGAGACGCGTCGAACACGGTAATCTCCTCCGGGCCGGTAAGCGGGAAATCGTATACCAGGCCACTCGTGAAGAAGGTCACGTTCTGAGCGATCGCCTCCTTCTGATTGCCTACGTAGACAAACGTCTCCACCCGAAACTCGTCGGCGTGCGCCACACTTGCCGCCATCGCTCCCAGCAAGCACCAAATCGTTCGTCGGCCGTGTGAAAAAGACATTGGCAGCGCCTCTACTGAGTTGTGGATGATGTGCTGTGTGCAATTAGGCGGGGAGGGTAACGGAAAACCCGCGTGGAAGTCTATCGCAACCGGACAAGAACCGTCGTTTTCCCCTCGAATCCTGCCGGAGTGGTCCTCCCATCTAGCGTTTCAGTGGGAATCTCTGGACAATGAAACCAGAGGCGGCATATTTGTATGCACATCATGCGTAAGCAGGAGGCGACTGCGTCGCCGTTTCGCGTTTCTTCTGAGAGGCCCAAAATGGCTAGATTGTTCGGTGCTATCATCGTGATGGTGGCCGGTGCCACGCTGTCGGCCGCCGAGAAGCCAGCGCCGCCGACTGGCAAGGCCGGCTCCGATATCACGAAAGAACAGATCAAGAAATGGGTGGCGGATCTTGATTCCGATCGCTTCTTTGATCGCGAAGTAGCCACCGAGCGGTTGATCGCCGCCGGCGCCACTGCCGTTGAACCTGTCGCCGAAGCCGTGTCCAGCAACAATCTGGAGGTCACGACGCGTGGCATGTACATCCTTCAGGAATTGGCGTTGGACGTGAATTCAGAAAGCGCGGAAGTCGCCTGCGCCGCTTTGGAGAAGATAGCCGAGTTTCGCGGTACGACCGCAGCACGGCGCGCTGCGGCGACATTGGCCAAGTTGGGCGAGATACGCCACGACCGAGCCTTGGACGAACTGAAACGACTGGGGGCCAACGTGGGAAGTTATGCGCCGCAATTCGGCATTCCCATGGTCGGACGGCGCTCGATCGAGTTCGGCGAAAAGTGGCGTGGCGAGGACAAAGATCTGGCGCGACTGCGATGGCTACGTGGTGTCAACGATTTGATCTTTCAGGGACCGCAGGTCAACGACCAGTGGCTGAAGCATGTGCCCAAGTTGACCGGTCTATCCAGTCTGTTGATCAAGCGAGCTTCGGTTACCGACGAGGGGATCAAACACCTAAAGGGGATGAAGGGGCTCCAAGCGATTGCTCTCATGTACTTGGACATCACGGACCAATCGGTGCAAACGTTGAAGGAGTTTCAGGGGATCGGGGAAGTGCAAATCTACGGCACCGGGATGACCCCTGCGGGAAGGGACGAACTCGCGCGTGCCTTAGTCGGTGCCAACGTCGACTACCGCCAAGGAGGCTTTCTGGGCGTCGGATGCCCGCCGGGCCAACAGCCGTGCGTCATCCAGAGAGTAACGGCGAACAGCGCCGCCGAGAAAGCCGGTATGATGCTGGAGGATGTGATCGACGAGTACGACGGCAAGAAGGTCATCGACTTCGAGGGCCTGCGGGCGATGATCGCAAAGAATCGGCCGGGCGACAAAGTCACTATCAAGATCACGCGCAACGGCCAGAAACTCACCAAAGAGCTCACACTCGGTGAGTGGTAGTGTCGGATTGGCTTTGCCCGCAACAATTCGTTTGGGATCGTTCGAGAGACAACTGTCGTAGCCGAAGTGGCAACACATCGGGCGGAAGCGGAGAATCCCGAAGTCTTGCGACTCCGGCTACACTCAAATCGGAAAGCAACTTCTCGAATGATGCTTACGTGCTTTCTGCTTTGGAGGGGATTCAATGAATCGTGACGATTTCTGGAAACTGGTCGAGGGTGCTGGATCGGGTCGCGAACCAGACGAGCAAGCTGAGTCAATCCAGGCCGATCTTACCAATCGCTCTGCAGAAGACATCGTGGCCTTCGAACGGCACATGGCCGAGTTCCAGGCCGTTTCGTACACATGGAAACTATGGGGCGCTGCCTACTTGATCAATGGCGGTTGTTCGGATGATGGATTCGACTATTTCCGCGGTTGGCTAATCGCGCAAGGCCGGTCCGCTTTCGAGAAGGCGCTTGCTGACCCGGATTCTCTAGCCGACCTGCCCGAACTCGAAGAGGATGTTGAATGCGAGGGAATCCTCTACGTGGCAATGTCTGCCTATGAAGCCGCGACCGGAAGTGAAATACCCCAAGTGCCAATCAACCTCCCTGATCTTGGCGAAGGATGGGATTTCGACGATGATGCGGAGATGAAACAGCGATACCCAAAACTGTTCGCGAAATTCTGCTCAGACTAGTTTCCGACCTTAGACCACCGGCTCTGCCAGTGAGAATTGACAAGGCTCTGACGCGTGCGTCCTGTGAAGACCCCACCGAGCCCGTCTCGGTGGACGCGGGTTTGGCGACTAACCGAATCGAGCGTACGCTCAACTGCCCCACCGGCCCCGTGCCGGTGGACAGGAGGTTTGTCGACGATAAGGTCGCGATGTAGTATTCAAACCGATTAACCACCGGCACGGGGCCGGTGGGGCGAATGACTGAGCAGAGGCCCCGAAAACAACATGTAGAAACCGTTGCAGCCCGAGGCGTTACTCGTCGAATCATCCCTGCAGTAAAAAGGAGAATCACCATGACACGGACTACAATGCGAATCCTGATCGTACTCACGGGCCTCGGCCTCGCCAGCGGTGCCATGGCCGACGACCTCGCGGACGGTTCGCCGAAAGTCCGGCTGGAAACGAAAGACGCGACAGGCGAATTTCGCGTGATGATCGACGGCAAGGAAGCAATCGTTTATCAATGCGGTCCGAAGAACGATATGGTGCACTACTACCCCGTGCGGAGCCCCTCGGGCAAGTCGATGACGGTCCAGAAAACGGACCCTTATCCCCATCACCGCTCGTTCTGGTTTGCCGACAAAGTCAACCTGGCGGGACATCGCTCGGTCAGCTTCTATTCCGCCCTCTACAGCAAAACGGATAAGGATGATCCCGACGCACCGTTCAACGATCGCATTCGGCATCTCGAATTCGTCAAGGAAGAAACTGACCAGTGCAAGGCGACGGTCGATGACCGGCTGGTATGGGAGATGGATTTGGGTAAGACGCCGGTGCTGGACGAACTGCGGCAAATGCGAGTCGTTGCGTTGGGCGATGGCCAGTACTTCCTTGACTTGACCTTCACGTTGACCGCATCCTACGGCGACGTCACGTTTTCCAGTGACTGGGTGCATTACGCCTGGCCCTTCATCCGCATGAACAAGCAATTCAACGTACAAGACGGAGGCGGGACGATTACCAGTTCTGAAGGCGGCGTCAATCAGAAAGAGACCAACGGCAAGCCCGCGAAATGGATGGATTATTCCTGCGAGGTGGAAGGCCAGACCGAAGGTTTGGCCGTGTTCAGCCATCCCGATAATGGCTACCCGCACAACTGGCTCACCCGCGACTACGGCACGTTTGGCCCGCGCAGGATCCACGAAAAGAGCGGAAAGCCATTCACATTGAAGAAGGGCGAAACGCTCCAGCAACGCGTCGGCGTACTCGTCCATCGAGGCGACGTCAAGATCGGCAAGGTCGCCGAGCGGTACCAGAAATACGTTGCCGGCGAGTTATGACGCGGAATTCGTGTCTCGCTCCGCCTGCGCCGTCGGCAGTCGGCAGTCGAACCTTACGGTATCTGAGCAGTACATTCCATCTGGGGCTGTAAACCCCAGCGTTGCATAAATGTCGTGGGATAGGCTTCCAGCCTGTCGGAATTCGCCGTTGATTCAGCCCATACTTGTCCGATTACTAGACAACACGTTTCGTGGCGTCTACCGACCGACCAAGAAACGCACTTTGACACTACCATGACAGGCTGGAAGTCTATCCCACGAGGAAGAGTCTGCAACTAGGGGGTAAACTGCCAGCCCGGTTCGCGCCGCAGCCGTCACAGCAGGTCCGGAAGCTGGTCAAACACTTCGTCCAGTTTCTTCTCCAGCTTGATCTTGTCGTTGTCCTTCTTCGCGCTATCCAGATCACCCAGGTACCAGTCCAAGTCTTGCTTGCCGTCCAGATTATCCCGGTCACCGTCGTCGAACACGTCGTCGCCGGCGGACAGCAGACCCAACCGCAAGGCGGCAACACGATCCAAGTAGTCCGTGTTTGAGTTCCATTCTCGGTAAATGGCGTCTAACGCGGCCAAGTCGTAGTCGTGGACGGTGAAACCGCCAATCAAGATGTCCTCGCCTCGGCCACCCTTCAGATCGTCCTTCCCATCGCCACCGATCAGCACGTCCCGGCCGCCGCGACCGAACAGCTTGTCCTTGCCGTCGCCGCCGACGATCACGTCGTCGCCGGCACCGCCGTCCAGGTGGTCCTTGCCAGCGCCGCCGAGAATGATCGCCGGAATGTCGACATCGCCATCGGAACCGCCATCGGAACCACCATCGCTGCCACCGTCCGATCCTCCGTGAATATTGACGTGGTCGTCACCGGCGCACGCCAGGATGACAATGCGATCGATGGCGGCCGGATCGAACGTTTCCTTGATCCGATCGTGCCCGCCGTCGCTTCCACCGTCTGACCCGCCGTCGCTACCGCCTTTCTGGTCGAGCTTGGCATCGACCTGAAGCAGTGGAATGCGATCATGGCCGCCGTCGGACCCACCATCGCTGCCGCCTTTCCCTTTCTTTCCTTTGTCCTTCCCGCCATCCGAGCCGCCATCGCTGCCGCCATCCGAACCACCATAGGTCATCTTGACGTCTATATGGTCGCGGCCGTCCGTGCCGATGATGTACAGCGTCTTGCCGAACAGCGGATCGTCCACCATTCCCACGCCCACAACCACTGCGGTTGTTTCTTCCACGTCCGAGCCGCCATCCTCGTCAGCCACCGTGACGGTCACGGTGAAGATGCCGCCGCGGTCGTACGTGTGACTGCCGTTGAAGTCGTCATCGATCTGATCGACCGCCGCGAGCGTCTCGAACGGTGTGCCATCACCCCAGTCGACCGTGACGGTGTGCGTATCCAGATCCTGGGCCGGATCAGAGTACGAACCGTCGATGGTGACAAATCCGCCAGGTGAGCTGTCGCACGGCGTTTCGTTGCTGGTGCCGAGATCGGTAATCTGCGGAGCGACATTGTTGATATCCACGGTGGCTGTGGCAAGATCGCTCAAGCCACCGGCATCGGTCACACGAAGACTAACGGTAACCGAACTTGGCCCATCTAGACCGACGGCCGAGAACGTGGGGCGAATACCAATGGCGTCGTCATACTGCCCGTCGCCGTTGAAGTCCCACTCGTATGTGAGCGTTAGCGGATCTTGATCCGGATCGGTCGAGGCCGAGGCGTCGAGTGTGACCTCGCTACCTTCACCTACCGAGTAGGGACCATTCGCGTCGGCGGTGGGCGCACGATTCGGGGCCGAGAATTCGGACGTATTGCCGTCCGGGTCCGTGGCCGTGGCCGTGATCAATTCCGTGGCACCTGTTGCTGCGGCCAGCGTCACGTTGAAGCTGGCGTTACCCTGGGCATCCGTGTTGACGCTGGTCGAACCCAAGTAGCGTTCTCCCTCGCCGTAGCCAGATGGATCGAGTTGGCTGCTGGCGTAGAAGTCAATGACAAATGTGGTGCTCGCCGAACTGTTGAGCGATCCGGCCACGCGAGTGGACATTCCGGCAAAGGCGGCCGCAATCAACGGGTAGTTCTGGAGACTATTCGGACCCGTATCGGCATCGCCGGTGTCGTTGAGCGTAACGCCGTCACCAGCGAGGTCGATGCCCAGACCGTCGTTGGAGTGGATGCTGTTTCCGATCACTGTTACGGTCGACTGACCGGCGATCAGCACTCCAGCACCACCGGCAGTCGTCGTGTTATGGGTGATCGTGTTGCCGGTCAGTGTTCCAACCGCGTTGATGTAGTGAATTCCTCCGCCACCTTCTCCGACCGAGTTGTGACTGATCTGGTTGTTGGTGATTACCGTCGAGGACGCAGTTGCAGCATAAATGCCGGCACCGTTGCCTGCCGAGGTGTTGCCTTCGATGGTATTGCCGTCGAGCGTTCCGCTTGAGCCGGAGGCAACGACCACTCCGCCACCACGCGTGGCAGACTCGTTTCCGCTGATTTGATTGTCAATAAGCGTCACGTCCGACTGACTGGTGACCAGGACTCCGCCTGCGAGGCTAGCAGCATCGTTATTGCATATCGTGTTGAGTTCGAGTGTTCCGCTTGATTGGGAGAAGATAACTCCACCAGCAGAACCACCAGCCAAATTGCTGTCGATCACATTGTTGACAAGGGTTGCCGACGACCCAACTGCAACCGCGACGCCTGCTCCGTTATCGGCTGATGTGTTGTCTTCGATGGTATTGTCATTGAGCGTTCCACTTGAGCCACCGGTGACATACACTCCGCCGCCATTGGCGCCCGCATGGTTTCCGCTGATGTGATCGTTCACAAGCGTCACGTCCGACTGGTTGATGGCGCCGACGCCGCCCGCGTGAATGGTGGCATTGTTGTTGCTGATCGTGTTGAGTTCGAGGATTCCGGTTGATTCGGAGAAGTAAACGCCGCCGCCAAGCCTACCAGCCGAATTACTGTCAATCACATTATCGCTAAGCGTTACCGACGACAGCGTTGAAGCGAATCCACCGCCCGAGTTTGTCGCCCTATTGCCGCTAATCACGTTGCCGGTCAACGTGCCGGACGATCCCCTGTAATAGTAGACACCACCACCGGTTGCTCCGGACGAGTTGCCCGTGATCGTATTGTCAACCAAATCTACCAACGAGTTTTCGGCAAACATGCCACCGGCGCTTCCGGCCGAGGTGTTGCCCGTGATCGTGTTGTCTATCAACGTTCCACTTGAGTTGGCAAGATGAATGCCCCCGGCGTGGTAGCCGGACCCGTTGTCGCTGATTGTATTTCCAGTCAGGGCTAGAGAAGAACTATCTATGACGAAAAGTCCACCGGCATAATTCCCGGCCGTGTTGTTCGCGATGAGATTGTCCATCATCGTGAGAGACGAGCCGTCCAGCCGCAAGCCTCCACCGTTCATGGAAGCGGAATTGTACTCGATTGTGTTATGCGTCACGGTCAGATGTGAATCTGTGATGCGCAGCCCGCCACCGTGCGTCGCCGACCCACCAGTAAACGTAAACCCGTCCAATGTCGCCGTATCGGGCACATTGCTGATCGTGAGAACACTGCCTGCTGCCAAGGCGTCAACGGTCGTGGTCGTCGCTCCGGCACCAAGCAGATCGATGGACTTCGTGTTCCACGTGACCGTTTCATAGTACGTCCCAGCGGCGACATGGACCGTGTTGCCATCACCCGCTGCATCAATTCCCTCTTGAATCATGTCAAATGGATGCTCGGGGCTGCCGTCTTCCAGCGGATCGCTCAACGACAGATCGCCTGGTCCCGGATCATTCGGCGCATCATCATCAACGTACCAGTTGATCCGTTCCACGAAACGTGCCCCCGAGAATTCCGAGGTGCTGCCGACGGGATCGGTCGCAGTCGCCGTTACGAATTCGCCCAGCACAGTCGGCACCGGCAGAATGATGTCAAAGCTAGCGTCGCCGGTTGTATCCGTGGTAATCGCGACAGCGCCCAGGTATCGCTCCCCTTCGCCGTAGCCGGATGGATCCCCCGCGGCGCTGGCATAGAAGTCGAGCGTGAAGGCCGTACTAGGCGTGCTGTTGAGCGTTCCCGTAACGTAGGTGCTCGTCACGCCTGGCTCGACCAAAGTCAAGACGGGGTAGTTCTGGAGCCCATTGGGGCCAGCGTCTGCATCGCCAACGTCGTTGGCCGTTGGGCCGTCGACACCAAGGTCGATCCCCAGGCCGGCATTGGAGTGGATGGAATTGCCTCGGACGGCGTTATTGGTCGTCTCTTCGTCGAGGATCTGAACGCCGTCATCTGCGTTGAAAGCAATCAGGTTGCCTGGCAAGTCGACCCGGCCAATCTCATTCGATTGGGCACCTCCGTCAATTTGAACGCCTCCCCTTTCATTGCCCTGATTCCCATTGCCAAGACCCAAGCTCCCCGTCACATCCGTGCCGATGAAGTTGTTGGCGACCAGGTTCCCGCTCGTATCGGCGTGGCGAATCAGGACACCGTTCAACCCATTGCTCGAGATGATGTTTCGAGTCGAATCGTCGGCTTGGCCATCGGCCGTCACACCCACCCGATTTTGCTCTGCGCCACCGCCAATGAATACCCCGTTAAAGCGGTTGCCCAATCCCGCCGTTCCGTCCGCAGTCGTACCGATGAAATTGCCGACGACCACGTTCTCATTCGTGCCGGGATCGGAGATATATGCGCCACCGGCGGTATTTCCGGAAACGACATTTGCTTCGATGGCATCCGCCGTGCCGTCAGCATTAGTGCCGAGCAAGTTGTCGGTTGACGCCACGCGAATCCAGACACCCCATGTGTTCCCCAGGGCTACCTGCCCCGTGACATCAGTTCCGATGTAGTTGCCCGCGATGACGTTGTCCGTTCCGCCGTCGCGGACCTCGACACCAATCGTGGCGTTCCCCGAAACGATATTCCGTTCGGCCGCGTTGAACGCATCGTTACTTCCATCGGTGCCGATTAAGTTACGAGCTCCGCGGCGAATCACCACGCCGGCACTCCCGTTCCCAATCGCCATCATTCCCGTGGCATCGGTGCCCACGAAATTGCCGGCCAGGATCGTGTCGTATGCCTCGTTGACATAGATGCCATCGCGGCTGTTTCCGGAAATAACATTCCGCTCGACGTCGTCCGCGTCCCCGTCGCCATTGGTTCCGATCCGATTGAAAGCTGCCCCTCCACGGAGATGGATCCCGCAGCCGACGCCGCCTGGATTGGGATCGGGAACGACATTCCCCAACGCAGCGTCACCATCGACGTTCACGCCGATGTAGTTGCCGGCAATCACGTTGTAGTGGGATTCCAGCCATACGTGGATCCCGTTTCCGTTGTTCCCAGAGACAATATTTCGCTCCGGCACATCGTCCACGCCATCCGCATTAGTGCCAATCCGATTGCTGCTGGAATTAAAGATAGAAACCCCGTCACGATTCCCCTCGGCAATATTCCCAGTGACGTCCGTGCCAAGGTAGTTACCCTCGACCACGTTTCCGCCGCCGATCCAGAGCCGAATCCCCTCGCGGTCGAATCCGTTGATCACGAGTCCCCGGACTGTGCTGTCGCCACCTTTGATCACCAAGCCAACCGCATCAGCCGTACTGCTGCCATCCAGTTCGATGATCGGTGTTCCCGAGAATCCGGGCTGTGACCAGCCGTCGATAACGACTGGATCCTTGAGTATTGGCAATTCACTTGTCGGCTGGATCGTCTGCACGCCACCACCGCCGATGGCGAACATGATCGTGTCCGTTTCGGAAGGATTGTTGGCATGGGCATTTGCATTATCCATCGTCCAACGCAACGAGCCTTCGCCGCTGTCGCTGGTGTTCGTCACGTACAGGGCATGGCGGATCGAGACGGTCACGGGGTCACTGTCTGCATTTCCATCGTTGGCCGTGTAGGTGAAGCTGTCCGTGCCGCCGAAGCCTGCGCCGGGAGTGTACGTGAAGGAACCGTTGGCATTGAGCACGAATGGTTCGTCGAAGGTCGGTCCCGTGACCAGGAAGGCGTCTAGGTCATCGCCGTCCGCGTCCGAGTCGTTGTCCAGCACGCCCGGAGCTTCGACGGTCAGCGAATCGCCATACATTAGATAGGATTCGGCATCGGCCACGGGCATCGAGTTGACGATCTGCACGCCCGAGAACTCCGACGTACTCCCGCTTGGATCGGTCGCCGTGGCAGTCACATACTCGCCCCAGGTAGTCGCTGCCGACAGGACCGCGTCGAAGCTCACGTCGCCGTCCGAGTCGGTTGTGACGTCGAACGCGCCAAGATACCGCTGCCCTTCACCATATCCGGATGGATCCGCTGCGGCGTTGGCGTAGAAGTCGAGCGTGAAGGTGGTATTGGGCGTGCTATTAAGCGAGCCCTCGACATGCGTCGACGCGCCGGGCTCGGCTAGCACAAGTACGGGGAAATTCTGGAACTGGTTTGCGCCCGTGTCCGAGTCGCTCGGGTCGTTTGCAGTCACTCCGACGTCGCCCAGGTTTGAGCCCAGGTCAATGCCGAGACCGTCGTTCGAGTGGATCGAGTTGCCTCGGATCGAATTGCCGTCGCCATTACCAGCGATCAGCACTCCAGCGACAGCGTTGAAGGCAATGATGTTCCCCTCGAACTGATCACTGACACCGTCGCTGTTGGTGCCTACGCGAATCCCGTTTGTTCCGCCTCCGAGCGATACGCCCGCGGTTCCATTGCCCAGCGGATGGTCTGCACTCGAATCCACGCCGATCAGGTTACCGGCAATAATCCCATCGGTGACGTCCCAGAAATTGACGCCCGGTCCCGCATTCGCGGCGATCACGTTTCCTTCCACTTCGTCGGCAATGCCATCGCTGTTGGTTCCGACGCGGATGTTGTTCGAGTTGACGCTTGCCGCCACGCCCCCGTATCCGCCGTGGTTGGGGAAGCCAACGCTTCCCGTGACGTCGATGCCGACATAGTTTCCGGCGACAACGTTTCCGGTGACGCCCCGGCTGATATGGACCCCCATGCCGCCATCGTTGGGATTCATTCCGGAATAGCCGTTGCCGGAAATGACATTCCGTTCGTTCACATTGAACGGATCATTGCTTCCGTCCGTTCCTACGCGGTTAAAGCTGGCTCCGTCCACAATATCGACGCCGCTCGAGAGGTTCGGGACGTCCGCCGTTCCCGTCACGTCCATGCCAATATGGTTGCCGGCAACGACGTTGTTGTTCGTTCCCGCACTACGGATCCGGACTCCGATTCCGTGGTTTCCAGAGATCACATTGCGCTCATCCCCATCTGCGATACCATCGCCATTCGTCCCAACAAGATTGTGGTTCGCTCCCGACTCAAGCAATACGCCTTCCCTGGAATTCCCAAGCGCGGTCTCACCGGTGACATCAGTGCCGATGTAGTTGCCGGCAACCATGTTTCCGCGGGACCCACCGCCGCGAATCTGAACACCGTTTTGCCCATTGCCCGAGATGACGTTGCGTGCGCCAACGGTGGAGCCGCCGATCGTATTATTCGGAGAGTCACTGATCACCACGCCATTTCCAGCATTCCCCAGGGAAATGGTGCCCGTCACATCCGTTCCAATGAAGTTGCCTGCCACGACGTTCTGAGTCGTCGAGACGCGTAGGATTTGAACTCCGTTAAATGCTCGATTGAATCCGTTTCCTGAGATAATATTGCGCTCGGCCGCATCGTTGACTCCGTCGCCATTCGATCCGATTCGATTCCAACTCGCCCCGTTCTTGATCAGGACACCTTGGTCGCCATTGCCCAGCGCAGTGGCACCGGTGACGTCGACGCCGATGAAGTTGCCGGCGACGACATTGTCGTTCGTATCAGCGTCCGCAATCACGACGCCAGTCTGCCTGTTGCCCGAGATGACGTTCCGTTCGGCGGCGTCTGAAACCCCATTCCCGTCCGTACCGATACGATTCGACTGGGCGCCGGCAAAAACCCTCACGCCAGCGTTCGGACCAGACGAAAGAGCTAGGGCGTCGGTACCGGTGGCGTTGGTGCCGATAAAGTTCCCGGCAATGACGTTGTTGTCAGTGCCGAATCCAAAGATGTAGACATTCCCTGTGTGTGCCGCGATGACGTTCCCTTCGACGTTGTCGTTCATCCCGTCACCGTCGGTGCCGACGACGTTTGATCTTCCTCCACCATCGATTTGCACTCCACGCTCACCGTTACCAGAGGCCGAAGTGCCGGTGGCGTCGGTGCCGATGTAGTTGCCGGCGACCCAGTTCGTATCGCTGCCGCTAATCAGGATGCCGTGGCCGCCGAAGCCCTGAATGTTGAGGCCAAAAACTTGATTGTTATCAGTAGGCAACTCCAAACCATTGGTCCCGGCCGAACTCCCGTTGATGACAATCTCGGGACCGAATGGATTGGTATCGCCACCGAAGCTCGTTTGGGTGTGGCCGTCGATTGTGGTGCCGCCGGTGGCGTCATTCAGGGCCGGCAGGGCCGAGTGCGGCTGGATCATGAACACATCAGGATCGGCGTCCCCGCCGGGAATCGCCGAGTCCACGTCGACAAAAGACGGATCGTCGGCGGGGATGTTGAACTGGATGACATCCGGCTCGGCTGGCCCGTTTTCGTGAGCGTTGGCGTTCAGGATTGCCCAGCGCAGCGATCCCTCATCGGCGCTATCGTCATCGCCGCTGTCGAGCGTGTTCGTCACGTACAACGCGTGCGTGATCGTCACGGTGGCGGCGGTTTCGCTGTCTTCCAGTCCGTCGTTGGCGCGATAGGTGAACGAGTCGCTGCCATCGAAAGTCGAGCCGATTGTGTAGGTGAACGACCCGTCGCTGTCGAGCGTGACGGTTCCTTCGGTCGGAAGCTCGTCCAGAATGACGGTGAGCGGGTCGTTGTCGTCGTCCGAATCGCCATTCAGCACTCCCGGTGCCGTGACGGTCAGCGAATCACCGTACATCAGGTAGGAATCGTCGTCGGCCACTGGCGCGTCGTTCACACCGACGATGGTCACGATCACAGTGCCTTCATCTGATGCAGCGTCGTCGTCCTGGACCGAATACGTGAACGTGTCGGTCGCCGTCTCGTCCGCGCCCAGGTATTCAAACTGGCCATTTGGATCGTAGGTCGTCGTCCCGTCGGGCAGAATTGCCACAACGGCCCCTTGGCTCGTCGTGAAGCCGGCCACGGCTGCGCGCAGAACGTCTGCCGTGCCCGCATCCGTGTCATTCGCCAGGACGTTGAACGTCAGCGAGGTGTCTTCGTTCGTCTCGACGGTGTCGGGAACCGCCACTGGCGCCACGTTGCTAACCGTGACCGTCAGCGTGTCGCTGGTCGATCCACCATCGTCGTCGGTGACGGTCAAGGTGACTGTGTAGACGCCGTTGTCGGCGTAGATGTGAGACGGCGTGCTGGCTGACGGGCTGCCGCCGTAGGCATCCCATTCGATAACGTAGCTTGCAAGAACATACGTTGCTTGGATGTCATTCCAAGCCGCTTCGTAGGGCTCGCCCCCGCCGACGAAGAAGTGTAAACGGTCTTGAATATTGCCTGCGGCGTCGTTCGGCTCGCCACTACCCCAACTGGTGAAGTTCCAGGTTTCCCCAGTCACCCACTGCCATCCCTCGTCGGACGCCGAAGCGTCAGCGGACTGGTATCCGCCAAGGAAAGGTCCAATGTTCCCCGCATAAGGTGACATCCAGAATTCCGGTTGGTCCGCCAGATCGAATACGAATTGGTTCTCGGCGGCCGACGTGAGTGTGGCCAGATGGCCGCTGGCGTCGGCGGCGGCGCTCGCTGCGTCGTCCCAACGGATGCCATCCGGCACAGCGACCACTTGATACCAATGGTCGTTCCCACCGTCTTCGACACGCCATTGAACTGGCGCCGTTTCCTCGCGAGTTGTGCCATCGCCGAAATCCCAGGCGATCATGTGCGTGTCGGCCGTACCGGCATCGGTGAAGGTGCCGCCGAACGTGACCACGTCACCTTCATCGGCCGACTGATCGGCACCGGCATCGACAACCGGTGCCACATTGCTGGCCGTGACCGTCAGCGTGTCGCTGGTCGATCCACCATCGTCGTCGGTCACCGTCAGCGTGACCGTGTAGACGCCGTCATCGGCGTAGGTGTGCGAAACCGGCAAGCTGCTGCCGTCGTCTTCCCACTCAACAACGTATGCTATCGGGCGAAGGATTTCGGGAATCGGAGCGTTCGCGTAGCCATCGTTCTCCAGATCATTCCAGCCGCCTGAGGGATACAAGAAATGAAGTTTGTCCTGGTTGCCTCCCGTGTTCTCCGGAATAGCTGGAAACTCGGGACTCCAGTACGTGTAGTCCCAAGTCTCTCCCGTCACCCAGTGCCAATTGGCGGCGGGGTCGCTTGTCGTGGGCGACTTGAAACCACCCAGCCACGGCCCCACATAGTAGGTCTGAAGATCTCCCCATGTCCTCGGAACCCAGTGCTGGGTATCGCCGGATGCGAGATCGAAAGCGAAGGCATTCTCGTCGGCCGACGTGATCGTCGCCAAATGCCCTCCCATGGCAGACGCCGCCGCATGGGCGACATCCCAGTTGATTCCGCCTTCGGCCGGTATTATCGCGTAGAAGTTGCCGTTCCCACCCTCTTCAACCGACCAGCTTCTTCCTGTGATAGACGTACCATCGCCAAAGTCCCACGTGACCGTGTGTGTGTCGGCTGTGCCGGCATCGGCGAAGATGCCGTTGAAGGACACGACATCGCCCTCGTCCGCCGCTTGGTCGGCCCCGGCGTTGACCACCGGCGCCACGTTGTCGACGGTGACGGTCAGCGTGTCGCTGGTCGATCCACCCTCGTCGTCGATGACGGTGAGGGTGACGGTGTAGATACCATCATCGGCGTAAGTATGGGACGCTTCTGGGACAGCTTCGGCAACCATGAGATCCAGGGCCCCGGATCCTCCGGAACGATTGGAACTGAAGTAGAGCCACTTTCCATCCGTCGAAATGCTCGAACCGCCGTCCTTAACCGCCGTATTAACCGGCGGCCCCAGATTCACCGGCGAACTCCAGGCGTCACCTTGGCTGGCGCGGGTGGTCATCCAGATATCCTGGCTGCCCACGCCGCCGGCTCTTGTTGAGGTGAAGAAGAGCGACAATCCGTC
>JADHUC010000195.1 GCA_016784735.1 Pirellulaceae bacterium | reverse complement strand
GGCCCACCGGGATCTGAGCACCAAGTACTGAGTACCGAGCGGTGGGCCGCGAAGACTTGGCCCACCCTACAAAGATGCGCGTCGCGCAGACGTTGCCAAGTTAGACTCTAACGAGTGTCTTGCCTGAAAAGTGGAGTTTGTACATGCCTAATATTCTTGAAGGCGACAGCAAGGTCGCCGATTGCCGATTTGCTGTTGTCGTCTCGCGGTATAACGATTCAATCACCACGAAACTGCTGGCAGGAGCGGTGGACACACTCGCGTCGCACGGCATCGCTGACGACGCGGTCGATGTGGCTTGGGTCCCCGGGGCCTGGGAGATACCGTTGGTGGCACAGGAATTTGCCCGTTCCGGCAAGTACGCCGCCGTGCTCTGCCTGGGGGCGGTGATCAAAGGCGAAACGACCCACGACGAGCATATCAACCGGCAGGTGAGCATCAGTTTGGGGCGAATCGCGCTGGACGCGGAGATTCCCGTTCTGTTCGGCGTCCTGACGTGCAACACGCTCGAGCAGGCCATCCATCGTTCCGGTGGAAACGTCGGCAACAAAGGTGCCGAGTGCGCCGAAGCCGCGCTGGAAATGGCGAGTCTCCTGAGAAAAATCTCACAACAGTCGTAGGTGGGGCTTGCCTTGACGCACCTGCCCGCAAGACTTGCTTAGGATTGAGGCGTGTGCGGTTTATCGATGGCCAGCGATCGTACCGCGCCGCCAAATGTTCTTCCTCCTGCCTCGTTTTACTGAAAGTCCTTTAACACCATGCCTCGCCGTAGTCGAGCCCGACAAGTCGTACTGCAATTGCTGTACGAAGACGATTTGAACCCGCGGCACAACTTGGCGGCCAGCGATCGCTTTTTGCGCCGGCGGTTGAAGGAAGATCCGGAATTGGTCCCCTTCGCTCAGTCCCTGCTATCGGGCGTCCGCCGGAATCGTCCCGAACTGGACCAATTGCTCGCGGAAAGGGCCGACCATTGGAGCCTGGATCGCATGGCCGTAACGGATCGTAACGTCCTTCGTTTGGGTGCTTACGAGATACTGTATGCAGACACGCCCGGCCGAGTGGCAATCAACGAAGCGGTGGAACTGGCGAAGCGGTTTGGCACGCAGCAGTCCGCCCAATTCGTCAACGGGGTACTGGACCGCCTGCTTCACGAACACGAGTAGTGTCCCCAAGACAAAATGGCCAATTGTCGCTATAGTCATTGGGGTTAGGGCACGCGTCCGCGCCATTTAGTAGGTCCCGGCTGCCGGACGGGACCTTGAAGCGACAAGAAACGCTGCGCCATGCGGTTTGAGGTCCCGTCCGGCAGCCGGGACCTACCTGGGGCCGTCAACTGCGACCCGCGGGCGGTCGCACAGGGCATCTTCTCTCACACCTTGCAGAGACAATACGGAAAGAACGATGGGACTGTTTGATCGATTCAAGGGAAAACCGGACACCGAGACTCCCGAGGACGCGCAGCCCGAGCAGGCGGGGCCGGACGAGGCAAGCGAGCAGGCGGGTGGCGGGATCTTTGCTCGCTTCACCCAAGGCCTGAAGCGGACCCGTCAACTGCTGAACACCGACATACGTGACCTGTTCAAGCAGGAAGGTCGCCTGGTCGACGAGGATTTCCTCACCGAGTTGTTTGCCATCCTGATCCGCACCGACATGGGCGGCGGGCCTGCCGGTGAAATCTGCGATCAGGTCCGGACAGACCTCCGCGGCCGTGTCGTTCAGATGGAGGAAGTACTGGATTCGATCAGGGCCAAGCTTCGCGAGTTGATGGCTCAACCGGAAGAACCGATCGTGTTCGCCGAAAGCGGCCCCACGGTCATCATGGTGGTCGGCGTGAATGGATCCGGCAAAACCACGTCGATTGCGAAGCTAGGGCACATGTTCTGCCAGGAAGGCAAAAAAGTGGTGCTGGGCGCGGGTGACACTTTTCGAGCTGCTGCCGTGCCGCAACTGGCCATCTGGGCCGAACGGATCGGGGTACCGATCGTTACCGGCGAACAAGGAAGCGATCCGGCAAGCGTCGCTCATCGGACGGTAGCCGAAGCACTGGAATCCGGC
Source organism: Pirellulaceae bacterium (assembly GCA_016784735.1). Lineage (GTDB taxonomy): Bacteria > Planctomycetota > Planctomycetia > Pirellulales > Pirellulaceae > JADHUC01. Next base: position 20,853 of record JADHUC010000195.1, on the reverse strand, counting down.
GCTGATGTCGCGATCATAGATACCGCCGGTCGCCTGCAGACGCAGGCAAATCTGATGAATCAGCTATCAAAGATCCGCCGCGTCGTCGGCAAGCTGATTCCCGACGCTCCTCACGAGGCGTTGCTCGTGCTGGACGCGACCGCCGGTCAGAACGGGCTCAGCCAAGCCAAGGGTTTCTCCGATGCGGCCGGGTGTACTGGCATCGTGCTGGCCAAGTTGGACGGCACGGCGAAAGGTGGTGTGGTGATTCCGATCCGGCAGCAGTTTGACCTTCCGGTAAAGTATGTCGGTACTGGGGAAAATACCGAAGACCTCGCACTGTTCAACGTCGATCGTTTCGTGGATGCGCTTTTTGCGGATTAGGTTCTGCTGACAAAGCTCGCGGAATGCACCGCGACTACCGGTCCTCCGGCCTCCGTCTAACCGATCTCATCACGTTGTCGCAGCACCCCTTGCGCCCCCGGTCGCCAGAGAATCTTTACAAACGTCACGACTGGTCGGTGCCGGGAAAAAGGGTCCCGAATTCGCCTGAAGGTCCCGTCCTGCGTTTGACAATCTATCCGATACGATCATTGGAAAGGGACTCTACGGCGGAGCCTTGGAGTCTTCATTTCCGACCCGCCCAAGAATTGTGACACCCAGAGTCTTCATTACCTTACCAGTGTCGCGGCCCGCGCCCGCGACCCATTGGCCACACAACTACCTTATACGATTTGGGGGAGTGCCGAACATGAAATTGACAAGGATTGTCTTGATGGTCGCCGGCACCTGCAGCCTGCTTGCCGCAAACGCGATGGCAGACGGGCTGGTGCGTCTGGCGTCCGACGAGATCCACTACGTTACCCAGGAGACAGAACCGTCGCCCAGCGACATCACGCCGGAACCCGATCTACTGTCCGATGCCGAGGAAGATGGCTACGGCTACTACGATCCGTACACCGGAGACCCGTGGGAACTGTTCTCCGAAACTCGCCGGGGGCTCAAGATCGGCGGATGGTTCCAACTAGGATATCACACCGAAGGGGCCAACGGTGTCGGTGTTGGTCTCCCCTGGGACTTCCCAACCGGTGTTGGTAACGCCAAGGTCAGCCCGTTCAACAACTATCCCAACGTGCTACAATTGCACCAGGCATGGATGTACGCGGAAAAGGTCGCGGAAAGTAACGGCAGTGGTTGGGACTGGGGATTCCGTTTCGACTGCGTCTACGGTACCGATGGTCAAGATACTCAAGCCTACGGGAGTGAGCCGGGCAATTGGGACACGACATGGGACGCCGGAGGCTTCTATGGCCTCGCGATCCCTCAGTTGTACGCGGAAGTCACCTACAATGATCTAAAGGTAAAGGCCGGGAAATTCTTCAGGACAGTCGGCTACCAGAAGGTGCAAGCCCCCGAGAATTTCTTCTACTCGCACGCCTTGTCATTCCTGATCGCACCGTACACGCACACCGGCTTCTTGGCCGAGTATCCCATCGCAGATTGTGCGACGCTGTACGGCGGCTGGGCCGCCGGTTGGGATACCGGTTTCGACCACAACGGGGGCGACATATTCCTGGGTGGTTTCTCGGTATTGTTGACCGATACCATCTCGTTGACTTACATGACCACGATGGGCGACTACGGCTTCGTCCTTCCAGGGCCGGGCAGCGATCCTGATGCCTACAGCCACAGCATCGTTTTGGACTGGCAGGTGACGGATCGCCTGAATTACGTATTGGAGGCCGACTATCTGGAAAACGGGGTCCTGGCCCCATACGGTCCAGTCGTCGCCTACAATCAGTACCTGTTCTATACACTGAACGATCGGTGGGCCGTTGGTGGCCGATTCGACTGGTTCCAAGTTCTGGGGACTGACCGTGAGTTCTCCGATTTCACGATTGGAGCGAACTACCGGCCTCACCCCAACTTGGTGATTCGTCCTGAGATTCGAGTGGACGTTTTCGATCCGGACGTTGGCGCGCAAGATTCGACTGTCTTTGGCATCGACGCCATCCTCACGTACTGAGTCAGTGAATTATTACGTCGTGACATCTAACGGGGCCGCCAATGGGCGGCCCTTTTTTTGTCATTGGCCGGGGGCTGACGTCGATGGAAGACCAAAATACTCCGCTCGCGAAGGCTCTGGTCTCTGAGCTGTGTGTGAGGGCAGATGCCTGGTGTCAGGATCGACATAAACCCTACGATCGGGCGCACCGGTGGCAGTAAAGATCGGTTTTGAATTGGACTTGCCGCACATCACTTAAGCACACATTCGGCATTGTCCGATACCACCCGTGGAATTGGTATATCACCACGGAATTGCGACCGGTGCTCCCGTGGGATCGAAGGGTATCGGCTACGTAACTTTTGCAAAGCCTAACGGTATGGGCGATTCTGCCACCCGCTCGTTAGCCGCAAGATCACCTAAGGATTGGGGAGAGACGGACATGAAACGGACAAGGATTGTCGTGATGGTCGCCGGAATCGGTGCCTTGTTTGCAGCATATGCTGTTGCCGACGGGCAGGTTGGATTGGCCTCCGATGGTATTTACTACGTAAGCCAGGAGGAGGCAGAGGCGCCGCCCAGTGACGTCGTGCCGGAACCTGATGTGGGCTACTATGACGATTCCTATCGTATGGAGTCGCGGGGACTGTTCCCGGAAACGTGCGGGGGCCTGGATGTCGGCGGTTGGTTCCAAATGGGATATCACTCCGAAGGCACCAACGGGGATGGCACGGGCTTCTTCAATAACTATCCCAACGTTCTCCAATTGCAGCAGGCCTGGATCTATGCCGAGAGAGCAGCGGACAACCAAGGCTATGGGTGGGATTGGGGTTTCCGCTTCGACTACGTTTACGGTACGGATGGTCAAGACACGCAAGCCTTCGGCAGCCGGGCCGGGCAATGGGATGAGGGAGCGGACGCCGGCAACTTTTACGGTCACGCCATCCCGCAGCTCTATGCAGACGTTGTCTACAATGACGTGACGGTTCGAGTGGGCCACTTCTACACGTTCATCGGCTACGAAACGGTTCCCGCGCCGGAGAACTTCTTCTACTCGAAGTCCGGCTCGCTGTTCTTCGAACCGTTCACGCACACGGGGGTCCTTGCCGAGTGGGCCTACAGCGATAGTGTGACGTTCCTAGGCGGTTGGTCGCTGGGTTGGGACACAGGGTTCAGCAACAACGGCGGCAGCACATTCCTTGGCGGCGTCAATGTGCAGCTCACGGACTCCCTGAGCTTCGCTTACGGCGCAACGGCGGGTGATTTCGGGTTTGCCGACGCGGGCGGTAGCGATACGGATGCCTACGAGCATAGCATCGTTCTCGACTGGCAAGTGACTGAGCGATTGAACTACGTTTTGCAGTCCGATTATCTGGACAATAGGCTTCTCACTACCAGCACCCTTGGTGTGGCCACCAGCATTTTCACCGTCAACCAATACTTGCTGTATGACCTCAATGATCGTTGGGGCGTCGGTGGTCGACTCGAATGGCTCAAAGGCAGCGCCCGTGGCGAGCTCTGGATAGCTACCCTGGGTGCGAATTGGCGGCCGCGGCCGAATCTGGTAGTTCGCCCCGAGATCCGATACGAAGACTTTGACCCCGCGATCGGCAGAACGGACCAGACGCTGTTTGGAATCGACGCGATTATCACGTTCTAGACGACCGATTGATTACCCGTCTCGACCTCGAGGGGCCGCCACAATTGGCGGCCCTTTTTCTTTGAGTGGTGCCATCGGACGTGCTCGGAGTCGCATCAGCGTCTGCACGCGATTTGTGCACGGCAGGAGTGACGGACGTTGCGACAAACGTCGCATTCGGAATCGAGATTCTCGCAAGTCCTTTCTGTGGAACGTTCTAGGTTCAGTCTGCGATTTTTCTCGCGTTGCCTCTTCGAACGCTTGGCACGCTCGTTGCATATCACTGCCTGCATGGTATTCGAGCGATCGCTGGTCATGGGCCCGATCGACGGAAGGAGCATGGTCTTTGGCTGCCGCGAGGCAGGGCATTTGGAGCGTGAACCGGATCCTCCTGGAAAGGCAAGACATGATTTGGACGAGGAGTTCATTGGGGTTCGTGGGTTTGATGCTTGGCTTTTGCGTCATGGGCTTATCGCCTGCATCGGTCGCACTGGCAGACGAGGCCGCGGTGTCCGTCGCGTCTGTTGACGCCGACAACGTTGCGACCGATGCAGAGGTCAGGTCCGGCGACAAGGGAGCTGCTGCCTTGACCTTCGAGGAACAAACGACCTACACGATTAACACGCTGATCATGTTTATCTGCGCGGTCTTGGTGCTGTTCATGCAGGCCGGCTTTGCCATGCTGGAGGTCGGGCTGAATGCGGCCAAGAACACGGTCAACATCCTATTCAAGAATGTGATGGACTTGTCCGTTGGCGTGCTGCTGTTCCTCGTGATCGGCTATGGGCTGATGTATCCGGGCGAGGGCAGGTTCTTTGGCTTCGGTGGCTCGCTGGTCACGCGGGATGCACAGGCCGCCGAATCAGGAAATTGGGATGCTCCGCCAAACCGGGACGATGATGGCAACGTCACGTACAGCAGCAGCGCCGACTTCCTGTTCCAGGTTGCCTTTGCCGCCACTGCCGCGACGATTGTTTCCGGTGCCGTTGCCGGGCGCATGAAGTTCGCGTCCTATCTGATCTACAGTGCGTTCCTTACCGGCCTGATTTATCCGATCAGCGGCATGTGGAAGTGGGGCGGCGGCTTTCTGCACCAACTTGGGTTCCAGGATTTCGCCGGCTCGGTGGTAGTGCATTCGGTGGGCGGATTCGCCGGACTAGCCGGGGCTTTGGTGCTGGGTCCGCGAATTGGTCGTTTTGTCGCCGGAAGGTCCATTCCCATGCCCGGCCACAACATAGCGTTTGCTGCCTTGGGCGTGTTCATCCTGTGGGTCGGCTGGTACGGGTTCAACCCCGGCAGCCAGCTTACGTACTTTGGCGTGGCAAATGCAGAGGCGACCACCTTTATCGCCCTCACGACGACCATCGCCGCCGTTGCCGGCGCTTGTGTTGCCATGATCGTGGCCTGGGTCCTGTTCAAAAAGCCGGATGTGACGATGGCGTTGAATGGCGCCCTGGCCGGACTGGTTGGCATCACGGCCAACTGCGATCGAGTGTCTCAGGGCGGAGCATTGGTGATTGGTTCCGTGGCTGGTGTCCTGGTGGTGGCCGGTATTTTGATGTTGGACAAGCTCAGAATCGACGACCCGGTCGGCGCTTTCCCTGTCCACGGTTTGTGCGGAGTATGGGGTGGCTTGGCCACGGGCATCTTCGGAGCGTTGCCCACGGCCGAGATGACTCGGATGGAATTCATCGGCATCCAGGCTCTGTCGACGGCAATCATCTGTGCCTGGGCGTTCGTGACGATGTTTGGCCTGTTCTATTCCCTCAAGCGATTGGGCATCCTGCGCGTCTCGCCCGATGAGGAGTGTTCCGGTTTGGATATTAGCGAACATGGCATGCATGCCTATCCGGCAGCATTGGTGCAAGACTCGTATCACGGAGCATCGGCCCCGGCCGCAAGCGCCTGATCAGACGTTTGTTTGAAGAAGAGAAGCCCGGCTTCTTAGACGGAATCTGAGCTTCTGGAACCAGTTACAAAGGAGACCCTGCCCAGCGTTCTCCCCGGGCGCCGTCGACTCGATCGGCGGCGCCGTGGGGGGGGGGCAACCAACTAGTACTTTGGCTCTTGCCTGGGCCAGAAGGATGCCCCAATTGGCCCGAGCGGTCGTCCGCCTCGCCCGCTCGGGCCGGGGTATTTTCTTGGGGAACGCCAACGCGGGTCTTGTGACCGCCTGTCGCGCAAGATAAATTTTAGGGTTCTTCCGGGGTTCGTGTGACTGGCTCGTTTAACCCGAAGCCGGAGGCGATGGCGGGCATTGGATGGATCGTCGACACGCAGCGCTCGCCATCGCCTCCGGCTTCGGGTTAAACAAATCGCGAAGGATTCCTCTTTGTTCGAACCACGGAACCATCTGAAGACACGACCTTGTCGGAAACGCACGCTTGAACGGGAGACCGCGCAGCGATGAAACTGATCATTGCGATCATTCAACCGAGTAAACTGGAGTCCGTGAAGGAAGCCTTGACGGACGTGGAAGTCGTCCGCCTGACAGTGATGGATTGCCAAGGGTTCGGACGGCAAAAGGGGCAGACGGAGGTCTATCGGGGCCGCGAATTGACCGTCAATCTGTTGCGGAAGGTGCAACTGCAGATCGCGGTGAACGAGGACTTTGTCGAGCCAACGGTCAACGCGATCATCAATGGCGGCCGCAGTGGCGACAAGGGCGAGGTGGGCGACGGCAAGATCTTCGTGCTGCCCTTGGAGGATTGCATCCGCATCCGCACCGGCGAGCGCGGTCAGGAAGCGATCTAGAAGCAGTCAGCCGTCAGCACTCAGCTTTCAGCCAAGCTACATGCCGTTCATTCTGCACGCTATCTTTTTTTAACTGACTGCTGATCGCTGAAAGCTGACAGCTTCTCTTCTACGGCTCATACGCTTCGGAAAACGGGCTCTTGTTCCGTGGCATCCATTTGCAGAGCGCGATGCCCAGAAAATACAGAGCCGTCATCGGCATTGCCATCATCAGCATGCTGACCGGATCGGCGGGTGTCAGCAGCATCGAAGCCACGAAGATGATCAAGATGGCGATACGCCATTTTTCGAGGTAGGCCTTGATGGAAAAAATGCCGATTCTATGAAGGAACAGCATGACCAAGGGCAATTGATACGCGATCCCAAATCCCAAAGGCAAGAACAGCACAAAGCTCAACCATTCGCTGATACGGGGATCCGGATCGATGTTCATTCCTCGGTTGAAAGCGAACAGGAAATTCAACACGTACTGGAAGACAAAGAAAAACGCCGTGGCAGCGCCAGCCCAGAACAGTAGCAGGCTGAACGGCAAGTAGATGTGAACATATCGCTTTTCGTGGGGGTAAAGTCCGGCCGCGACGAAATTCCAGATCTGCCAGAATATGTACGGACTGGCGATGATCAGGCCCGAGACAAAGGCCGCCTTCAGCCAGATCATGAACGCTTCCTGAGCGCTCAACGCCTGCACTACGGTGTCAATCGGACGCCAGATGCGCGTCAGCACCAGAGCAGTTGGGCTAGGCTTGAGTCCATCGTTGAAAACGGCGATCTTGCCCGTGGCGGGTTTGGCAGCCTCAGCGGCCGGCTGAGGCTCTTTCTCGTCGACCAACTTACCGAGTCGCTCAACTTCATCGACCTCGACATACAACTTCTCGTAAACGAAGCGGTTCTTGTCGATGAATTCCGCGACCGCACTTGGTAGCTCTTCGCCCTGTTTATCGAACTCCTCCGTCAGGTCTTCCTTCGCTTTGTCCACATAGTACTGCTCGAGTGCCGTTGTCAACGGTGTTTGAATCCAAGTCACCACGCGGTTGGCGATGAACAGACCTACAATGAATCCAATCATTAGGCCGAGTACCGACTTGCCAAGGGAAATGCGTAGTTCGTCCAGATGTTCCCCAAAGGTCATTGTGGTATCGGCAAACAGGTCTTCGTCGGGAGCTTTGGCCATTGGTCCGGAAACCTCCTATCAGCAGGATCAGCAGGTGGATTCTGACGGAGCCGTCGGAAGGCAGCCCAGAAGGCGGACGACTCGGTACGGCATACGCCCGCTATAGCAGCGAGCCGAGAAGCGTACGGAAGGAAGCTGCCGCACCAGCTTGATCGGTTGAGAAGAGGACGAACCCGTACGCTCAACCGGGAATGCCTATGATAGCATCCAGCCTCGCGGCGTACAAGCGAGCCGTCGACGATAGTCGGTAGTGGTCCTCCACGACGCAATATCCGCCTTTCGGCCAGAGCGTCTCAATGCGTGCCGCATGCCGACTTTCTGGTGCTACCGGCACAATCCGGGTGTTCGTAAGCCGAACAGCAGCAGTCATTTGCGGAGCCTCAAGTGAAGCGAGCCCAGAGACGATAGTAGCTACGAGGGCCCCGCGCCCGGCGGCAAAAACGTGCTCGGATTCACCTTTCCCTGGATTGGGTGGAAATCTATACTCCCGCCCTCCTCACCTACTATGTGGGCAGCCGACTGGACGACCCGCCCGCTGCTAGCAGCAAAGGTCTCGACACATGAGCTATCGATCTTCAGCCCTTCTGCTCGCCTTGCTGCTTGCCATATTCGGGGGCTGCCAGGGCTATGGCTCGCTGCTGGGGCCGCGCGGGACGGTTCAGCAACAGCGTTACAGTGCCACCGTGCACGACCCGTACGCCGATAACGACGCGGGGCCTGAAATTGTCGGCGGGCGTCCACTGGGCTACCAGAAACCGTTGGCTGAACCGGTACGCAGCCGGCCCTTCTGGGAACAATGGTGGGGACAATAGACGGCCGGGCCCTTCGACGCCATCTGGGAGAACGTGGCACCAGCCAGTATGATGACGCTTGGTGTGCGATGCCCCGCGAACGTGTAACGCGAGGTTTTTGCTGGCAATCGCGCTTTCCTAATTGGGGCTGACTTACGGTCCCCTGCATTACCACCCTGTGTGAATCCATGTCCGCGCGCCCCCGTTCCCGTTCGCATCCGCCCGTTCAGACGCGTGCCACTACGTCCGCCGAGGGCGAACGACTGCAAAAGGTGCTGGCCGCGGCTGGGATCGGCAGTCGTCGCGAGTGCGAGGAACTGATTCGAGAAGGCCGCGTGGAAGTGGACCGCCAGGTCGTCAGCGAGTTGGGCGTGCGCGTTGATCCCTTGCGCAACGAAATCCGCGTAGACGGCGATCTCTTGCGTCGCCCGAAGCTGGTTTACTACGCAGTCAACAAACCGCCTGGGGTCGTCTCGACCAACCGGGACCCGTCCGGAAGGCTACGCGTGATCGACCTGGTGAAGTCCGACGAGCGGCTGTTTACCATCGGCCGGCTCGATCGATCCAGCGAAGGTTTGATTATCGTCACCAACGACGGCGAACTGGCCAACCGGCTGATGCATCCGCGATATGGTGTCGAGAAGCGATATGCGGTTCGCGTGGCCGGGCACCCCAGCCCGCAGCAGTTGAGCAAACTGCGCAAAGGAGTGTATTTGTCGGAGGGCATGACGCGTGTTGCCGGGTTGCGCATCAAAAGTCGCCACAGGCAATGTACGGACCTGGAGATCGTTCTGGACGAGGGACGCAATCGCGAAATCCGCCGCCTCCTGGCACGCATCGGACACAAAGTGGTGCGATTGAGACGTACGACGATAGGCACCCTGCAGTTAGGCGATCTGCCCGTCGGTGCTCATCGATCCCTGAAACGCGACGAGGTGCGGAGCCTCCAGCGGTGCATCGACCGGCCAAAAAGGCGGACGAGCGGCAGATCAGGCAAGAAGAACGTCGCGCCGAACAAAAGAAACAGAGAATCCAGAGCGTTGCCAACCAAGAGGCCCAAGAAGAAAGGCCGCTGATGAGCAATCCGCTGCACGCCTCGTTCTATGCAGACCGCGCACTCCAGCGTAGCGTCGTGGTGGAAGAGAATGTCCAACTGGCTCGCGATACCTATCGCGTTCGGTTCAATTGTCCAGATATCGCTCGCCGAATCGTGCCCGGCCAGTTCCTGATGTTGCGACTGTCGGACATTAACGACCCACTCATCGGGCGTCCATTGGCTCTGTACGACACGGTGCTGTCCGATTCGCAAGAGCCAACCGGGATCGATGTCGTTTACCTGGTCAAAGGCAAGCTGACTAGCCGCCTTGCCCGCTGCCTGCCGGGCCAGCCGCTGGATGCCTGGGGGCCGTTGGGCAATGGCTTTCCTACAGACCCAATCGACCATCTGATCATGGTCGCTGGCGGCATCGGACAGACTCCGTTTTTGGCACTCGGACAGGAGCACTTGGGCCAACGGCGTTACGGTGATCCGCCGCGCGAGATGCCTCCATCTGAGAAGGTCACACTCTGCTACGGCGCTCGATCGGCTGATCTCTTGGCTGGCGTGGAGGACTTCCAGCGAACTGGCGTCGACGTGCGACTATGTACCGAGGACGGCAGCCGCGGCCATCGTGGAATGGTCACCGACGTGCTGAAGCAAGTTCTGTCAGAGAGCGAGCCCCCATGCCGAATCGTCTGTTGCGGTCCTGAACCCATGATGCAAGCGGTCGCCCAAGTCGCCGCCGCAAACGGGACTCCGTGTCAGGTGTCGCTGGAAACGCCCATGGCCTGCGGCATCGGCATCTGTTTCACGTGCGCGGCAAAGGTGAAAGACGACAGTGGCGGCTGGGACTACAAGCGCACGTGTGTCGAGGGCCCCGTGTTCGACGCGCAGGAGATCCAGTGGTAGTGCTGCAGCCGCGAGGCGGCCAAGACTCGACGGGTCAGTCGCTCTGCTTGGCCTTCTTGATGAGTTGCTGCAAACGAGACTTGGTGCGGGCGGCTTTGTTGGGATGAATGATGTTGCGCGCGCCGGCGCGGTCCAGTTTCTTTGCCGCGTCGCGGTACTCCGTTTCAGCCTTCTCCGTGTCGCCCGCCGCCACGGCCTCGTGCACATTTCGCAACTGGCTTCTCATCGTAGATTTCACCATCCGATTGCGCAGACGGCGAGCCGTGTTTTGGCGTAGTCGTTTCTTGGCGCTCTTTGAGTTGGGCATGGTCCGTGTTCTTTTCTGAAACCTCAATATGTACGCTTGTGGACAGTCCCGCGTTCGGGCCTGACACCGCAGGCGGGCCTAGATGCCCCGCATTAGTGTTCTTCGAACGACGAACTAGGAATTCTCGCTCATTTGTGCCAGTTTGTCCAGACGGGGCTTGGCATCCAAGTATTCGGGGTCCATCGTCACCAATTCCTTCAGGTACTGCCGGGCCGAGTCGGTCAGTTTCATGGTTGTGGCCAGCGCACCGGCCCGATACAAGGCCCGTTTTCTGCAGTCTGCCGCAGAAGGTTCGCCCGCGGCAAGCTGCGCCGCTTGACGGTAGCACTGCAACGCCTTGGGGAATTGTTGGTAACGCTGGAGTATTTCTCCGATCTCCAGCGATGCGGTCGCCCTGTGTTCCGGAACTTCCAGGCCGGCCTTGAGGCGATCGAGCGACTCGCGGAAGTTGCCCAGTCGTTTCAGACGCACGCCGAGCTCGAACTGGAGGCTGTGATCGTCTGGAGCTCTTTCGCACCGGCTTTTGTAGATCTCAAACTCCAGACGAGCCTGTTCCTCGCGGAGTTTTTCGGCCTGTTCGCGAGCCTCCGTCGTTCCCTCTTCGGCCGCCCGTTGTTCGGCGATTTCCGCATGCTCCTTGGCGCGGAGCATGTTGACATCCTCCACACGGTTGAGCACATCAGGATCCTTAGAAATGCTAAGAGCTTTCTGCAGCGTACGTTGCGCGTCGTAGGTTCGCCCTTCTGACAGGTGGTATTCCGCTAACTGCAGGTAAGCTTCATCGTTCTCCGGACTGTTGGCGATGGCTTGGTCCAGCTCCTGGCGACGAGTCAGAACGAGTTTACGAGGCTCCTTCTTTTCCTCTGGAGGGTGGTGTTCGCCACCATCGTCCCCAGTCGCCGAAGATAGGACGGGTTCCGCAGACTGCTTGTTTTCTTCGACGACCTCTTCTTCTCCTTCTTCGGACGACGACTGATGACGGGTCTTATCCAGTGTCAAGGTAGCAATCATCCGTGAAGCTTCGATGTCGTGGGGGTCCGCGTCTTCGACGCGTCGCCAACAGTTGATCGCCTCGTCGAACCGTTCTAGTTTGACAAGCAGTTGCGCGGCGCGGCGGTTCAATTCCGCGTCCTCCGGTGCGGTCTCGAGCGCATTCTGAAGATATCGCACCTCGGCTCGGCTGTATCGCTCGGCCTCGCAGGCCCGAGCCATCGCCCGAAGCACGGCGATGTCCCATGGATTGTGCTTCAGGAGTTCGGGTCCGAGGCGAAGCACATGCCGCCAGTTTCGTGTGGAAATCGCCTTGTTCAGGTTCCCTTTGGCTGTATATATATGGCCTTGCCTCGACTGCTTGTCGTCGTGGTGCTTTCTGCCGAGATTTTCCAGCAGTGCGTTGACGTACAGGAGGTTTCCAGGATCATGGATAACGCACTCGGTAAGCAGATCGTGGGCGCGGTCGATGTCGTACCCCGGCTGCTCCATTAGCTCAAGGGCGTGCGCGTAGCATTCCTGCAGGCGGGGCGACTCTGTGTTGGAAACGCCAGCGGTCGAGGCCCTATTGCCGCCACTGTCGGGTTTCTCTGTGTTGGGGCTCTTGTCCATACGGCGATTCTATCACCGAAAAACACGAATCGCCAAGCCACGCGCTCCAGGCCCGTAGGTCCCGTCTGCCGGAAGGGACCTGGATGCGGCAGAAAACGCTGCCACCAGCATCAGGTCCCGTCCGGCAGACGGGACCTACGGGGAATGGACGGTTTCATACGCAGACGCCACCGCCCCTTTGGGTGGAATGCAATGGCCTTGACGCAACGGACTGGCCCTTGTCGGATGTCGGCACCGAAGATATACTTCTGTGTTTCCCCGCGTGTAAGGACCGGAGACGATGAAAGAAGGCATCCATCCCAAGTACATGGAAACCGTGGTCACCTGTGGGTGCGGCAATAAGTTCACCACGCGGAGCACGCGCAAGGAGTTGAAGGTTGACATCTGCAATATGTGTCATCCCTTCTACACCGGCAAGTTGAAGTACGTCGATACCGCTGGCCGAATCGAGAAATTCCAGACTAAGTTCGCTGCCGGCAGTTATGCCAGCTTGCAGCGACCCAAGAAGAAGGCCGCGAAGCCGAACGCGGAAGCCTAGCACCGCTGGACGATTGTCATTGACACGTTGTCACCGCTGATGGGCAACGTGTTTTCTGTGCGCGTGTGTTTTTCCGGACCCGCCAGGTATCCAGCAGGCGAGCGACTGCCGATAGGTCGAATCGCAGTCAGTAGGCGTTCCATGCGTGAAATGCTCGACGAAAAAATCGCTCGTTTCGATGAACTCGAGCGGCAGTTGTCGGATCCCGAAGTAACTGGCAATCCCAGCCGTATCGCGGCCGTCGCGCGCGAGCATGGATCGCTGACACGATTGGCCACCAACTACCGCCGCTTCAAATTGTTGAACGAGGAAATCGCCGAGATCAACGAAATGCTCTCCAGCAGCGACGCGGACGAGCGCGAGATGGCCGCGGCGGAGATGCCCGAGGTGAAGGCCAAACGCGAAGAGGTCTGGAGCGAGCTGCTTGACATGACCGTCGGCGGCCAGGAGGCGAACCGCGCCCGGTGCGTCATGGAAATTCGCGCCGGCACCGGAGGAGACGAAGCCGCCTTGTTTGCCCGTGACCTGTACGAGATGTACAAGAAACACGCGGAAACCAGAGGTTGGAAGATAGAGATCCTGGGAGTGAATCCAACCGAACTGGGCGGCTTCAAAGAAATCTCGCTGGCCTTCGAAGGCCAAGGGGTCTACCGCGAGTTGCAGTACGAAAGCGGCGGTCACCGGGTGCAGCGCGTGCCCGAAACGGAAGCCAAAGGGCGCATCCATACGTCGGCCGCTACGGTCGCCGTCTTGCCCGAACCGGAAGACGTCGAGATCAACTTGAGGCCCGACGACTATCGGAAGGACATCTTTCACGCCAGCGGACCCGGCGGCCAGCATGTGAACAAAACGGCGTCGGCGGTGCGTTTGACGCACCACGAGACGGGCCTTGTTGTCTCGATGCAGGACGAAAAGAGCCAGCACAAGAACTTGGCCAAGGCATTGCGTATCCTCAAGTCGCGCCTGTACGATCGCCGGCAGCAGCAGGAGCACGAGAAGCGTGCCAGCGAACGGAAGACGCTGGTCGGCTCCGGCGACCGCAGCCAGCGTATCAGGACCTACAACTTTCCCGAAAACCGCGTCACCGACCACCGTATTGGTTTGACGCTGTATAAACTGGACCAGATAATCGCAGGCAACCTCCAGCCGATCACGGACGGATTGATCGAGCACGACCGCACCGAACTGCGCAGCTCGATGGGCACTTTGGACTGACGGACCGAGAATCGCCGCGTCCGCAACGTATTGCAGGCCGGGGACTGCCCCGATTTTCGCGGAGGCCTTGTGGAGCGAAAATGGGACTGTCCCCTTTACAGTCGCTCAAGCCGCAGAACCGCTTGGGATCTGCCATGTCGGAATCCGACAACTGGACCGTTGGCCGTCTGTTGACCTGGACGACCGACTACCTGAAACAGCACGATTCGGACAGCCCTCGTTTGGATGCCGAAGTGCTGCTGGCCGACGCGCGGGGATGCCAGCGAATCGATCTCTATGCCGCATTTGACGAGGTGGCCGACGAGCGCGTACGAACGGAATTTCGCGAATACGTGCGCCGTCGTGCCTTGGGTGAACCAGTCGCCTATCTAGTCGGATATCGCGAATTCTACTCGTTGTCGTTCCGCGTGACGCCGGATGTTCTGATCCCCAGACCCGAGACAGAGCATTTGGTGGTCGAGGTCCTTGACCGGCTCAAAGAACAGGGTTCGCCCGAAACGTCCGCTCGCGTCGCCGACGTCGGCACCGGCAGCGGAGCCATCGCGATTGCCGTGGCGAAACACGCACCTTCGTGCACGGTCATGGCGATTGACGCTAGCCCAAAGGCCCTGGAAGTCGCCGAGTCCAATGCAGAACGCCACCACATGGCCGACCGCATCACACTGATCGAAAGTGATCTATTCAATGCCGTACCGGCCGAGGACCAATTCGACGTTGTTGCCAGCAACCCTCCCTACGTGAGCGAATCGGAATGGAGCGAATTGTCCAAGACGGTACGAGACTTCGAACCTCGCGCGGCGCTGGTCGCTGGTCCGGATGGCGACGAGATCATCAAGCGTCTTATTCCTCAAGCCGCCGAGCGCCTGCGGGCGGACGGTTGGCTGCTGATAGAAGTCAGCCCGATGATCGAAGAACGCGTTCGAGCAAGCATCGCCGAAGATGGCCACTTTCGACGCACCGAGGCCGCGAAAGACCTGTCCGGTGCCATCCGCGTCGTAAAGGCCCAGCGGATCGGCTGAGCAGCCTTGCATCGCCTCGGGACGCGGCCTGATGTGTCGCGATCTCGCGACCGCGACACGGGTACGACCGTAAGGTCTCCAGGTCATCCCCAAAGCGAAGATGCTGCTAAGAATTCCCATGGCGGACCATGGCGAATATTACGGGGGCCTCATTCAATCGGCCCAACCTGAATCGCCTTGTAGCGTTGAAGATGATTCTCAGCGGTGAATTAGCCTCGGAAGATGACGTGCGGCGTTTCCGCATGGAGGCCGAGGCGACAGCGAACCTGGACCATACGAACATCGTGCCCATCTACGAAATTGGGGAGCACGAAGGCCAGCATTACTTCAGTCGTGAGGTTTTCGTATCTCGCAAACGCTGAACGCAGGGCTAGGCATCCTTCGTCATGGCTGGAGTTGTGAGGCTGCGATCACGCTGTCTTGCTCGTCGCGAACCTCAAATGGGCCCGCGTCGACATCAACATGGATGTGGTACTCTTCCTCCAGCGTGGAGGGTAGCTTCCAAAAACAATATCTGGACAGAGTGTCACAGCCAGCCATCAACAGCCCCTGTTTCACGCACTCGCCTGCCTTGGTGCGGATCGTGAAGGTGGGATCCGGCATGGTCTTGCCGTTAACCGCGATCCGATTACACGCCTCCATGCCGGAACCAATCAGGGACATCCGCAGAGAGGCACGCCTCGGCGTCGGCTTTCCGTAGACGAAACTAACGTGCATCGACGCCACGTACGGCGGACCAAACGGGAAGTCCACCGTTCGCCCCTCAAACACTTCGATTTCCGGGCTGTCGACGGTTGCCTGAGCGTAGACCTGCGAGCGCCCGGCAATCCCATAAGGCAGGTTCATCATCCTGATTCGCTGTTCGGCGCGATCCGCCGGATTGCTGGTCTCCGGCGTGATTGTATGGGAGACGATGCACGAAGCCAGCCTCCAATGCCCCACGGGCAAAGGCACCGGTTGTCCATTCGATGCGGTGATCTTCAGGCAACGATCCTCTCCGTACACGAGTGCTAAGAACTCCTGCGCCGCATTGGCGACGTAGCCGATGGGAACTCTGGATGGGGTCAGTGTGAGCCGATCGCCAGTGCCCTTGATCTTCAGGTCGTAAAAACGCCCCTCCAACTCAACCAATTTGGATAGAGGCACTCCGGCGTATGCACGCGCGTATAGGGAGGCAAAAGCCTCTTGATCGGGATCGATGAGGATTTTGTCTCCCATCTCCGGGTAGATTCTTTTCTCCGTCGCCACAACAATCCGCTCCGCGCTGACGAAAACGTCGTCGAATCGTCCATTACTGTTGAAGTCCAAAACGACGATTCTTGTAAGTTTCCCGTTCAGTTTGACCGCCCCTTGTCGATACACGGCAGCCCGGAACCAGGCATAGACGTGGCCGTTGCCCGTCCTCGGCTGCGTGTTGGCGACTTGGAGAGAGAATGCGTAGTCGGTTTCTACGCCCTCCGTATCAATCTCCAGGTCAATTCGCGGAAACGTGCTGTGATTGGAGGAGACTTTCGCATCGGTGCGGCTGTCCGGTCGTAAAGCTTCGACGACCTTGTCATCGGTCAGGTCACCGTTGCGGTTGAGGTCGAAATGGAGTCGTCGATAGGCGTCGCGCCCTTGGCCTTCCCTGACGAGTACGAAAGCGTACGGTTGCGAACCGAAGGTCACGACACCCCGAGCCGCGTCCTCGGACGAATACGAGTCCGGTTCTTTCTGCACGATCCTTGAGAACACGTCTTCATCGTTGGCTCCGCCATCGGCCACGTCGATATGAACCGTTTGAGGAAGGACATTTCTGTAAGGGGCCTCAGATAGCGGCTCGGCACGAGAATCTACTGCGTGGTCCCACAGATCGAGGAATCTCAACTCCAGGAGTGCCGTCTCCGCACGAGCGACTGGCGAGAATAGGGCGACAACCGCCGCTGGCAACAACCAGAACTTGTCTTTCATCCCAACCACCTCTCAGAACAGCCACAACGACCATGAATCGCCACCTGCGAGAAGCAGCCAACTCCCAGAATCTATGATACCACTCTTCGAGATGCTTGACGATCTAAGGAACGTTCTACGCGTTGTACATGCCAATCTGCCATTCCATGACGAAACCGAACCGTTCAGTACTGGTTCCCAAACGAAGTCTGAGCGGGGAAGATCCAGATCTGGGACCTAACGTCCAAAGAGGCAGTGCTCACATTGCCGGGCGGTGTCGAAAGCGTCTACAGCGCGGCTGTTAGCCCGGACGGCAGACGAATCGCGGCCACGGACTCTCACAACGTGAAGATCTGGGACGTGTCCACTGGTGAAGTCGCCCACACGCTTGGTGGACACACGGAGTGCGTTCGCACGGTCGCGTTCAGCTCTGACGGGAAGCTGATCGCGTCGGCGAGCCAGGATGAAACAGTACGTGTCTGGGACGCAATTGCAGGGACGCAACTCTTCTCATTCCTTGGGCAAGTCCCAAGAAAAGACATACCAGTGCTCGGGGACTGTCCCGATTTTCGCGCAGGCCTTGCGGAGCGAAAATGGGACTGTCCCCTTCACGCGTTCGGGCTGTAGCAGGTCCTGCTGTGGTAGACTATTTCCTGGGACTTGCCTTGGTCACAAGGGCGACGTCGAATGCGTGGCGTTCAGCCCCGACGGAAAGCACATCGCGTCGGCCGGTCGCGATGGCACAATTCGGGCGTGGCACACTGCGACAGGCAGCAACGTCTTCACGCTGGGACCCGCAGAGGATGGCAACCTTGGCCCTGGAAGCGTCAAGTGCGTTGCGTTCAGCCGCGACGGAAAGCGGATTGCGTCTGGAAGCGACTACTACCGGGGCGGCCAGTTGCTGGGCGAAGTGAATGTCTGGGATGCAAATTCCGGGCAGCGACTTACCAGGCTGCGTGGCCATTCCGGCTGGGTTATGAGCGTCGCGTTCAGCCCTGACGGAAAGCGGGTTGCATCGGCGAGCGACGACAGAACGATCAAGCTGTGGGACACAGCGACCGGCTTTGAAATCCTCACGCTCCGTGGCCATACGGCTCGTGTCACAAGCGTGGCGTTCAGCCCCGACGGACATCGCCTCGCCTCGGCAAGCGAAGCTGGAGAACTGTTCGTCTGGGATGCAACGCCGCGGCATAATTGACGATCCTGATGTATCATCGTGCGTATGCGTCAAGGACGTGAAACCGGTATCGGCTCGTGCAACGCGATGCGCGAACTTGGTACAATGCAGCCATGTCATCCGAGAGCGAGAATGAGAAGTCCGTCCCGGCAGAGTCAGCCGCCTAACGACGGGATGAGGGACGCGAGGTTACGAGCGTCCGTCTCTATCCTCTTGTCGGCCCGATTCAGGAGTCTGCGATTTGCGCTCATCGGAATCCATGTGCCTCAGAATGCCGACCGCTAGAGCAGCGGCACCGATGAGCGTGCCGATCCCGACGATCCAGTTTGTGGTTCCGCCCTCGATTATGGCGCGAACAAGCAAAGCGAGCCCCCACACAACGATGACAGTTGCGGTGACGAGAGACCTGGCCTTCTTCTTCATTCGCAGATCCCCTCGCTTCTCGGGTAACTTCTATCTATGCGGTCCAATTTGCACGACTTTTCGGCGCATTGTACCATCCCGACAGCACTTGCAGCATCTGCAGGGTCAAATTCGTGCCGAGACTACCGGCCGACATCCGCAGCAATCTGAAGAAGCGAAGTGGGCCCAACGCACGATATCGGATTTCCCTCACGAAATTGATGAGGCTTAGCAACAACTGGCCCAAACTGCGCCCATCCGGATACGACGGCCATGATGTCTTGCGTGCGACCTGAGTGGCTCCCGGATTTCAATGAACGGCCGAAAAACTTACGATTTTTTGCGTAATCTCTGCGATCCGCTTACGCTTCTTCCCATAGGGAGATGTCATGGCTCACGATTCCGACGAGCACGGCCGGGAACTGGAACGCTTTCGGGAGTACCTATGTCTGATGGCTCGGCTGCAATTGGATTCTCGGCTGCAAGGCAAAGTGGATGTTTCCGGCGTCGTTCAGCAGACGCTGCTGGAAGCCTACCAAGCGATGGCCGAGTTTCAGCACCGCAGTGAAGACAATCAGGTCGCATGGCTGCGGCAAATCCTGGCCAATAACCTGGTCGACGAGGTCCGCAAGTTCCACGCCAAGGCGCGGGACGTGGACCGCGAACGTCAGTTGGAGGTCGCTCTGGAGCAGTCATCATCTCGGTTGGAGGCTTGGCTGGCGGCGGAGCAGTCGTCGCCGAGCCAGCGAGCTATGCGGCACGAGCAATTGTTGCAGTTGGCCGAAGCACTGGCCCAATTGCCTGCGGACCAGCGGCAGGCGGTGGAACTGCACCACTTGAAAGATTTTCCGCTGGCCGCCATCGCCGAACAGATGGGCCGCAGCAAGGGTGCCGTGGCAGCCTTGTTGTTCCGGGCGCTTGGCAAATTACGTAAACTACTGAAGGACAACGATGGCCTCGATCGTAACGACGCGAAATAGTAGTAGTGTGAGTACGTGGGGCACGTTTCTAACGTGCCGTACCTCACCAACTTCCAGACATTGGCACGTTAGAAACGTGCCCCACGTTGACATAGCTATGATCAAGGCCAGCACGATGGAGACTGAACCGTGGACAACAAACACGACGAGGCCGCCGAGCGGGAACAGCGTTTGCAGGAAGCGCTGGTCGCGTATCTCGAAGCGGTCGAGGCAGACCGGGTCCCAGAAGCGAAAGAACTGCTGGCCCAGTACCCGGAGTTTGCCGATGAGTTGGCCGAATTCCTGGCCAACCGCGACCAGATCGACCAGTTAGCCGCCCCGCTGCGTCAGGCGGTGGAAGTCGCACAGCGAACCATCGTCAATGATGCCCCCACGTTGGCGCCGGGCACGACGCTGCCGCCGCAGGTCGGTACGAGCATCCGATACTTTGGCGAATACGAACTGCTGGAAGAGATCGCACGCGGCGGCATGGGAGTGGTTTTCAGGGCTCGACAAACGACGCTCAAACGCATCGTCGCACTGAAGATGATCCTCTCCGGTCAGTTGGCTGGCGAGGAAGAAGTCAAACGGTTCTATGCCGAAGCGGAAGCGGCCGCAAAACTGGATCACCCTAACATCGTGCCCATCTTCGAGATCGGCCAGCACGATGGGCAACACTATTTTTCGATGAGCTTTATCGAGGGAGAGAGTCTAGCTCACAAGGTGGCCGATGGGCCTGTCGCGCCACGCGAAGCTGCGGAACTGGTGAAGAAGATCGCGGTGGCCATCGCGTATG
Source organism: Pirellulaceae bacterium (assembly GCA_016784735.1). Taxonomy (GTDB): domain Bacteria; phylum Planctomycetota; class Planctomycetia; order Pirellulales; family Pirellulaceae; genus JADHUC01. The sequence goes on along the minus strand of JADHUC010000195.1, from coordinate 622 downwards.
CGCATACGGAAGGTGTCATTCATCGCGATCTGAAACCGGGCAACGTTCTGGTGGATCGAGACGGTGAGCCGCGCATCACCGATTTTGGCTTGGCCAAGCGAGTTGAAGGCGACAGCGACTTGACGTCGACCGGTCAAGTTGTGGGGACCCCCAGCTACATGCCTCCGGAACAGGCGAGCGGCAAGCTGGACGAGGTGGGCCCGCTGGCGGATGTCTATGCGGCCGGCGGCGTCTTGTACTGCCTGCTAACGGCCCGACCTCCATTTCAAGCGGCGAATCCGTTGGATACGCTGCTTCAGGTCCTGGAAAAGGATCCCGTGCCAGTTCGGGACTTGGTGCCACAGGTCCCGCGAGATTTGGAGACGATTTGCCTGAAGTGCCTGGAGAAGGAGCCACGCAGACGGTACGGATCGGCCGGTGAATTCGCCGAGGATTTGCAGCGATTCTTAGACGGCGAACCCGTTAAGGCGCGGCCCATCAGTCGACCGGCGCGCCTTTGGCGGTGGTGTCGGCGTAAACCGGTCGTGGCCGGTCTGACGGCCGCGGTAACCCTATTGCTGCTGACTTTGAGTATCGCAGGCCCATTAGTCGCCTTGCAGCAAGCCCAAAACGCCAGCGAACA
>JADHUC010000194.1 GCA_016784735.1 Pirellulaceae bacterium | reverse complement strand
AGTAGAGCCAATTGGTGATACTTGCTTCGCAGTTGTTCGAGGGCCAAGTCCGCGTGGATGGATTCCTGCACCGCTTTCACGTAGTCTGCGATCCGTTCTCGGAGCCCCCGCAGAGCCATCGCACGGACGCCCTCGTCACCAGCCAATTCCTGATCCAGGCTGGCAACTCGCCGGTCGATTGCGGCCTGATAACGCGGTTTCAGGAAAACCACTGCGTGACCGGGCAGCCAATCTTCGAGGTTTCGTTTCCGCCCGTTTTCCCAGATCGCCTCCTGCGCTTCCCAATTCATTTGCAGCCGGTCCGCCCCGCCATCGAAGGATTCGCGGACCTGCGTGTAGAGCTGGCGACGCCGATTCTGACGCGTCCCAGGACTCCCGGCGCCGGGTTGTGACGTATCCGGTTGTACCACGAAGCAGAAGCGGCACTGTCCTGCGTTTCCGGCCTTCAATTCCATCAACAACTGATACTCGCCCGGCTCGCCGGTCAACTCCGAACCGCCTTGCAGGTTGCCGAGTGGGCTTCGCACGGACAGGCGGCGGCGCTGTGGCAGCAACAACAGCGACCCTTTGTCGGCGGACGCCTCGACGTACAGTTCTCGCTGCTCAACCGTACGCCGCAGCCCAATCGTCCGGCACAGCAACATGACGTCGCCTTTGTCCATGCCGGAGCCGTTTGTCAGATCGTTGGTGTCCCAATCCTTCAAATCCTTGCGCTCGCGCCAACCGATTGTCTCGCCATTTGCACCTTCGAACTTGCAGCTTAAGTCGATCTTCGTTGCCTTGCGGATCTCGGCAAGATCCTTGCTCTTTCCCGAGATTGGCCCGAGCACATGCCACGCACCGAGGTCGACACCAAAGACGGGCATCGCGAGGTAGTCGTGCAAGCCTTCCCACTGGTGGAGCGACTCGCGGCTGGCGATCAACGTTTCAAACCATGAGTCTCTCTTGATAAACTCCGGCTGTTTGGGCACGTTCCGCAACGTCTCGCGGTACGCCAGTTCCTCGGGCGTCGGAGTGACGATGTCGTCCTTCGCGCCCAGTACCTCCAATTCGATGACCACCGCGGCGCTGATGGGATCTGTTGTTCTGGCAGGGTCACCCGCCTTGCCTTGATAGGTCCGCCAGATACGAAACTGGATCCAATCCATTTGGCCGGGAACCAACGACTTGCCGCCGGCGCGAACGAAGCGGCTGTGAAAACCGCCACGGTCTTGCCCAATGATGGTCGGGCCGGTCGTCAAATCGGGAGTTGCATCAAACTCGGGCATCACGCCCGGATTCTCCGCGTTGTTTGCGAATCGAACCTCGTAGTCCTGGTTCGCACGGGTATCGACATTGAAACTGAACAACCCGACTTCGGTGATCGTTTTCGGCTCGCCCAGGTAGTAATTGATCACCGTCGGCTGCCCGTTCACGAACACGCGGCCCTCGGCCCCCAACTGCCCGGCATCGCCGTCGGCCAGCAGATGCACGCTACGAAGCGAATTTGGTGGATCGACCGTGACGAGCACACCGCGCCGGGCCAGCAGATTGCGAGAATTGTACTCACGAATCCGTTCGTTGCACTTGGCAAACGCTTCATTGGACCGCTCCCACGCCTCGGTCTCCATCACGACCCCATCGTCAACGGCCGCTGGTTCCGCACCGCAAATGCTACTCTGGGACGTGAAAAGGAAGACAGTCACTGCCAACAGACAAGACACGGTGATCCTTCGCATTAGCGATTCTCCTCTTGCGGCACGAGGCATGCCGCACAGCGGCAAGAAAGGTGGTAAGGCGGGTTGAGTCTTCTCGCGGTTCGGTGGCTCTTGCAATGTGGCGTCTGCCCTAACTCACGCCAGGGTCCCAGTATATCAAGAACCGCCAAACCGTGCACTGTCTTCTGGTTGCCAGTCTCGCGACAGGCTAAGTCGAAGGCCGATCAGACCGAATGTTGTTGCCCAATGACCAAATTGACTCCTGAAAGCCGCCGGTTATGGTCATCGCAACTACTGCTCGCCGATCACCGTTTTCTGAAACTGCGCGGCAGAGTCTTCATGTCGCGGCCTCCTCAACGCAACTAGGCGAAAATCCTTGCCTCCCACATCCATCGAAACCGTCTGGCCAGCCAATTCGCAATGCTGGCCATCGAAGATGTCTACTACTTCCATTCCCGTCAGGTCGATGGTGCTGGGATCCATACGAACCTTGACTCTCTCGCGATTTTCGCTGAGGTTGCCCACAGCCAACAGGGCCTCGGCGTTCGGCTTAAGGCGAACGGCGTTTGGTTTCGTACCGTGGCGTGAGCTTCCAGCTTGCGAATCTGCCCGGAAAGGCAAGCTGGAAGCTTGCCCCACGGGTAGATTCTCATCTGCCGCTCGCCTAAGGTACAGCCCGCACTGGATCTTCGGTGGGGCCGGCGTGAGCGTGATGCCAGCGTCGCGATGGGAGACGTGATCGGCGTCATCCAAGGTGTCCCATATCTCCCACACGCGTTGGCCGATCGTGAGGTTCATCAGTCCGCCGTAGAAGATAGCGTCGTAGAGGTCGTAGTTGGCTTGACTCCACCAACGCTGGCTACAACCCAGTCGCATCCTGCGCCAGCCTTTGGCGAGCGGCCGAAATGGTGTGGCCAGCAGGCCGAATCTAAGCCGTAGCGGAGTGGCGGGTCCTGGCGCGAGAATCTGGAGCGTCAACAACACACGGTCGTCGACCACCTTCACCTCGACGGCGCGCTCGCGAGGCGCCGTCCAGCCTTCCTCCGTGTCGGCGTACCAGTTCAGTCCGTGGTCGCCGTCGCCAAGCCAGAGGCTGTGGTTGAAGGGCAGCAGGAGGTCTTCGCGTGCCCGCAGTGTCACCTCTTGAATGAAGCCTTGAGCCTCGGCCCGCCACGACCACGCGGAACAACTCGAAGCCGTCCCAGTCCGCGTCCGGAAGTCGCGACGGCGCGAACCCCACGGGCTTGACCCACATCGCCAGAGTCCCCTTGAGGGGATCGAGGTTGCTCCGTACGGGATAGATGAGATACTGATCGTGGGCTCCGACGCGTAAGGCCTGGCCGAACTTGCCCGGCGCGAACTGCGGCTCGCCCGCGACGCTAGGTCGCTGTCCGTCGGTCGACACCTCCTCCAGGCTCTCGTCGAACGAGACGGAGAAGATGGGCTTCGGCCCATGCGATGCACCGAGGGATGCACACAGGCACACTATGCCAACGCAAGCCAGAGGCTGTCGGTGCACGTTGTCTCTCCAAGTGTGGCCGACGCCTATTTCACGCCGTCGAGCATCAGCACGTTGGTCACCTGCCGGGCCATCTCGTGGTCCTCCCACGTCCAAACGATCTTGTTGTCCGTCGAAAACTCGATGAGATGCGGCGCCGTTCCTTGCTTGCCATGGCCGAGCCAATTGGCCATCACGCAATGGCCCGACGGTAATCGGTCCCAGCCGGAACAGAAGTCGAGTCCGAGCTTCGGGTGATCGGTCTTTCCGCCGACGTGTGAGAGGATGTTGCCGTCGCGATCGAGAGTCACGATGCGGGCTTCGCCGCCGGACGTGGCCATGGTCCTGCCGTCGTCCAGTCGGATCGCCGTGTAGCCCTTGTCGGGCAACGGCAGCGACTTGACAACTTTGCCGTCGCGCGACACTTCGATCGCCGCCTTTGGCCCGGCGGAGCCGATCAAGAGGTTACCGCTGGGAAGAACACGCATCAGCCGCATGTTCAGCCCCTTCACCGCGATCTGCTTCTTGCCGATTTCCTTCCCTTGAGGGTCGACTTCGTAGAGCGTTCCAGATACCGTCGCCAGCAACGTGTTACCGTCGGGCAACCGGCGTGCCGTCTGGATGCTCTCATATCGATCGACACCCCACGGCAATCGCTTTCCGTCGGCCAGACGGTATTCGACCGCGCCGCTGCCGTGGCTCACCAGGAGTTTCCCGTCGCCCAGCGACTGTAGATCGCGCGACCCGACGGGGATCGCGATCGACCAATTCTTCGACGTGTCGTTCTGGTCGACGTGGATCAACCGGTTCGCACCATTGTCCACGCAAACCCACCGATGCTTGATTTCTTCCGCGGTCGCCACAGAAGCGATTGCGAAACACAAAAGAAGAGTGCCCCCGTGTCTCATTGTCTTCCTCCGCTTGGTTTCGTTTTCGAGGTCGAGCATTCCACTTCTCCTTGCAGCGATCGTCTGCTCCTGTGATTCAGTCCTGTAATAAGCCCTGCCAATCGCTCTGAGCTGCAATACTAACGTGCTGCCTGGAACCGACGACTTATCTCTTCGTCGGTTAACTGAATGTTGCATGTGGAACCGGTATCTTGCCGGATCTTCTCGGCGAGGAGGCCAGTTACGGGTGCGAGGATGCTGAAGTGATCGGCGCCGCGGACTTCGTGAAAGTGGAGTCGCGGGTTGGTCGATGCTCGCCGCATCGATCGAAGACAACTGGTGTTACCGCTGGTACCCTCGAGGACAAACACGGGGGAGTTCATCGCGTGCAACCACTGGATTGGGTTGCGCAGTGACAGCTCCCTGTCATTCCACGGATCGAACGGAAGCACGTCAGGGCCGTAGCCGGCCACATCGTCGACCGGGCCAAATGCGAAAACAGCGCGGAACCGATCCGTCGCGGCTGCTGTCAGCATGACCAACGTTCCACCAGTGCTATGACCTCCAAGGTAGATGCGCTGTGGATCGACGTAGTCCTTCGTGGCAAGATGATCGGCCGCCGCAATCAGATCGTCCACCTCACCGTAGAAGGCTTCTATGTGTCCGGGGTTCATATTACCTCCGCGGAACGAAGGGTACATCATTATGATTCCTGCCTCGCGAAACGCGCTGGCTGACTGATCATTGTCGGGTGAGGCAGGCTCCCACGCCGTCTCGCCGATGCTGTTGTCGAATCCGCCGAATACCCAGATCATCGCGGCGTGCTTCTTGCCATCTCCGGGAGGAGGACTGACATACGCCGCCAATTCTCCGGCCGGTGAACGATACTGCTCCAGGCGGAATAGCGCGGCTGGCGGTTCGGTCGCCGGATAACCCGCCGTTTCGCGCCTCGTCAGGGTAGTTGTGAATCCGCTGCGTCCTTCCAACAAGCTCGCGTACTCGGTTTGCGGTGGCCTGGAAAGACTCCGCACTGCCACTACACAGACACCTGCGCATAGCAAGAGCAACGCCAAGCCACCGAACACGGAGCCTAAGATAATGATGAGAGGCTTGTTAGATGCCCGATTCTTCGATACGGGGCGACGTGTACTCGGCGGGGAGAAGGAAGGGAGTGTCGCCGGGATGTTCTGGGAAGAAGGAGCCGGCAGTTGTGGTGTTGTTTCTTGCACGTTTGGGTGTGGAATGGTCAGCGCCGCTCCGCATCCAGGGCACGGAACCGTCTTGCCGTACAAACGCGGCGCCGCGGCGAATGATTGAAGACACTGCTGGCAGGTGACTGTTAGAGACATACATCACTCTGGTAATCGCAAGAGCCGGTCGATGTGATCATTGCTGACCGCTGACGGTCTCATCCAGCGGAATGCCCAACCGCTCGTACCGCCCGCGACGACTTTTCTGGTCGCCTTCGTAGATCTCTCGTGCCCGGCGGCCGACTTCCAACGCCCGTTGCCGAGGAACAACGATCACGCCGTCGCCGTCGGCCACGACCACATCTCCAGGATAGACCAGCACACCACCGCAGTTGATCGGAAAGTTGTACGACTCGGTGATCATTCGGCCGGGGCGCACTCCGCGCGTTGAATGGCCGTTTCGCAGATAGACAGGCGGCTTCTTTACTTTGACGATCTCATCGGTGTCTCTCGCACCCCCGTTGGTAACCACGCCTACGATCCCCTTCTCGACCCAGCCGAGGCTGTTGTTCGAGCCGATGTTTCCGCCCTCGAACACGCCGTTGGTGTCCATCACAACAACATCCCCCGCCTTGACGGCGTCCGTCCACGGGTCCGGCGCTCGTCCGTATTGCTCTCCCTTGAACTGCTTGAAACCATCGACCGCAGGAAACGATTCTTGCCCCACGCGCACGTCCGTCGGAACGTACCGTACGGTCACAGCGAAGCCAACAAAGCGATGCGTGAACTTCTGTGCGTCACGCCACAACGGCCGGATGTCATTGTGCATCAGGCCGATGTCTTGCAGCCCGATCAGATCCATTCCGTCGCACACATCGGTGACGCGCAGGCCATTGTATAGCGCAAGGATTTCCTTCCGAGCCTCATCGCTGTCGTCATAGCTCCTGTTTTCAAGCAGACGAACGCCTTCGGGAGTATGCAGCGTCGGCTCGTCGGCAACCGAAACGCTAGTCAGAAGGAATACACTCAAACCGAGGCATGCTGCTCGGGAGAATTGCGTTGAGTCGAACGATGGAATGACCATGAGAGACTCCTTTGGATTCCACAAACGTCCCGCACCAGCTTATCAGAACGCTACCAACGAGCCGGGCTTGAGCGCATGCTTTGGAATTGGGTGTGCCTGGTCGAAGACCCGCATTGTTTCGGGCGTTTCGAGAACCGTCTTACTCTCGTCGAACACGCCGGTGTTCGAGTCGAGGACGCCCGTGGGATCAAGCCCCAGGTGCTTGACCATGAACGGATACATCGCCTGGCGTTTGGAAAGCTGGTAACCGTGCCCCTCGTCTGGAAAGTGCGCGTTTTCCACCTTGGCCTCGGCGTCGAAGAGCTGGTAGACGTTCCGAATGTAGGGGAATTCGACCTTCGGCGTGTTCTTCGTCCAGTCGCCGCCCACGGAAACGAGCAGCAATGGGCGCGGCGCAGCGAGGGCGGCGATCTCGGCGTTATTGGTCTCCAACTCGGCCGTCTTGTGAATGGGCATGCCGCTCTCGCAATGGCAGCCGCCAAAGAAGTGCGCGGAAACCATGACCACCGGCACCGCTACGCTGACGCGGTCGTCCACCGCCGTCAGCAGGAACGTTTGCGTGCCGCCGCCGGAGCATCCGGTGACGCCGATGCGATCATCATCCACGTCCGGGAGAGACTGGAGAAAGTCGATGGCGCGGATGCTGCTCCATGTCTGTAAGGTCAACGCCTGCTTGTGCCCGTGGGCCCAACCCAGGTGTTCAGAATCGCCGAATCCAATCATGTCGTAGGAGAAAACCACAGCACCCATGCGGGCAAGAGTGGCACAACGGTGTTGCTGGTCGGGCCGCAAACGCCCGCCCTTCGGGCCGCGCGCGTGGCCGTGCGGACAGAGGACGCCGGGATGCGGAGCCTTCTTGCCCGTGGGGCGGTAGAGATTTCCGTAGACGAAATAGCCGGGGCGCGCCTCGAACGCCGCGGACTCGACGGTGTATCCCTCGTAACTTCGCCTCTTGTGAATCACCGGTTTAAGCGGCGTCCGTTCGGGGAGCGGGTCAAGGCCCGCCCCCACGAGGATCTGTTTGCGAATCTTCGCCGCCCGCGTCCTCCACTCTTCGAGATTTGAATACGTGGCAGCCATCCGCGCGAGTTGCTTGACGGCATCCTCTTCGGAATGGTAATTCCCCCGGCAGAGGATTGGCTGTGGAGTTGCCTCCGGCTTCTCCTGGCCCCCCGCCATCGAAACATGCATTGGCACGGCAAGAACGATGACGCCGATGGTGAGAAAATGGCCTCTCATTTTCGCATACTCCCGTTGTTGTTTTGGCGTTGCCACTTGATAGACGTTCTAACTTTCAGCGTTGCCCATCTTGACTCGCGAGATTGTTTATAGGACGGGCGAACGATGCTGTCAAATACCCGCCGGGCCCAGGCGGTGCGTGAACAGTGTGTTGCTGGCGGATCAGGGCGAACGGCGTGGATGCCGGGCTCAGTAGCGGTGCGCAGTTAGCGGCGTGCGTTTCGCTGCGTAGGTGGGGGCGACCTCAGCGAGTTACGAACATTCGCTCGGCGGTCCGGGAAGGTGTTGTAGCTGACCAGAGCCGGTTGGCTCGGCTCGCAAAGGTCACACGGCCCCGAATGACGCAGAATATGAGCCTGCTGTATTTGGCGTCGGACATTCCAGAGGAGTTCCCGTTTCTTGCCCTGGTAACATCCGGCAAAGATCCAATCCACAAACGAATGCTACGATTGCCGCTTTGATGGACTGGGGGAGGCAGAGGGGGCTGCCAGGAGTTTCGTCTGCGGTGACGATCCTCCAAGTGAAACGCCCTCGTCTTCACGGAAATACTGATCCCGTCACCTAATGACAAGAGTAGCCGCCCGCCCCTGCTTTATCGAAGAGAGTAGTTTAGCCCCTCCAGCGGCAAGCCGTCTGCGCCAACGAGGGTTGCCGAGAACCCCCAGCCGCTACCCCATTGGCCACGGGTGATCTTCAGTGCCAGTTTGTTCCAGCCCTTTTTCAGGCGAACGCTGGCATTGTCGCTGCCGAACCGATAGTCCCGGTGCTTCAGTTTTTTGTGGACCAACTCCCCGTTCATCCATGCCATTATGCCGTCTTCGGCTCCCATGCTGAGCGTGGCACCTTGATCCGACGGTGATTCGATCCACACCAGTGCATAGGCGGCGCAGTTATTGGCCTGAGCGCCCGTGTTTCCGGCGACAGGAAGCGCGGGGCTGCCACCGTATAGCGCCATGAAATCGACGTAGAATGCACGGGGCAGCGGGAAGTTGTCCTCCGCAACGAGCCTGCTCCAGCCAATCGGTATGGTGGCCATTTCTGTCGGCTTCCATCCTGGCAGTCTTCTGTACGTCGTGGCATAGACTCGGCTTGTGTCGAAGTTATCCCGTTCCGGTTGGTGTGCAATGTCGACAATGCCGCCGCCCTTCGGACCTTCGTTCCGGAAAGGCCCGATCGCCCAGTAGCACGGTATGGAAAAACGCGGCCTCTCCGCGACGGTACGTCGGATCGTGACCTCGCGCCAGGTAAGAGACACGCTGGCATCGATACGGAACGGTTGTGGTCTTCCTGGGTGTCGCGGCGGCTCCCACGAGATGGTGGCTGTCTCGCCTTTTTCGATGCGGATGTTCTCGGGGACCGACGGTTGTGCGAATGCCGCCGGCGGCGCGGCATGAAACTCGATCGAGCCCACCACGGCCTGATCGGACGGGCCGCGCAGCCGGAGTTCGACCCGTGGCTTGAGCCACGTAGCGTCTTCGGCCAATTCGAGTTGCACAGCAGCACCGCTGAGTTCCCAAAGTGCCGTCTCGACGTCCCGGTTGCGGTCGAGTGCGAGAAGGTCCTTCATGACCTTCGGGAAGTCCGCGCGCAGCGCGTCCAGGGCGTCCGCCTGTGTCGTCAGTTCTTTGTTCATCGCGCCGGCCAGCCTATCACGCAGTTCCAGGAGCGAGGCCGGCGTCTTGTCCTTCAGCCGAAAGGCGACGCGGTAGAGTCGGTATAGGTCCTCGTCGCCCGCAAAACGCCAACGGCCTTTCGGCGCCGGCTGCGACAGATCCACGTCGGGCGGTCTCCGGCCGTCGTCAAAGTACGGCGTGACGCCATGGATACCGTCCTTGGCGACGATTGCCATGGGGCTGGTCATCAGCCGCTCGCGCACCTTGGCGCTCAACGGTACGGAATGCACGGTATCCTGCATGCTCGATGGTTTCCCAGCTCGCACAGTGGCCTCGAGCTCGTTCTCCGCGATTTTCATGGTGAGACCGTAGCGGTGTCTGTCGTTCTCCGCCGCTTGCCGCAGGGCATCGGGAAGCGGAAAGGCCGCTCGCTTCATTCCTAAGTCCGCTCCGTCGACGACCAACTCTCGTTCCTTTTCAACCAGTACGGCCAGCATCTCCGCCCCTCGAACACCGAGCCCCAAGCCGGCGCGGCCTTTGCCCTTGGTCTTCGAAAAATCGACCACGCATCCCACGGCTGGCTCGGGGGCCCCACGTTTCAGCGGCCGCACGGACGGCGGCACCGGCTCGGCTGGATAGTCCATCCGCAACGGATCGTAGGCCACGACTTCCGACGGGGCGTAGTTGATGTCCGTCTGCGAAAATTTGTGCTTGCCGAATCCGTAGGACCACAACGTATCGGCACTCTGCTCCCAGCCCCAGGCCACGTAGTGAAACGTGCTGCGGCGCCCGTTGACCCATGCTTCCCAGGAGGCATTGAGTTCGGCAAACGGACCGAAGATCTCTGCCATCAGCCGCCGATCGGTTTCCTTCAGCGCCGGTCCGGTCAAACGCAGCCGGAATAACTCGCCCCGCCACAGACGCCACTTCATCAGCCGATCGGGATCGGTCCAGCAGAACTGCGTATAGACCATCCACTCTGGACCACTGCCCTCGCCGTCCAATAGGTCCTCGACCGTCGTCAACTTCTCCTGAAGACGCCGCAGACCCTCGTCGTACGGGTTATTGACGGTCGGCTTGTCCACGACCGCCACCGTGAGCTGTTTCCGCGCTTCGTCGTATACGTGGTTGGCAAGCGCGTGAGTGATCCCCTCGACGAACCGGACGGGCGTGCATTCGAAGTGGACCATGGCCATCTGCATGGCGTGGAGGGCCTCGTGCATAACCAAGTCGCGTTTGTGATACTTGAGACCGCCGCTGGGGTAGACGTACGCGCACCCGTTGCGATTCAGCGTTACCCCGCCGCCACCCCCCAGCCATCCGACGCCCTGCAGGTCGATCTGGGTCGCCTTCTTCAGACTGTCGATGCTTTTCGAGTAGGAGACTGCCAGACGTGTCGTTTCGATGTTGGGTGGCTCATCTCCCAAGGCCCACACGAAGTGCGGGTACGCGAGTTCCAGCACAACCAGATATCCCCGCGATTCTTCCTCTGAGACTTCGCTGCGCAGGGCAAAGTGTTGACTCACATACCATGTGTGGTCCGGGACGTTCTTCACCTTGTCCCCGGAATAGGTCTTGGGAATCTTGTCACCCACCTTAACGATTTTGATGTCGATGGCCGTCGACGTCCTACCCGACACGACGACCTCGGCCGGCGTCTCGGAAGGCAGGGGAATTGCCTCATCCGCAAGCAGACGCGAAGCGGCAAGGATAACGTAAAGAAAAGCCCACACATATCCTCTTTTGGCAGACCGAAGCGGTTGCTCGTGAGCCGTCCTTTTCATGCGTCTCTCCTGCATCAGGCCGCGCCCTTTGGCTTACCAGTTGGCTTTCGAACTTGTAGATTTCGCGATACAACGATTCCTTGCTTGCATCTCCCCGCCCTTGGTTGTTGGTGAGGACGAAGTTTCGCGGGGACGTTTTCGCATGTTGACCGCTGCTGCGCGTGCGCGACGTCCGCCGCGGGTATCCATAAGACGGTCCCTCCAAAAGCCGACCAGATCGGTCGCCTGCAGAGACAACTGGCCCACGTACACATGGCTCATCCTCCTGCCCTGAAAGAAAAGAACCCGACCCAAAGAAATCCGGTCAAACCGTACACGGCCGGAAGACGCCAAGTGGTTCGACGGAATCGAACGATGTAACGGTCGCCAGCGTCATGCTACCGTACCAACTATCTTCTGTTGCTCCGTTCTTGCCTATTAGCGATTCATGTCACGTGAGTCCACTGAGTCCAGTATAACGCTTGCCGGCAGCAAGTTCATCAGGCTAGCTGCTTCGCGAGCCGAAACGTAATATTTCGGTTTCCTATCGGGAGCCAAACCATGCCTTAACCCGAAGCGTCCGGCGAGGACCCAGTCCACGAACGGATGCTACGCTCGATTGCGGCTGTGATGGACTGGGGAGGCAGCGGGTGGTTTGGGGAGAGCTACACCTGTGGCGACGATCCGACTCGCGCTAGCCGGTCCGCCGTCGCGGCAAATACGGCCCGAGGGACGCAGCGCCTATTGCGCGATCAGCGCCGGCAGCCGTTTGATCACCTGTCTCAATCCAAACTGGTGGCAGTCACGATCTCAGGTCCAGTGGTCGACTTGGTTCCTTCACCCAATTGGACCAGCACGTTGCTGGAACTCGGCAGGATATCGATTGTTGCCCCAGAGGCGAGCAGGTTATCGACCTCCATGACTTCGAGAACGGTGTCCAGGATTTCCGCATCTTGTTTTGCGATTTCGTTAAGCGCTCTGCCAACGATTCTTGGGCGAGACGCAGCGGCTTCGGCCATTTTCTGTGAGACTTTGAACGCGGTTTCGCTCTTGATTAAGCCCACACGGTTTTCACCATCCTGCTTCATCGCACTGGTAACCTGGACCAGGCGTTTCACAACCTTCTCGGTAATGTTCTCGACCATGTGCGCGTCGGTGAACTCGACCTTTCGGATATAGACAGAACCGAGCTGGTAGCCCCATTTCTCTGAGAGTGGGGATACCGTTTGGCGAACCGAGCGACTGAGACTGTGCCGGTCTTCGAGCATTTTCTCCATCTCAAGATTGCTGAGCGTAGAGATCGTGGAACTGGTGACGTTTGCCTGCAGCGAGCCATCGGGGTTGGCGTTGATAAACAGGTAGGAGACGGGGTCCTTGACCTGCATCTCGTACCAAATTCCAACACCCATCGGCGTGCCTTCCTCCGAGTTCACCATCTGGCTTCGCAAGTAATGCTGTCGCAAGGCGGTACTCACCTCGTATCGTTTCCCGAAAAATGGAATCAGCAGCGCCTTGGACCCGAAATGACTCAAAGGGAATTGCAGCCCCGATGTGTCAATCGTGCCGATGACTTTTCCAAACAACGTGAAGACCTGCGATTCGCATTCTTGAACACAGGTGTACAGTCCAAAGAATCGGGCCATTGCCAACAAAATGGGGATGACTAACAGGCCAGCAATGAATCCAGTTAAAAAGTACATTATGCCGTCCCTCCATTCCGCCCGTTGTTTGTTTCCGTCTGAACGATTCGATCCGCTCGCCGGTACAAGGGCACTCGCAGGTTGCGAAGATAGGCTTTCAAGCAGGGCGAGCCGCCTTCGGCTTTGATCGCCGAGAGTGTGCTCGCGAGTTCCCGCAGAGGGGCGACCTCAGCCTGGGCGTTGTTGGTCGCGATTTCCACCGCCCGAGCGCTCATCGTAATCTGTTGTTCGGAATCCGCGCGTGCCGTGCTAATGTCGGCAGCAACCTGATTGCGCGTGCTGTTGATGGCCGACAGCGCGCGGTCCACCTCGCGCGGCGGGTCGATCTCGGTAATCAACGCCGCGTCCAGCTCGATGCCGTAACGACCCGTGGTCGAGCGGCATTGTTCTTCCATGTACTGGTTGATCAGCGGCAGGTTCTTACGAAGGTCGTTGATCGAGACTCCTTCCGAAAGCTCGACGGCGGTGCTCTGAACGCCAGTTTCTTCGGCCTCCTGGATCTCGCCTTCTGCCAACAGGCTCTGCCCTTTTGGGTCCACGAAATTCGCAATCCGCTCCCGCAATACCGAAACGAAGTACCCCATGACGTGTTCGAGCGGGCTGGCCACACCAAATAAATAGGGGTACAGGCTATTTTCGCTGATTCGATATCGGATCTGCCCGTTCACACCGGTTGTCAAGTTGTCTTTCGTGACCGCTTCGATCGTATCCTGAGCCTTGGAAGGATCCCACGACAAATCGACCGCCTGCGTCGCCACACTGACCTTGTGGACCTTTTGCCAAGGCAGTTTGAAGTACGGTCCGCCTGGCCCGACAACTCGGACTTGCGGATACTCGTAGCGTTCCCTCTCGTCACCTGTCAGTGGCGGGGGCGGCGCCTTCTCCTGCAGCTTCTGAACCGCTCCAAAACTCGTAACGACGGCCCGTTGGTCCGGGCGCACCGTATACAGGCACCCGATCAGAACACGCACGGCCGCGTACACCAGAACCCCTACGAGAAAGCCGATGATGATCATTGAATACCTCCAAGGTGATTTCACCAGTGAACTGTAATCGAACAGGCTCGCATCTCCGCGATCATAACGATGCGACGGCCTCCACGCACCCCACCGACCTCTGCTTTGATCGCCACTCGGCCTGACGAAGCAGCATAACGGAGGAGTGAGTCCTGAATCGCGTTCTGCAGTGTGCCATAACGGCGACCCGTTGGCAATCAAGGCCATGACCCACCAGCCCCTTAATTCGAATACCGTCCGATCGCATTCGCGAACGGGAAGAACTCCCGTTCCTTCCCTCGTAAGCTCCGGCAAGAACCCAATCCACGAACGCATCCTACGCCCGATTGCCGCTGAGATGGACTGGGGGAGGCAGTGGGGATGTGGAGAAGATTGACAGACCGGCGCTTGTGCCGATAATGCGCTGTCAGAAGCGATTGGCATATCCCGCCGCGCAGGTCGTCACAAGTTCGGCATCAGTAGTTCTTGCCAGTGATGCCGAGGATAGTACCCACACAGAGAAGACCTGCCCTCACGTTGCGGCCGGATTTCCCCTATGTGCCATTCGTCCAGAACATATTGCAGGAAGACATTCGCGAGCAAAGAAATCCGTGTCCAAGCAGTCGAACTAGTGCTGTACGACTACCTTCTGAAGAACACTCTTCTGGACAGCGTTCTTCTGGACGGCTCCTCCGCAGCCATTGCTAGAGCCCTGGGGGCACCCACCGCACGGGTTGACGGTCACACTGACAACTTGAGGCACCGTCTTGCAGACGCGCACTTCGGCCTCTTTCGTAACGGGTACCTCGACGTGAACGGTGTAGGTCTCGATCTTGTCTTCCATCACCTGCACGTTCCGAGTTACCTTCTCTCTGCGTACGCGCGTCTCAGGGACGTTTACGGTGTAGCTGACTTCTTTGGTGCGAGTATCCGTTTTGTAGGTGACGACAGGGTAAGTCCCTACATGCGTCTCCTCTCGCATCGTGAGGACCTTCTTGGTGGCAGTACGTTGTTCTTCCCTGTAATCCGCGACCATTTTCGTCCGAGTGCGGGCCTCGTCCTCGTACTCGACGACTTGCTTCACGGCCGAGCGTGTCTCCGGCTCGTAGCACAGTTGGGCGCATTCGTATTCCACCTGCTGCGAGTGTGGCTCGTAAGCGATGTAGGTCTGCTCGCGGATCTTCTTCTGTTTTTCAACAACCGTAACCTCCTCGGTCACGCAGTTCGGGACCCACACCCGCCTGCAAACCGTTTGGCATTTGGCGACGTAGTAGCAGTTGCCGCGCCGATTGTAGTAACGGGTCGTCGGAACTTCCACGATCCTCGATTCCCAGTGGCCGTAGTCCCTCGAAACGAGCTTGCTCTTCTTGACCGGAACACATTCCTCGATAGCTCTTGTTTTCAGGACGGGCTCCAGGTTGGTGACGGTACGGGTAGCCGGCGTAGCAACGACAGTGGGGACTTCGACTGTGTAGGTGAACTCGACGTCTCTCAACACCGGTACTTTCACGGTGTAGGTTTCTTGCATTTCCGTCAAGTAAGGCACTTCGACGGTATACGTCTCTTCCACCTCTTCCCAGACCGGAACCTCTGTCGTGAATTCCTTGGTTCTTTCCTCCTGGACCGGGACCGTCACTTGGTACTCGACAGTTTTCGTCTCGGTCTTCGGTACCCAAACCGTCTCGGTGTATATCTTCTCTTCCTCGATGGGCACGGTCTTGCAGACCCTGACCACCCGTTGTCGCTCCTCCGTCCTGTATTCAGTAGCGCACGTAATGCGTTTTTCAACGACATACGTTGGCTCCGCGACAACGCGAAGATCCGTTATCGGTCCACTCAAGGGCACGCAGTTCTGGCGCGCCGGGGTTGACTGCCGGACGCCGGTAGCGAACTGGTGGCGCGCGGTAATAACGTACGAGTCATTACAATCACTCCAGTGCCAATACCGCTGTGCGTTGGCATCCGAATGGGTCAGCATCACAAGAGCCGCGCATCGGCGAAAAGACAATCGACGCCATCGAAAAGGGGGACTTACTGACCGTACTTGAAGAACGGGAGGACACGTATCTCGTGGTCACCTACACGGGAGGCCAGGGAACGGTCAGCAAGGTTAACGCGGCTCGCCTGTCCGAGTCAGTGGTCATCTACGACCAGTTGATCAAGGAAAACGCCGACGAGGGCCGTTTGTACGCGCTGCGTGCTGCCGCGTGGTGGGCACGTGGTGAGGAGAAACGAGCGCTGAAGGATTTCGATCGTGCTATCCGGTCCGGATACACCAGACCCGACGTCTATGCCGATCGCGGCCTGCTACACATATTGATGGGCCATCACGACAAGGCCCTGGCCGACCACACCATGGCGATCAAGCTGGAGCCTAAGAACGCTGCCCACCATGTCAATCGCGCCGGGGCACATATGGCCAAAGCGTCATATAAGTTGGCCGTTGAAGACTATAGCAAAGCGATCGACCTGGACGAGGCTCAGTCGACCTCCTACCAGCAACGAGCTGTGGCTTGGAAGCTGTTGGGCGACAAGGAAGAAGCGAACGCAGATTTCAGCGAAGCCATCAAGCGGGATCCAAAGTCGGTGCCTGCCCTGTTGGGTCGAGGATTCCTTTGGTTCGAAATGGACATGCCAACGAAGGCCGTCACGGACTTCTCGGAGGTGATCAAGCTGGCCCCAAACAACGTGGATGCCTACAACAATCGCGGCTTCAATCGCAGGCTTCTCGGCGACGACAAGAGTGCCTTGTCGGATTTCGAGCAAGCGATTCGCCTCGCGCCCGATTGCGCCTTGGCGCATCAGAACAAGGCTTGGCTGCTGGCTTCGGCCAACGACGTGGAAGTCCGCAACGGCGAGCAGGCGGTCAAGGCGGCAACCAGGGCGTGCGAGTTGCAGAGCTACCAGGACGTGAGCGGTCTGAAAGCGCTGGCCGCCGCTTTGGCGGAGGATGGTCAATTTGAAAAAGCCGTTGGATGGCAAGAGAAGGTCATTGAAATGGTGAAATTCGACGAGCGGTCTTTCGAACGGGAACTTGCCGACAAGTACCATAACAGAGAGCCATTCCGACTGCCTGAGCCAGACCAAGTTCGAGACGGCTCGCAGTAACGCGAGGCGGAAGATTATCGACACACTGAACATGGATTCACTGGCAGGGAACTCCTTCCCTGTCATCCACGTTCATCGGCCGACAGCGTGGGGTCAAGAAATTGGCCTCGATCGTTGCGCCGTCAAGGTGGGGAACGTTTCCAACGTGCCAATGTGCGCAAGTTGGGGAGGAACGGCACGTTAGAAACGTGCCCCACGTGCTACCACCGCCAGCATTTCGCAAGGTTATGATCAAGGCCAAGAAACTGCACTGAGCCGACACTCAAACTTCTTGAAATCCCTGTTTTCATCGGTTCCGAATCCCAGAATTTCGGCCGACCTCGACCTTCCTTCAAGACAGCGACGGTTGACCAAGTAGTCATCATCACCGGGCCCAAGAGCAGAGATCGCATCGATCGGTCGATCTCGCGCCGTCACCATGATGAAATACAAATATCGTTGCAGATCGGCAGTGCGGATTGCGCGGCACAGCTCAAGACCGTCCATCCGGGGCATGAAAGACGTCGTCCGATGTGGCCGCTGCAAGCGTCGCGGCGAGCCACTGCGGCTCACGCGCCCAGCGGGGGCTTTCCCTGCGCAGAACCACCCCCTCTTTGCGGTGCATGCCAAAACCACGACCAATGGCCGTTGTCTGTGGTCGATTACAGGTTGCATGCTTGGTTTCGGATAGGGTACGCTGGCCAATGGCGAGGGGCTTGTTTCGAAGCCGGGCAAGTCACATTTGGGAGCAGGGAATGAAGAGAAAGTTGACGGCAACTGCCGGGTGGCTGGTTGTCTTGGTGGTCGCCGCCGCTGCTCGCGCGGATCAGCAAGGCGATCCATCGCGCCGCGAAGAGGCGCTGGCCGAGGTGCAGCGCGCACTCGATTGCGAAGCGCGCGGGGATCAAGTGGGACGGGATCGACTACTGGGGGAGGCGGCGAAGCGGGATCCCGAGTGCGAGGCGGCGCACTGGCACGCGGGGCGCGTGCAATACCGCGACCGCTGGCTGGACGTCGATGCAGCTCAGGCCGAAATTGCCGCCAGCGATCATCTCAAGACGTTCCAGGTTATGCGGCAAAGGTACGCTGGGACGGTGGAGGGCGAACCGGTTGCCGAATCGTTTGCCCGCACCCCTCAACCCGTTCTGGCCATGGAGTTGGTCGCAGTTGTCTCGCGGTTCCCCGAGATTGAAGCAACCCGTGCGCTCACCGCCTTCGCCGCTGCCTCGCCGCATTCGGCCGTCCGGGCCGCCGCCATCGAGCAATTGAAAAAACGGCCGATCCACGAGTTTATCCCGTGGCTCTTGGGCGCCTTGCTGGCACCGGTTGAATCGGAATGGGAAGTGGTCCGGATGTCGGACGGTTCGATCCGCTACCTGCACGTGCTAACCCGCGAAGGAGCAAATGAGAAGCGCCTGCTGGTTTCGGATCACGTAACGCTGCCGGTCGCGGCCCGTGGTGTGCCTTACGCTGAGCCACGCCAGACTCCGTTCACAACCTGGAGTCTCGACCGTCTACGAAGCGGTCCGATTCCCGATGCCGACCTCTTCGCGGAGGCGGACGTGCGCGACACCGCCGAAAGGACTGATGCCGTCGTCGCCGCCAAAAACCAAGCCATGCAGCGCCACAATCGGGTGCTGTTTCAATCGCTCCGAGCGGTCACCGGGCTCCGTCTGCCGGATCGCCCCGTCGACTGGTGGAACTGGTGGAACAACTACAACGAAGTCTACTGCGACAAGCCGACCCGAACGCTGTACGACCAGTCGCAATCAAGCTACGTGGCCTACGCCCGCGGACCGTACTATCGCGCCGTGTCTTGCTTCAGCGCCGGGGTGCCGGTCGCCACGGAGTCGGGCCCCCGCCCGATTGAGGACATCGAAATCGGTGATCGAGTGCTCGCCCAGGATCCGACAACGGGTGAACTGACCTTCAAGGTGGTGCTGGCCACTACCGTTCGCCGACCATCGCCCATGGTCGAGATAACCGTGGCGGGTCAGCCGCTGGCCACGACGCTGGGACACCCCTTCTGGGTCACCAACAAGGGTTGGCGAATGGCCAAGCATCTTAGAGCCGGCGACCAACTGCACGGTCCACGTGGCATCTTGACGGTCGACCGTGTCGCGCCCACGCTCGGTTTCCGCGAGGCGCACAACCTGATTGTCGACGGCGCGAACAGTTATTTCGTCGGCCGCGCACGAGTCCTCGTACACGACAACACTTACCGAAAACCGACCCGAGCGCGGGTACCCGGCGAACGAGTGTCTGCAGAACCCTGACGCTCTCCTCTCGATTACTCCGCATTAACCTCGTGGAAGAGCGTCTCGACATCGCCATCGGTGGGGGACGTCTTTGCTTCGACCGCGTTCGACCGGTAACTACGCACGGTGGAACAACCCTCGCATACCCGTCATCATCGTTGGCCAACGTGGAACGTGCCGCCCGTCAAGGCGACGGCGTGACCAAACGTGTGCCGTGGCCAAACGAGCGCCGACTGCGTCGGTCGATGTGCACCGACGCGTATCGGCCAGCGTCCCTTGGACGCGGAGGGGGCGACCTACGCGCGTTACGTCATTTCCCGTGCACTAGACCGCAAAATGGTCCTGGCATTCCAGCAGGCGACTCGCTGGGTTGTTGTCGATTGTGGGACTTGTGAGAATCAGCTTCCAAAGACGGGGAAGACCGACTAGCTTCAAGTGAGGAGAATAGCCTGCCGAGGACGGTGACAATTATGAGACAACTGATAACACCATGCGGCCTTGTGATCATCTTGAACGGTTTGGCAATACGCACACCTGCGGCAGACATCTACGTCGACCATCTGCTGGCTGATGACTGCCGGGGAACGTACTGCGTCGTGAACAGAGACGGTTCCGGTTCGGACGGCTTCGCGTACAACACTCCGCAGGAGGCTGCTGATGCTGCCAAGCCCGGGGATACTGTCTATTTCCGGGCAGGAACGTATTTCAACCATGCTGATTTACGGGATCGTGCGGTGGTTATGAACGTATTGACAAGCGGCACCGTCCACAACCCGATTACATACACGAACTATCGCCACGAAACCGCGATCCTGTCAGGGATGCGTCCTAATGACACGGGGCATTTTTTTGTTTTGAGGTTGGGGGTCGCAGCCAGCGACCGGCAGGCCAAATCAGGGCAGGGTATCCAGAACATCGTAATTGATGGGCTGATCGTTGAAGGGGCCAGCAGGACCGCCCTGTCCGTGAACGGCCCTGCCGATCAAACTGCTTCAGCAAAGAACTCGACCGAGAACATCGTCATAAGAAATGTTGTCGCACGCAACAACAGCGGCCCGAACGGCTCGGGAGGCGGGATCGGCACGCGGGGAAAAGTGATTCATGTCCTGATTGAATATTGCGAAGCTCATAGCAATACGGGAACCGGCATCCATTTCGGCAGAATAAGTAAATCCTGGCACAATCCTGAGCCCGAAGACGACATGAGCGCAGCGCAATACTGCGTTATTCGGAACTGCTTAGCGCACGACAATATTCACCCCTCTCATCCAGGCAATACCGACGGTATCGCCGGCAGCCACATGTACCGGTGCACGATCGCAAACAACGCAGTATTCAACAACAGTGATGACGGCATGGACGTCTATGCCTCGATCGAGACGACCGTCAGGGGGAATATCATCTTCGGGCACCGCCACCCGGGAGGAAACAACGCAGGCTTGAAGTTCTCAGCGGGCGGCGGCGGCAGGCACGCCATTTCCGGAAACATCGTGCTCCATAGCGACGGCTATTCCTTTGAAGGCTCGAATCCGAGCAATCGACTGCGCGAATACTACCCCAGCAGGATATACGGCAACCTTGCCTATAACGGCAGGACGGGGTTCAACCTGGGAACCTCGTATAATCGAACGTATCCCGGATACAGAAACTCTTATCTGCGGAACAACATAGCGCTGGACAACGGAAACCATGATGTGCGGTTGTTCTCCGATATCGCCGACTGTGACTGCAACTTCATCGGCGATGCCAAGGACCTCGAAGCCTCAAAAGCTCTCGGGCATGACAAGAGTTCGTTAACCGGCGAACCCGGGTTGCTGAACGCACATGCCGCTATCGACACCAGTTTCAGAGCCGACTGGGACGTGCGGCAGAAGCTGAATCATCTTAGAACCCAAATCACCGCGGCATTCGGTCTGCGTGCGGACAGCCAGTTGATAGACAGAGCTGCATTGATCAAGGGATATCATTGTCCTTGCGCAGATGATGACCGGGCTAATCCCATGGATCCGCAGGCACCCGGACGGCATTGGCGCGGAGGCGCTCCTGACATAGGCGCGCTTGAGTATGGGTTAGATCCGTAACTAGGAGGAACGACGATGACGAACCCGATCCTCTGCAATCTTGGCAACGTTTGCACGTGCGCACTTTTGACCGGTCTGTTCCTGCAAACGGCGGCTCGCAGCGAAACGTACCATGTGGACCAGAATCACCCTCGGGCCGATGACGCCAACCGGGGGACAGATGATCCTTTCAGCTAACGGGCATTGGCTTTGATGGGGCAGCCATGTCCGAAAGTCGCTTAGACAACTTGTGTTTTCGACACGCGCCCTTACCCTCGATTTGTTCCGCTAGCCAAACGATATCAGATGGCTTGAAGAAAAGGACTTGTTTGTGCTTTGGGGAGACTCCAATTGCCTTCACCCGAATGTCCTGGTATTCGGCACTGCCCTGCCAACGTTTCTTCGTCTCCGCTGCAGCCGACTTGTCATGGCCCGCCAGGATTAGGGCCGCATCCATAAGACAGACGCCCTCCTTGAGATTGGCAAGCTCCGCCTCTATCGCGTCCGCAAACGCCAAAGCTGTCTCGCGCAACCACTCTCGCTGCCGCTCAAATGGCCGATGGTCATACATGTCTGGTGGATCGGCAAAGGAGTGTTCGATATCCGGGATGTCTCCCTGCTGATGACGAGCGAACCATCGGCCAGCATGATCGAACCAGTCCGCGTAGCGTCCAAAGCCGTTGCGCCTGCGAAACGCCGGCTCCCATTCTTGCGACAAGTCTTCGCGGATTTCGGCGTAGTCTGGACCGGAGAACAATCCGACCCCGAGAACATCTGCCACAAGAAAACCCATTTTGTTTAGCAGTTCCAGGTCTTCAGAATGAACTTCGTTGTATTCCCGTCGCATACGGGCGCACCATTCGTGCTCAAATTCGCCATCATGTAGGTTCGGTTCCTTCCACTCTGCCCACTGCGTTGCAAGCTCACGAAGCTGTTCAGGTACGTCTTCGAGGGAAACTTGTTGGATGCGAGAAGAGCCCATGCTTTCCATTCTTGATAAACTGACGCGTAGGCAATGTGGAGAATCCAGCCGTCGTCAGAACCACTTGGCGGAGATCAGTCGGTCCGTCTACGGAGTGACCAGTTCCATTATCGTCGCCCTAGCGGATCATGGAAGAGCTGACACTCCGAAAAGAAGCCATGCGGTTGAGCATGTGGTTTTGCCGCTTCAACGGATCTTCCATTATGAGGTCACACGAGAAAGGAACGTAAGTCGTTTGAGTTAGGCGGTTTTGCGTTCATCGACGAGTTTCTTCCTAGTGGACACACGCACGCCGCGGTCGGCGATGGATTTGGGCAAGGTTACGTTGGCGGCGTCCAGAAGGCGCTGCACGCTCTCTCGCGGCGTGGCGATGTTGTGGAGAACCGATTGGCCTTTCACGACAACCTGTGTGGTACACAGCGACTTCAGTTCGTTCAGCCCTTCTTCCACCGTCACTTCCAGATCTCGCCAGCATTTAGCCAGCTCCTGCACGATTAAGTAGGCCAGCATCACCACGAACAAGTGACCGCGCGTACGCTTCTCCAGACGGACGTAAAACGGTCGCGCTTCCAAGAGCACCGTCTTGCTCGTGCGAAACGCCCATTCCACTTGGCATAGGTCTTTGTAACGATCGTGAACGGTGTCTTTCGATGCCTTTTCCGCGGAGAGGTCGGTTTTCAGACAATAGCAACCATCGAGCCTCGCGGCTTCTGCCCAGGCGTCATTTCGAAGGGAGATCGACATGCTGCGTTCGCCGATCTTCAAGTCCACGGCCGGTAGACGCAACGCCTCTCGCTTGGCTTCGATCTTCCGTTGAGCCACCGGGACACTCGCTCGCGGATGCTCCGCCAAGTAGAGGTTTTGGGCGTTGACGAGCTTCTGCAAACTTGCCAGTTTCGACTTTCGGGTTGCAGCCATCTCCTCGGCCCGCACAGGATTGCGACGAAGAACATAACGTAGGTCCCCTTCCAACACTTCCGCCACCGTCTCATCAAACAGGTCCATCTGGATCACGCCCTTCTTCAGGAGCTTCTCGATCTGAGGCTTCGTGATGCCCGTGATGTAGTGAAACTCGTGAT
>JADHUC010000193.1 GCA_016784735.1 Pirellulaceae bacterium | reverse complement strand
CTCAAACCGCACGCTGACCCATCAACTCACCGCACGCTCGCCCACACTACCGCCCTCGCTCAAACCGCACGCTGACCCATCAACTCACCGCACGCTCGCCGCTCCGAAAAAGATCTTGCACGCTCGCCGCAAAGACACGTCGTTCAAATCTCTCCGCTTGTCGCGAACTTTGATGATAATCCGCTCGTCCTCGCATCGGATCCGTACCCATTTTCTCTGAAAGTCGAAAACATACCGTCCTGTGCCGGTTGTTCCTGGCCCGACCTGAAATGTTGTTTCGTCAGCAATTCGGTCCACCTTACCCAGTCGCATGAGTTGACACACAAGCCCTGGTGCCAAGCTCAAAAAGTACGTGGATGGTAGCGGACGTGGCAACCAAGAGTACCAAACAGAGATGGTCGAATCGGAAATCTCCGCAGTACACTCGCCATCGCGAAGGAAGAAAGCCAGGAGCTTAGACTCACCTTCGCCGATGTGTGACATCGGACTGCCCTTAGCGATATTGAGAGTTTCAGTGAGCCCAACTTCTTCTGGCATGGGTTTCGTCATGCTGGAGCCATGCGCGAACGAGTTCTCGATCACCCAACGGGAGGCGTGGCCGTCACCGCACCTCCCAACAAGAAAGACGATTGAACAACAATTCAGTGTAGCCGAAATCTCAAGAGTTTGAACCACCAAGCGGTGACTCTGCTCTGCGGCCACGCCATGTTGGGCGCCCCGTGGGACGGTTGCATCTCTTCCGAAGCACCGTATGCTACGGCCATGGCCAGAAAGAAATCCAAGACGAACGTGCCGACCGAGCAGATTGAACGATCCATCCACGTTGTTCGCGGGCAGCGGGTGATGCTGGACGCCGACCTTGCTCAACTCTACGAGGTCACAACAGCAGCGCTTAACCAAGCCGTCAAGCGTAATGCGGAACGGTTCCCCGATGATTTTGCGTTTCAGCTTACGGACCAAGAGTTTACGGCTTTGATATCACAAACTGTGACATCAAACACCGGTCGAGGCGGAAGACGAAAACGACCGTGGGCCTTCACGGAGCATGGTGTCGCCATGCTGTCGAGCGTGCTGCGATCTCCAAAAGCGGTGCAGGTGAACATCGAGATCATGCGGGCGTTTGTGCGGTTGCGACGGCTGCTGGCCACTCTGGGCGAATTGGTGGAGCAGTTGACTCGCTTGGCCCAGACTGTGCAGCTTCATGACGAGCAGATCGCCGGCATTATCCGAGTTCTGCGGCAGATGATGGAGAAACCGCCGGAGCAGCCCAAGCGGAAGATCGGCTTTCACACGCCACGGGAAGATCGGTGACCGCTGGGTGGGGCTACGCTTCCGCCGACTCACCGGCACATTCTCGCTCCGCACAATCATGGCAAAGTACGGTGCGATTCGGCCCAGGGATACCGCTGATACAAAAGGCCGGTGCTCCGCATCGTTCGCATTTCCCGCGAGAGAGCACAAGTTCGTCGATGTCGATCACCTCCGGGGCACTACTCGCACGGTATCCAGCAAAGCATGTAGCGCACACGTGGCGATCACGCGGCGCTCCCATTTCGATATCTACGAAGTGGTGAATCGGACGATGTTGGCGGCACACATCGCAGAGATCTGGTGGTCGATTGTGTTTCATGACGAAACTACTGCGTTCGGCCAGCGGAAGGCGTGGCCGTCACCGCACCTCCCAACATGAAACACGATTGAACAACAATTCAGTGTAGCCGAAATCCCAAGAGTTTGAACTACCAAGCGGTGACTCCGCTCTGCGGCCACGCCATGTTGGGCGGCACTAGACCGATCCCGCACCACCGGGTCACGTTGAGGGTCTAGTTCTACCTCGCAGATAGACTGCCCAATAGAGTCCGCCCACGACAATGCCAACCAGCCAACCGATCAAACAAACGCCAATGAACACGGTCCAATTCGGATCGGACCACTGCTGCGAGAAAAGACTGAGACAGAATCCAATCGCAGGGCCGATGATCATTACTGTGAACACGTCATACTGACGAAATCTTGCTGCTACGCTGCCGAGAATCAGAAGGCAGGAATGAAAAACCCAGAAACATAGCAACGTACGGTTCAAATCCGTAAACGCGTCGGCGCGGGCGGAGTCCCTAAAGGTGCTCAGCAAAAATGCCTCTGTGTCGCCGCGACCGAGAGCAAGCAGGGCGGACACAGCAGCCCACAGAGCCGTCAGAATGGCAAGCGTCGCGATCTGCCAGTAGGGCAACCTATCGCATCGGGATAACATGGGGGATCGCTCGCCCAACGGGTTGTGTGGCCGACGCCGCCCCGGATCGAAGCGAAAGACGTTGGCCAGCCAAAAAGATTATACAACGAGAGCCCACGTTGCATGAAGAAAGAAGGCGTTTGCGGCATGGATGCCGCAACTCAGCGGCCACACATTGTTGGCCGACTCAGGGACCTGCGGACGACCATAGCAGAGATAACGAACCATCGGCCGTGTAGAGATAATCAAACGAGCAGCTACATTGAGAGCACGCAAGAAGCGGGATGGCCACGATAGCTGGCGCACCCCAAGGCCGTTTGAGACGGTAATAGCGCGAGGTGAATT
The DNA here is from genome assembly GCA_016784735.1 of Pirellulaceae bacterium. Classification (GTDB taxonomy): domain Bacteria; phylum Planctomycetota; class Planctomycetia; order Pirellulales; family Pirellulaceae; genus JADHUC01. Next base: position 20,605 of record JADHUC010000193.1, on the reverse strand, counting down.
CGCCAGACCAATGCACGAAAGTGTCACCACATTCTGGACATTCGAGCTTGGCGATGAGTTCTGGAAGGCGGGCGATACGGCCACGATGGCGCACGTATAACGCGACAACGAAGAGAGCCAGAAGTACGCCAGCAGCGATTTTGACATAAAAGGCCATTACGCGCGCCCGGCCAACGGGTAACATGGCCGTCGCCGAGCCAACCGAAGGCTTGGTGTACGACGACACATTACAGCATAACGATACGCGAGCGATGCTTGCAACAGAGCGAAGGCGATCCGCGCAGCGGACCTTGCGGCCATGTTATGTTGTGCCGCGCGCGGTTTGTGCAAGAACCCTCAATAGAGTTGGAACCAGGTGAGCGACATCAGACAAATGATGTTCGCAATCTTCGGTGTAAGGAGAATCGATAAATAGACCAAGAACGTGGCCATCATCGCTTAAGTTGTCTGGATATATTTCAATGTCAAATTGCGATGAAACGATCCATACGTAGACGGTAAAATCATCAAGGATAAATAGTTCGTGCTGAATTTCTCCGAATTCGCGTTCGATGGCTGCACACGATTCGACAAGGATGCCGATGTCGCGTGCCGCGAACGATTCATGCGCTTCGGTAGGCAATCCGTCTTGATGAACGTACCAATCGATCTTGAAGGTTGAATAGTCGTTGAGGTCGCCGTAGACCGACGGATTGTTCGACCAGTCAGTGACGGCGTGCTTGCGGTCAGTGAAAATCGGATGATCGGCGAACGATGTCCACGTGTTATAATCGCGCGGATTCATGAGAGAAAAAGAGTTAAGGTGTTCGCACAACGTTGTGCGGATGGGCGGCGCCGCGCGTTCCATCCTGGGTGGTTGTACAAGCTGCAATAGATTCTACCGAAGTGGATCAGTCTTCACCACCGAGAGGCGACCCGGCCTCATTCCGGGCAAACCGCCGCATCCACACGTCAACGGCCGGGCACTGCGCCCATCCGTTGATAACCGGCATGCAACCATTCGAAACTCGGCTGCAAGCCGTCGCAATGAAAGGAACCGTGACCCGAGGTCAAGTAAACCACGGTGTAGCACCGCAGCGATCCGTGTATAGGCGGTGTCCATCCGCACAACGATAAACGGCATGGATGCCGGTTATCGGGTTCGCACGCCCGACGCCGCCCCGGACGAAGCGGAAGACGTCGAGCTGCCAGTTACTATTGTGACACACCGGCGGGTGGAAGTGAATCCGAAGGCGTATTCGGCATGGAGGCCGAATCTGTGCGGGCATGCGGTGTTGGGCGGGGCTGCAAAGCTCGAAAACGTTTAGCGCACCAGCGCAAAGAAGAGAGCTAGCAAAGCGAGACTGCCAAAGATGAGCGTCATGTCGAAGGCCAACTGGTAGCGAGTTGGCTTCTTAACGTTCAGTTTCGTCCTGCAACACGAGCACTCATCGTGCTTGTTGATCCGAAGCATCGAACGAAAGCCGGCGAGAAACTGACCGCATTGCGGACAGTACAAGCGGCGGTTCTTCTGAAGGAGATGCTCGGCAACGATTACCGGTACGAGGAATACGACGAACATCCCGACGCCGAAGACCCAAACGAACGCCGTTTCACCGAATGCAGATGTAAAGCCAACGCGGCACATCCCCACAGCCTTGATGGAGAGGTTCAACAGAATCGCAGCCAACAAGAACGCCGCCACCTTGCCGCGACCGTATGCGCGGAGTTCAGATCGTAGGTTCACGGAGTTCACAAACGCTCGCCCAACGGGTTTTCAGTCGCCATGATGTCGACAAGTCTGGTCGCCAAATGCTGCTCAGATTTGCCGATCCGTTTTCGCTCTTTCAATATCCTCCAAATGGGGTGCCCGGTCAAGTGGAATCTCTCCTTGTCCGGCGATCCGAGGCGGGCAAAGGCGACTTTGGCGGCGGCGCGAGCGAACCGTCCGCGAAGTAACTCAATTCTCAAGGCCGTTTTCGTTCTCCCGGGCGTCTTCACCCCGGCGTCAACTGGAGGAGCCGCTTCGGAATTTCGCCTTGCAGCAATTCGTAGAACCCAGGTTCCTCGATGCGCTCTCGCTGGACGCGCGAAAGCCAACGTAGCGGCTCCTCCCATTGCTCTAAGGGCGGAATCTGCAGATTAACCCAGCCAAACGAAGAAATCCGAAATCCGAATATCGAAATCTGAAAGAAGAGACCAACGATTCAGTCTTTGCCTTTCCGCAGAATCGCGCCGAAGATGTTCATCAGCTCTGTGCTTTCTTGGATGAGCTGTTGGCGTCCGCAATCAACGGACTTGTCGTCGTTCACGTCGACCAACCGTAGCCAGAGTCGGCTTTCTTTGGCTTCTTTCCGGCAGATCTTGATCCGCATACGAAAGTCTTTGGGACTGAGCGCTTCGTTTGCCTCGATGTAGTTAGCTGCGACTGAGCCCGATGACCGGACCACCTGTTTAATGTCCTGAATATTCGCGATGGTCTTGCGCAGTCGCTTGACGAATTTCCTGACCTCTCTCGCGAACTGCTCGGTGCGCTCTTCGAGATCATACGGTTTGGCCATGGTGCTGAGCCCGTTGATTTTTCGTTTCGGATTTCGGAATTCGGGTTTCGGATTTTCACTTTAGCACATTTTGTCGAAGGCATTGCGAATGGCGAAAAGGTGGCTCGATACGTGCGAGGAACCGACACCGGCATCCACCAAGTACAACAGGAATTCGCGCACATCTTCGCGCGTTACGCGATGCGGCGGTCCGCCGTACCAACGCAAGAACGATTTCAGCGCGTTGCGATAGTTCTTGACCGTCGATGGTTGGTAAAAGCGGATCTTCATTTCGCGGGCGATCTTCCGCAGAAACTCGCCCGCGCTCGGGCGCCCCTGCACCACGGGAGGGACATTCGTTAATTGATCTTCAACTCGAGCTCGCGGCGCGTAACGCCCTCGCGCCGGCGCGTAGGGCTTGCCGTTGCCGTAAGTACTCAACGTCCGCTGTGACGGCGACTGCATTGCCATGGGAGGTGCCTCCGGACGATCAAGGTGCGAGACTTGGAACATGGAGGCATGGTAGCCACTCTGATGAGCATGGACATGCGTACCCTATATCCTGTTGCCCGCCTCCTGGCTGGCACAGTATCTTGTGGTACCGGCAACCAATGATCGGTCGAGGGCAAGCGGCTCTGTGGCAAATACCTTCGGTCACATCGTTCGAGGCGTCGAAACGGGGGTTCATGACGCGCGGAGGTCGCCCTCACCTGTGCCTCAAACCGCATTTACAAACTAGCGTAGGTCACATCGCCCTCTGAAGTTTGCGCGACCAAGCAGACCTGGTCGGTGTCATCTAATGGATGGCGCGAAACGATGGATTTTCGGCTCTAAGCACAGTTGCCGCCAACTGCCCAAGGAGTATCCGTCCTGAGTCGCCAACGCGAGTCGCTCAGAAACCGAGGAGATCGCGACCGACGCGCCCAAGCGATTGCGGTTCGAGGCTTCGGTCGCCCCGACGCATCCAAAACGCATTTTGCGTGCGGCGTCACGTCGACCTGCGTGTGGATGCGACCGTTTCTCCTGGACCACGACGCGATCGGGCGGGCTCTTGGAGCGATCCGGGCTCTGATTCCTGCCGACCTCACCGAACAGCTTTGGAGGACCCTGGCAGACGAAAATCGGGCAGTCTTGTCGGAATCCGGTATTTGTCAAAACTGACGAATGTCGTCCCACTTAACACTGCCAAGTCTTGTTCGGCCGCGGGATTATCGTCGATGTGTTTCTCGATGCGTCATCGAATGCCGTCGAAGATGTCCCGCTCGGGATCGGGGGCTTTGACTCGGGACTGCTTGAGATGCAGAGTCCATTGTCCTGGCCAGGGTTTCTGCTGGGCGGGAGGCCTGCCGCGGTCGAGTAGGCCCCAGAAGACTTGGCGACTGGTGAGGCTCGCTTCGCCGTAGGTCATGCCGAGTCTTTCGGAGAACTTGTGAACGGGAGGGATTCGTAGGGTTGGGGCGTGAATCGGGTAGATCTGGTTGGGCCACATCGAGGTGAGGTAGAGTTTCTTGGGCGTGAAAGGCTCCAGGCCCAATGACCGCAGTTCCGGGAAACGATTGGGATCGCCTGCGGAGTCGAACGCGGCAACTACCGCACGAGCGATTTCGCCAACGCCGTGGGCATAATAGCCTTCCTGGACGACGGGCTGTTCGCCGACCAGAATCTCCGGTCGCAACGTGCGGATCATCGCCACGAGCCGTCGTTCCATGGGCTCGATGCCGCCGTGATGCTGGTAGCGTTCGGCTATGCGATGCGGGTTGTCTCGACCTCGCCAACTGAACTCGTTGAAGTTGTACGTCACGGCAACCCCCAAGGCCATGGTGGCTGCGTCATTCTTGGGCGAGTTCATGTCGCCGCCGAATATGAAAGGCCTCAACACGCGCCCAAAGAGCACATAGGCATTGTCGAACTCCTCGTTCAGCATACCCATTGCCGAGCCGTTAATGTGGTGATCGTGGGGTGTGGCGTACAGGAGCCCCATCCTGCGACCGGAATCACGCTGGCGCGTCCAGGTCTTGCCGCCGTCGGTGGTATGGATCAAGGTGTTGCGATCCCCCGCGACCCAACCGTTGTTGTCGTCGATGAAGGACACACAACGCAGCCACGCGGGCACCCCGGTTTTTGCCAAACGCCAAGTCGTTCCACTCCCGTCGGGACTTCGCACCAGCACGCCAACTGGGCTCACTGCCCACGCGTTGCCGCTCTGGGTCGTCGTCAGATCGCTGATGTTGACAAAATCGAGCACCGACTCGGGCAAATCGATGGCTTCTTTGCTCCACGTCTTCCCACCGTCATCGGTGTGGAAAATGTTGCCGTGTTCGCCAACGGTCCAACCTTCCCTGTCGCTCGCAAAGCGAACGGCCTCGTAGGCCATCGGCAGGCTGAAGGGACGGTGTGGTGTAGGCGTTGGCTGGTGCGTCCAGGTCTGGCCGCCGTCTTCGGTTTTCAGAACGGTCTCGTAGCGGCCGACTGCCCAACCCCGTTGCTGGTCCACGAAGTGCAATCCGTTGAGCCACGCCGGTGTTGGGACGTTGCGCATCTGGATCCACGTGTTTCCGCCGTCTTGCGTTCTCATAACCGTGCCATGTTCGCCCACAGCCCAGCCGTTCGATGGGTCGATGAAGTAAACGGCGCTGAGCCATGCGGCCGTGGCGTCCAATTGGCGCCGCCAAGTGTTTCCACCGTCATTGGTTGCGAGGATAACTCCCACGCCACCGTAGATGGCGACGCCGCAATCGCGAGGCCATCCGCCCACAGCCCAGCCGTGTTTGTGATCCAGGAAAACGATGTCTTCGAGAATGAAGTTGGTGCCGGACGACTGTTCCTTCCACGTGGAGCCGCCGTCCGTCGTGTGAAGAATCGTTCCTCGTCCACCGACGGCCCATCCGTGTGTGGCATCGACGAAGCATATACTGGCCAGGCGATCGCTCTCACGGTTACGCGTCAGCGGTTCTTGCCTGGGACCGTCCGCTCGTCCGGGCGCGGGTTTGGGTTGGTTCGCGCCGGTGCTCTTCACTTTGCGTGCATCGATTCTCATCGTTCCGAGCCGCCGAGCGTCACGGATCGCTGCGTCAGTATCCGACCAGCGCAGATGAATCTCTTGCCCGCGAGGTGGTTTCACGGCCGAATCGCTCCCCCAAAGCCAGTCGGCATCCGTCGCAGAGGTGTTGCCGGCGGAGATGCATCGGTGCAAGTTCAGTCCCCAGCGCGTTGGGACCGTTACAGACGTGCACAAAGCGTCGAACGGAATGGCCAGCTCGACCGACCAAGCATCCTCGGCCTTGTTCACACGAACTTGCGCTCCGGAATCCCATGACGGATGGGGCGAAACGGTAAACATGCCGAAGGTGTCGTAGTGGCGCTGGAGCAGGTCACCCTGGGAATTGACCATGAATTGAAAGAGCCCGGCGTGGAACGGATCCGCCGATTTCAGGTCTGGCGCGAGCAACACCTCAACGTAGTCGCCCCAGTCCAAGCCCCACGATTCGCGCCGATCCAGGAAGTTCGAGCGGCGATGCTCCTTGCCGTATGCCTGCTCCTCTTGCTCCCGCGTGACCACCTTCAGGCGAGCGATATCCTGCTCCTGGCAATCAAAGCGGATGAAGAGGTGCTGTTCGTCGTGGGTCAGACGCACTTGGTTTCGCTGCGATGCCTGACTTGGGTGGGGGCCGGAAAGCCCTCTGATCAAGGTGGCGCGTGACCAGTCTTCTGCGGTCGGGAAAGGACCATCGACATTCGATTGCGGCAGCGGCTCGACCGAGACGGTGGGCAGTGGCGGGAACGCTGGCGGCTGTCGTGCAGGGATGACGAAGTCGTACTTGATGAAGGTGGTTTCTCTGCTCCGAGTTACTTCCGCGGGTTGAGCCCCGCTGCGCCGGATGCGGCAGAGGTCCACGGCCCAGATTGAATCCTCGTTCACATTCGGCTGCAAAGATTTCAGAGGGATCTGGACCTTGGCTTCCCATTTGTCACCAGTAATGCTTGTCGAGACCTTCGCCCCAGAGTGCCACGCCGGGCAGAAGATGCCGCCTCCCCACGGATCGTAGAACACGTCCAGCACCGCACCATTCGGATTGACGGCGATGAAGTAGAAGGCCCCCTCCAGGAACACTCTCTGGTCTTCGAGTGGATGCAGTTCAGACAGGATCTTCGCGGGATCGGGCGCCAAATGCGCCAACTCCAGGTGAGACAGGTCCTTGCCGATCACCGTGGGCGTGAGGAAGATCACGACACAGTCGTCCAATAGAACCGATGTGTCCGGCGGCTGGAGCTGCCGTGCCCATTGTTGCTCGTCGCTAATCCTCGTGCCCTGGAAGAGCATTCCCTTTAGCGGCACGAGGTCTCCATCCCAGTATGCTCTTTCTTTGGGAGGCAGTTGATCTTGTGCCGGGGTCCTCGCGACCATGCTTCGCCGCTCGTGTTCATCGCAGGTTATGGACACCGTGATCGTGTACCTGTCGCAGGCAACCACTGCTCGTGTGCTGGGGCTGGCGGCTCCGCCGTTCCGGCCCACGAAACCGTCTAGATTGCGCACAACGTCAGTCGATGCTCGGACGAACGACTCTGGGATGTCTCCGTTCTGGAACCTCAACGCGGGCGGGTGCATCAGCTCCCACTGATAGACCTTGAACAGTTCGTCGAGCTGCTGTCGGGTGATACCAAGATATGTGGCGAAGCGATCGGTTGTGCCGTATCGGCTCCAAAGCTGCAAACGCACAACGTCGGCTAGGGGCCGGCCAAACTCCCGCTCAATCCGCACAATTTCATCCGCGACAGGTATCCCGGACTGAGCACCGATTGCTGCCGTAGCGCATGCGTTGAGCGCGAACACGAGGAAACAGCACGTGGCGAACCGCGCAACAATAAGGGGAATCAAAAAACCGGTCTCCTGTTTTGCGGATTGGGCTCAGCGACCGCATCGTCTCGGCGACGTGCCGACGTACTCCTTCTCGATGAACACATCGGGGGAACAATGAAAGCAATTCTAGCAATTGTGGCCGCAGTGTGTACGGTCTTTCCTGGACTCAGCGTATCTGCCGAAGGCAAAGATGTACTTCCTGGAAATCGATCCCGGACGCGAAAGGCATAACGACAATCTGCCAGAGGCACGACCCCTATGGCTATCCTCGGCCGGGGGCGAGACAAACAAACGTGCCACTCGGCACGAGTTTCTACGTCGTTATCGGCACGGGCAAGGGCGACACGTCGGACCGGGTCTTGGCCGAGTCGGTGTCGATGTATTTGCTTCCCGCAGCAGGGTTATCGGCCCATGCCCCGGTCTGTCAATCTTCTGCACATCTCGCCCCCCGTCCATCTCAGCGGCAAGCAGGCGATGGAGAGCTTTGTTGAGGTGGTGTGGGTAGTTCTTGCTGACTTTCCTGCGTCCGGCGGCGTGGGGGCTGGGTTGGCAACCGCCTCGGCTACTGATTTGGCCACGGTAGTATCACCGCTTGGGCTTCGTCGTGTTACTCTGCACACGTAGGTATTCAATCGCCTGAGGATTCCCCAAAGCGGCAGCCTTTTCAAGCCACTCGATCACCAGGTGCCGGTTCTTCTTTACACCGTATCCACCCGCGTAGATGGAAGCCAGGGAGAGCATCGCTGGGGCATGTCCAGACTCCGCAGCCTGCACGTACAACTGCCTTGCCTTCTCGTAGTCCCTCTCGACAAGCTTGCCTTCGAAATTGACATGCCCCAGTTGAGTGGCCGCGTAGGCGTTGCCATCTGCCGCTCCTTTCTCCAAGACTTCGATGGCCTTGGCCGATGAGCGTTCCACTCCTATGCCTTGAAGATAGAAGCCGAACACGTCGAGCACGGCTTCGGGATGACCGCGATCCATGGCCTTCTCGTACCAGGTGAACGCTTGCGACTCGTCAACGGGCAAACCAAGTCCACGAAGGTAGACAAAGCCAACTTGGCGCATTCCGTTCGGGTCACCTAGTGTCGCGGCACGCCGGGACCAGGCAAGCGCCTCAGTGTAGTTCTGCTCGACTCCCTTCAGGCCAAAGTACAGTTGTCCGAGTTTGATCATTGATACGGTGTGCTCATCGGTTGCCGCCTCCGTGAGCAGTTCGACCGCTCTCTTCGTGTCCTTTGGAACGCCTTCACCATCAAGATACATATCCGCCAGGCTGTCCATGGCGAACGGATTTCCGAGCGCGGAGGCTTTCTCAAACCAGTACGCCGCAGTCGACAGGTCCTTTTCCACCGCGATTCCCTGCCGATAGAGCCACCCAAGATTATTCATTCCCTCGTGTCCGCCTTTGTCAGCGGCTAAACAGTACCACTTGAGCGCTTCCTTCGGGGCTTCCGGGACGCCGTACCCCTTGAAGTGCATCCAGCCAATTCCCGCCATACCGCAGGGGTGTCCGGCATCGGCTGCCTTTCGATACCACTTCATCGCCGTTCTGTAATTCTTCTCGACGCCAACGCCTATTTGATAGACGTCACCTAGCCGGCACATTGCTCTGGCGTTTTCCTGCTGAGCAGCATCGCGAAACCAATCGATGAGCGGCTTGTCGGCTTTTCCGTCCGGCGTTACCAGCGAGCGGTTGAGAAGAGTTGCGGCCGCTTTGCCGTCGCCTTTGTTTGCGCTCTTGATCAATGTCGCGGTCGACGGCCTGTTCGCGCTTGATGCCTTCGCCATTTGGTCGTCAGCACGAATTGAGATGGACAACGTTGCGACCAAGGATACGCAACAAATCGCGATAACGTTCGATTTGCCTGCTGGAAGTAGATTCACTGAGCACTCTTACTGTCAGATGGCCTGTTACTATACCGACCTACGCGGCGGGGTATTCCCATCGTTGCTGATTGCGCATTATCGGCACAAGCCCCGGTCTGTCAATCTACCCACATTCCTGCCTCCCCCAATCCATCTCAGCGGCAATCGGGCGGAGGGGCGGACGATGACTTTGGCTTTGCCGGACGTGATACTGTGAAGGAATCGCAGCCGTTTGATTCACTGACTGGGATCTGGAGACAAGGCTTTCTCGTGATTGGCAACCGAACAAAACGGAAGCCCACCGCGCGAAGAAGGAGAAAGCTGCCAAGAACGGTTCCGCACTGCGACAGATTCAGCAGGAAGAATGTGATGATGATCTCGACCACGTCGTTGCCGGGTGAACCGAGAATTAGACACAGCACACCAAACTCCACAAGGGTCAGCACGGCGCAATAGGCCGTCCAGGCAACAGCCAGTGGGAGCAACACAGCGGTTGGCGCGAACGAGCCCCAGATGCAGGGAACCGTGATCAGCAGGTTACAGAGAATCACGGCGCCGAGGATCGCCCAGAGTTCGTCATCCGTGTGAAAACTCCAACGCTCCTCGGTGGGCAAGATCACACGCGCTGCACCCAACACCAAGGAGAGGAGGAACATGCCCAACAAAAGATGACGGAGGTTAAACTGGGGCAAATGAATGCTCTCCGGCATGTCGCCGCAAACGAGTTTCCAGCGAAAAACCCGACCCGCGATCCATAAGGGGATCTGCGCCACGATAATGCCCACGACGAGAATGATTCCCAGGAGCACCGTTTCGCCCATGTCGAGGTTCGAGTGAGATGATACCACACCCAACGAATCGAGCAGTTCCGCAAGACGGTGTCCCAAGACGAGACTGTACCACGTCAGAACACCAAGCAGCATCGACCAAGGGAGTCGAAACAGGACGTTCCCCGGAGCAAGGGCCGCCCATGCCGCAATGAGGTTTACTTGGCCAATGCACATCCCTACAAACACTGCCACGAGCCACTCGCTGTGAAAATCGACGAACAACGGAGTGACGAGATTGGTGGCCAGCAACACACATATCAAGGCTCCGATCAGTGCCCGTTGCAGGTACCGTTGGGAGTGTTCGACCGAACATCGCTTCATGGGGGCTATCCAACCCTGCGACAAGGAATGGCGGCTCGTACGGCTGGCGTTGCGGGCTATTCCGCCGCTTTCACTCGTGCATTATCGAGGCAAGCATTGGTCTGTCAATCTTCGCCACATGCCTTCTACCCCTCGTCCATCTCAGCGGCAAGCGGGCAGAGGGGGGTGGGCGCGATCGTTGTGAATGGCCCGCACGGGCTACTTGGCAAAGTCGTTGTTCATCGCTTCTCGCTGTCTCTTGAACTCCTCACGCACATCAGCAACCGACTCGAATTTGCCATCGGCAATCTCAGTAGCGATTCTACCAACGTAGGCTGCCACTCTCCTGTGTACTGCATTGATTTGCCTGAGATGTGCCCGTGTCTTAAACGACGAATAGAGATCAAGTCTCCAATGTCCATGGACTCGTTTCATCTTCATCGGGACTTTCGGATTGATGCGCCATTCCGCGGTGTCACCGTCTTGAATCGGCTTGATTGTGTCTAGTTTCCGCAGAGCAATCTCGGCCGGCACTGAAACTTGGAGTAACTTGCCATCATCGCCGAACTGGAAAACGGATGCCGTTCCCAGACGTTGGAATGAGACAGACATATTCGCCTGGATCTCGGTCCATTCAGCCATTTCTGCCGGCGTCACGAGCAGTCGGAAGGCTGACCGTGCATCGCCTCTTGCGAGAGCATTGTAGAAAGTGCGAATAGCAGCTTCGGGTGTTACGCCATCCAATTTGATGCCACGATCTGCTGGAGATGCCGTTTGCGCCACCGTGCAATTGCGAGGCGGGCAGACAATCACCCCAAGCACCAACGCAACGAATAGCGTTGGCCCGGAATCTGCGTAGCTCATCATGACGTTTCAACCAATTAATCGTGCTGGCAAGCGATACGAACCAGAGGCGTTGAAGACGTGGTCGACAGAGTATTGGGAAGACGGACGGTTCTTGAGTTCACAGTTTACCAACGCGAGACGCGCGGCGAAACCGCTGACAAGCTCTCTTCTCATCCTTTGCTCAACTCGACAACACCTTCCGCCTGCAGCCGTTGGGCGTGAGCGACGAGCCGCCGGTAGGAATCCTGTTGTCGTGCATCGAGCGAGCCAACGTGTACTCGAGAGAGGATCCGCAACGCTTCCGCGGGTCGCTGTTGCATCCGCAGCATGGCCCAAGCCAAACGAAGTCGCACCGAGGGATCGCAGTCTGGGAAACGCTCGACCAACTCTCGCATGAACGGGATCGCTTCGTTTCCACGTCCGGCTTGCAGCAGTTGAGTGACGACCACATGCAGCTCACGCCGCTTCCATGCGACCGTTGGCTCGATCTCTTGAAGTTTGGAGAACAATCGGACGGCTGCGTCCACGTTCTGTTGCTGCAAGAAGACGGTGACCTGCGGGCGGCCCGCCTCAACTCGCTCGGCGATTAGTCGGCGTTTTACGTCCCGTTCGGCCTTGTCCTGGCTAGCATCGATCTTTGCCCTGCTACTCCCTTCCTTCCTGCCGGTTGCGTAGACCGAGATGATATCCCACCCTTCGCAATCGACCCAACGGCGCTTGAGAAATACAAACGCGGCGGCAACTCCGAGCAAGCCGCCCAATAAATGCGCTCCTGGCCCGCTGGCAATTGATTTGATGAAGCACAGGTACACAATATCCCAGCCCACAAACCAAGCGCCCACGACCAATGTCCGAGCTTCGAAATAGTACGGCCGATAGAAGATAATCCAGACTAACTGAACTTCATTCTCCGGCGCCCACAAGCAAGCAATGACCATGATTCCCGATATAGCAGCCGAGGCACCAAGTGCGTGCGAGGACAAGCCGCCAAGCATTGCGACCTGGATGACTAAACCGACCGTCATACCGATCGCCAGATACAACGGAAGGAACTTCCACCAGCCCAGTTTTCCTTCGACGATCAACCCGAAACACCACAGGAAAATCATGTTTCCCAGCAAGTGGGCCAAGTTCGCGTGCAGGAACATGTGGCTCAGCCATTGCGCCGGGTGCAGGCCGTTGCCCAGTGCCAGACAATACGGCGTAGTATTCGTGTCGAGCGTGAGACAGAAGATGGCTGTGTTGGTCGCAATCAGGCCGATCGTGCCAACGGGGATGTGATAAACAGGAGCGTCCGTCCCATAAGGAATGAGCATGGTCTGTCATGCCGCAGCAAGGAAGTACGCGTTAGTTGTGAGCCGCTGAGTTCTATTCGTCAGTGCGGCCGCCTTCTTGTGATTGAAGCCCTAAGTTTGACGCCCGGTGGAAGGCGATACGTCAGCAGCAACCGGACGGAGCATGCTGAGCCGACCCGTTGCCATCCATCGTCCGATTGGGAATACTACACCTCGAAACGTCGCGATTAGAACTCATCCAGACAGGGGAAGTCGAATGCTATCTGCCGCTCGATTTATGAATCGCGTGCAGCACCTAGCTGTGAACGCTGTGGAAACATGTTTACGATAATGATGCCAATTCTCTGTGCCTGCTGATTCACGTCGAGGGTTGAGGAGGACATTATGACGCACGACCGCCGCGAGTTTCTGATCGGCTCGGCTGCTGCCGCCGGCTTGTGGGCCTCATCTGGCGCGAAGGGGCAGGCTGATCCGGCAGCCTCCACACCGGAATCCGGCGCCCGCCGCAGCAACCCGATCGCCGTGTCGACCTATTCCTACTGGCGTTACCGCGCCGGAGCGAAACTGAAAATCGAGGATTGCATCGCCCTGGCCGGCGAGATGGGTTTTGACGCAGTCGAAATCCTCGAAATCCAAATGCACCGCAGAGATGATGCCTACCTCCAGTCGCTGAAACGTCAGGCTTTCGTCGCCGGGCTGAGTCTTTGCGGCATGTCAACGCACCAAGACTTCGTCTCGCCCGAGTCCGAGGACCGTATGGCCAACGTCGCCAAGACCGTTGCCAGTATCGAGCTGGCCTACAAGTTGGGCATCCCTACGATTCGCGTGAACACGGGCCGCTGGGGTACCAGCCGCGACTTCGACGAGCTGATGAAGAACCGCGGCATCGAGCCGCCGCTGGAGGGCTACACCGACGAAGATGCCTTTCCCTGGGTAATCGAAAGTCTGGAGAAATGCCTGCCCGCTGCCGAGCGGTGCGGCGTGGTGCTCGGTCTGGAGAACCACTGGGGGCTCGGTCTCACACCGCAGGGCGTGATGCGGATCGTCGATGCCATCGATTCGCCGTGGCTTCAGGTCACCATGGACACGGGCAACTTTCTCGAAGATCCGTACAAAAGGCTGGAAATGATTGCGCCGAAAACCGTCTTCGTCCAGGCGAAGACGTACTTCGGCGGCGGCGTTTGGTACGCGCTCGATCTGGACTACGAGCGGATTGCTGCGATCTTGGGCAGGCATGGCTATCGCGGCTATGTTTCACTGGAGTTCGAGGGACGCGAGGATCCCAAGACGGCCATTCCCAAGAGCCTAGCATTGCTGCGCAAGGCGTTCTCGGTCTAGGAGAATCAAACTCAAGCCGCAACAGTGCAATTCTTATCGATGCACCTAGCACGCTCGACAAGGTCGGGGGCTATTACTTCCTCACCAAAGACGTAGTCGCCGACGGGACGGCGTTCAAAATTCACACCAGCAACATCACGCTCGATCTCGGCGGGCACACGGTCGTCTACAACAACAAGCCTGCCACGGACGAATGCTGCGGCGTGTACGTTCGGGTCTTCGCCAGCCATGCGACGATCAATGACTTGGCGTACTGGGACACGGAGGCGGCTCGTCAGAAGTCAGCCGTCCCCGAGGCTGTGAATGCTCGCGGTCGCATGAGCGTGCGCTGACGGAAACTCGGCCGGCCGAACGAACACGTAGCGGCATCTTCACAGAACGGTGCACTTTCGTTGGCATGCTCGGGATGATAGTATGACTCCCGCACACACGAGATACACTTGCCCACTCTGCCAGGAGACCAACAGATGCGAAAGATCCTCTCAATTGCTGTGGTAGTCGTCACGTGTTCCACTCTCAGCAGCAGTGCAGTTGCCGCCGAAGTCGGCGAAAGCGACAGTTTCCACGGGCCGACAGGCTTGCAGTTGTACAGTCTTCGCAACGTGTTCAAGGATAAAGGCGTTGCCGCAACGCTGGACATGGTCGAGCAGTGGGGATTCAAGTATGTCGAGGTGGCGGGAACGTACGGCATGTCGACGAAGGAGTTCAAAGCGGAACTCGACAAACGCGGTCTTGTGGCGATCGGTAGCCACTTTCCCTTCAATCGATTGAAGGATGACGTCGAGGGTATTGTCGGCGAGGCCAAGGAGTTGGGGCTTATCTATGCGGGTTGCGCGTGGATCGGACACAAGAAGCCGTTTGACGAACAACAGTGCCGCGCCGCGGCGGCCGTGTTCAATGCCGCGGGTAAAGCCCTGGCAGAACACGGCCTGAAGTTCTACTACCACAACCACGGGTACGAGTTCTATCCGTACGAGGACGGAACGCTGTTCGACCTGTTAATGGCCGAGACGGATCCGCGGTACGTGTACTTCCAAATGGATGTGCTGTGGACTGTCTTGCCCGCCCAGGATCCAGTCGAGCTATTGAAGAGGTATCCCGACCGCTGGCTGCTGTTCCACTTGAAGGATCTCAAAAAGGGAGTTCCGACGGGCAGCCTTGCCGGAAGTACCGATCTGACCAACGATGTGGCACTGGGAACCGGTCAGGTGGATTGGCCTGCGTTACTGGGCACGGCCCAGAAACTGGGCGTGAAGTACTACTTCATCGAGGACGAATCGCCAACGGTCGTCAAGCAGATTCCTCAGAGTCTGAAGTTCCTCGGACAGTTGGACTTCTGAGATGACGTGAGGATAGTCTCATGTCGACGCGACTAACGGCCGCTTTGACGTGCCTTCTCCCCATGCCAGAGGTTCGCGGCTGGCGGCCGATGACACCCCGGCGTCCACGCACGCTACCGGCCAGCGGGCCGAGGCGGCTCCCACCTTGTTGCTCGTAGGCTATTTCCTGTATTGGATCAATACCATTATGCCCGGCCAATTCACCTCCATGCCGTGGACCATCTTGCCGTTATGCTTGGGCGTCTTACCCGTCTTAAGCAAGTTCTCGCCGACTTTCAGCATGGACAGATCTTCGAGCGTCACGCGATGGAGGTAGTACGCGTAACGCGGTCCTTCCCGGTGAAAGACCTCTTGGTCGTTGATGTAGATGCCTTCCATGTAGCCCGGGCTCCAACTGCACCAAACCAACTGGGCGGCCGTGGCTCTGGCCAAGTCGCCTTGGATATGAAATTTCTCCTCGCCTTCTCCCTTCCGGGTTACCCATTTCTTCGGGACGTCGTACGGCTTGCACAATTCGACGGAAGAACCACCACGATCTAACGTTAGGCCATCGACTGCTTCAGTGAACCACGTCAACCCCGTTTCATCGGTGATCCAGGCTGCCAGCTCCACGGGGCAAGGCTGATCGGGTACCCAGGATGTATCCCAGGCCACGCTCCAAGGAGCAGCGTTCGCACTGCCGATGTTTCCGGCCAGTTGCGAGCGAACATAATGGTAGTGCCACTGTGTGTAGACTCCGTCGCCTTCGAAATTCACATCTTCGAACCGGCCGAAAAAGTCCACTCGTTCGATCCGGCCATTGGGGCTGGACGCCTCCGCCCGCAATTCAACTTTGGTGCCCAGCTTGGCGTTCTTGAACGGCGAGACAAGTCGTCCGGTTGGATGTGGCTTCCGCTCCGTATCATAGTAGACGCGGAAATGGACACCGTAGATCAGATTCTGGGGCCAGCGCCAGGAATGCTCCTCGTCGACTCTCAAACGAAACTGGTTTCCCACGCCGACGTTAAGTTGCTTCAACGGCACGTCGACGATCGGGTAGGTATGATGCTGATAGTCCCATTGCGGCTCAGGGATGCCTTTCGCCTCTGGAAACTTGATCCACTCGTGGTCGTTCACGGATATGGCCAAGCCACGCGTGCCGTCGTGGCAGAGCAGCTTCTCAACGACCACTTCGACGCGTGTCGCACCGTCTAGGTCGAAGTCGTACGCAAGCTCGACGGGACCGCCGCCGTAGTCCAAGCGACCACCAACCCGCAACGATCCGCCGGCATCGCCGCCTTCTTTTGTCCAGCGATACTCTCGAAACAGGTCGCCGGGCTGCGGCGCCGCAAGCATGGCCGAAGGTAGGACAGCGATCAGGATCCCGGCGACCGAGGAAGGAATCCAGCCGGCGAGCTTAGCGTCGAAATGAATCATCTTGCGATTTCCTCAATATGCATCCTTAGGCGAGCGGCGGAAATTCGCGTACCCGTGGGATAGGCTTCCAGCCTGTCAGGCCGCATATTTGACAGGCTGGAAGCCTATCCCACGGTAGATTTTCATCTGCCGCTCGCCTTAAGCCGCGTCGAAAGCATCAGCGTCTTCGGGTAGAGTTGAGCATGACAGCAATGATCCCGTCGCCCAAATCGGACAATACCAGCATACTGTCCGGTAGCCTAATCGGCCACATGCCGACCAGTTTGTCGCGTCACTTCCCAGCGACAGACCAAGTCTGCGTATTTGTCACATTTGCCCAACTGACCAGCGGCGATTCAGAATTCTCCATACGGAGCCCACGTTTGACCGACGCGTCGCAACTCGCTACGGCGCAAAGGTCTTGTCGACGAGCGAACGTCGATCATGAGACCAGTCATCACATTTCACGTTGTCGTACCTCGCGTCTACAATTATCGTGATCGTAGAGCGAGGAGAGGCAGCAAACAAACCGTAGAGATGGACTTCTTTACGCAATAGTCCATTGGACTTCCTCCCAGACTGCCTCTTCACGCAGGTTGGACCTAGCGCTCTTTTGCAACTTCTCTTGTTCGTCCCCGGCCGCACCGCGGGGCAATATTTGGATTTTCCCGTGGTGCGTTTCGTGCTGCGCGGCCTCGAGCGAGCCGGACTGGCTTTCCCACCGAAAGCATGGGTCAGATCGGGGACGGCAAGTGAGTAGGGTATTGGCGTTGACAGGGGACTGAACCTCCAACAGAAGGCAGTGGACAATCATGAGCGGTCAAACAATCGTCTCACTGATTGCGGAGCGTCAGAACCTCGAACAGTTCCGCAAGAAGACCTGGGAAGGCACGTTCGAGGAGTATCTCGATCTGGTGCGCGAGCATCCCAAGATCACGCGCAACGCGTTCCAGCGCGTGTACGACATGATCGTCTCGTTCGAACGCGACGTGTATGAGCCGACCAGAGGCGAGAAGCGGACGCATTATTGTTTCTTTGATGACCCGATGGACAATGGTCGGGATGCCGTGTTTGGCCTGGACGAATGGCTGGAACACTTGGTCAACGCCATCAAAAGTGCAGCGCGAGGCTATGGGATCGAGAAGCGAGTACTTTTGCTGCACGGTCCCGTGGGCAGTAGCAAGAGTACGATCGCCCGGCTGCTGAAGAAGGGTCTGGAGCGGTACTGCGCGACGGACGAAGGCGCATTGTATACGCTCGGCTGGCGCGACGAGGAATCGAGTGACGTCCATTGGTGCCCGATGAACGAGGAACCGTTGCACTTGTTTCCTGATCGTTTTCGCGCTGAAGTCTGTGCCGATCTGAACGCCGGCCACGAACACGACGATTTCCAGGTGCAAGTTACCGGCGACCTCGACCCATTTTGCCGCTTCATGTACGGCGAGCGGCTGAGAGAGCACGGCGGTGATTGGACCAAGGTGATCCAGGACGTTCGCGTCAAACGCGTGCTGCTGAGCGAGCAGGACCGCGTCGGGATCGGCACGTTTCAACCCAAGGACGAGAAGAACCAAGACTCCACGGAACTGACCGGCGACATCAACTATCGGAAGATCGCGGAATACGGCAGCGACAGTGATCCGCGAGCGTTCAACTTCGACGGCGAATTCAACATTGCCAATCGGGGCATTATCGAATTCATCGAGGTGCTGAAACTGGACGTCGCGTTCCTGTACGACCTGCTGGGGGCCAGCCAGGAGCACAAGGTCAAGCCGAAGAAGTTCGCTCAGACCGACATCGACGAGGTGATCATTGGTCACACGAACGAACCGGAATACCGCCGGCTGCAAAACAACGAGTTTATGGAGGCGCTTCGCGACCGGACGGTGAAGATCGACGTCCCCTACGTGACTCGCTTGGACGACGAGATCAAGATCTACGAGAAGGACTACAACGAACAGAGAGTCAAGGGCAAGCATATCGCACCGCACACGATCGAAATGGCTGCCATGTGGGCAGTGCTGACTCGGCTGGAGGAGCCGAAGCACGCTGGCTTGACGCTGCTGCAGAAGCTCAAGCTGTACAACGGCAAGACCCTGCCGGGCTTCACCGAAGAGAACGTCAAGGAATTGAAGAAAGAAACGACCAACGAAGGAATGCAGGGTATTTCGCCGCGTTACGTCCAGGACAAGATCTCCAACGCACTGGTCGTCCATCCGGATGCCAAGTCGATCAATCCCTTCATGGTGCTGAACGAATTGGATACCGGCTTGCAGCATCATTCGCTGATCACCAACGACGAACTTCGTACGCGGTATCGAGATTTGCTGGGCGTCGCCAAAGAGGAGTACGAGAACATTGTGAAAAACGAAGTGCAACGTGCAATCGCTGCCGACGAGGACGCTTTGGCACGTCTGTGCGGCAACTACATCGACAATGTCAAGGCGTACACACAGCGTGAGAAGGTGAAGAACAAGTTCACGGGTCAGTACGAGGAACCGGACGAGCGTCTGATGCGGTCCATCGAGGAGAAGATCGACATCCCGGACAGCCGCAAGGATGATTTCCGGCGTGAAATGATGAACTACATCGGTGCGTTGTCCTTGGACGGCAAGCAGTTCGACTACAAGTCGAACGAGCGGCTCTACAAGGCGCTGCAATTGAAACTGTTCGAGGACCAGAAGGATTCGATCAAGTTGACCAGCCTCGTTTCCAACGTCGTCGACCAGGAAACGCAGGCCAAGATCGATGTGGTCAAGGGCCGCTTGATCCGAGACCACGGATACGACGAAGAGAGTGCGACGGACGTGCTGAACTTCGTGGCCAGCATTTTTGCTCGTGGGGATGCAATGGAATAGTCACCGAATGACAAATGTCCACAAAAATCGAACGCGACAAAACACGGTTCCGTCAGATCGTCAAAGGGAAGATCCGGGAGAACCTGCGCCGATACGTTACGCGTGGCGAAATGATCGGCCGCAAGGGGAAAGACTTGGTCAGTATCCCGGTTCCCCAGTTGGACGTTCCGCGTTTCCGATACGGCAAGAACAGTCGTGGAGGCGTCGGCAGGGGCGATGGCGAACCGGGCCAACCGCTGGCTCCAGGCGAGCCGGACGACGATGGGCTCGGTCAGGCCGGCAGCGAGCCGGGGGCCCATATTCTGGAGGTGGAGGTGTCGCTGGAAGAGCTGGCGGAGATCCTTGGTGACGAATTGGAGCTTCCGCGCATCGAGCCAAAAGGGAAAGCCAGGATAATCCAAGAGAAGACACGCTACCGGAGCATCCGCCGCGTTGGTCCTGAATCGCTGCGGCACTTCAAACGGACTTATGTCGAGGCGCTTCGCAGGCAAATCCGCGAAGGTGCCTACGACCGATCGAAGCCGAGCGTGGTACCGATACGCGACGATCGCCGCTACCGTTCGTGGGAGACGGAGCCCGAACCGGAAGCGAACGCCGTGATCATTTACATGATGGATGTTTCCGGGTCGATGACCGACGACCAGAAGGATATCGTCCGTACCGAAGCGTTCTGGATTGACGCATGGCTGAAAAGCCAATACGACGGTGTCGAACGCCGCTATGTCATCCACGACGCTTCGGCCAAGGAAGTGGACGAACACACGTTTTATCACACAAGGGAAAGCGGTGGGACGCGGATCAGTTCTGCCTATGAAGTCTGTGCGGGGTTGATCGAAAACCAGTTTGATCCGGAGGATTGGAACATCTACTGCTTTCAGTTTTCAGACGGAGACAATTGGGGCGAAGACAGCCGCGATGCGTTGTCCGTGCTGGGTTCCCGATTGCTGCCGCGGAGTAATCTGTTTTGCTACGGCCAGGTGGAAAGCCCGTACGGCGGCGGGGAATACATGCATCTTTTGGAAGGCGTGTTTGGGCGCGAGCATGAGAAGTTGGTGCTGTCCGAGATCCCAGATAGAGACGCGATTTACGATTCCATCAAGGAGTTTTTGGGAAAGGGGAAATAGGCGTTGCGGGCCATCGATTGGTTTAACCGCAAGCCGGAG
>JADHUC010000192.1 GCA_016784735.1 Pirellulaceae bacterium | reverse complement strand
CGATTTCGGCGACGATCGTTTTCGTATTGGGTTTCGGCAGTTGCTCCAGTCGTGCAGAGAAGAGGCTCGGCTGAATCCCTTTGGTCGCTGGATCATGCGGAATCGTTTGATCATGTCGTTGGAGAATCGTCTGAAGATTCAAGAGGACTTGAAGCGGCATCCTGAAATCCTGGATGTGCAGATTCGGCAGCCGTTGTTCGTCGTGGGGCTGCCGCGATCGGGAACCAGTCTCTTGTACAACCTCCTGGCAAAAGACCCGACAAGCCGGCCGCTGTTGATGTGGGAGTCATTCTGGCCTTCGCCGCCGCCCGAGGCGGAGACTCGTGAGCGGGATCCAAGAATCAAGCGGGCGAGGCGGTTGGTTAGGGTATTGTGCCGGTTGGCCCCGCAACTGCCCGTAGCCCACACGCTCGTGCCCGATGGCCCCGAGGAGTGTCTGCCGCTTTTGCTCAACACGTTTTCCTGTCCGGGATTCTTGATGATGGCTCACTTGCCAGGGTACGAGCAGTGGATTCGCGCGTTGGATTTCGATGAGAAGATTCGGGTTTACCGCGAGTACAAGGCCCAGTTGCAGTTGCTCCAGTGGCGTTGTCCGGGGAAACGTTGGTTACTGAAATGTCCGGTGCACCTCGCGACGTTGGACGCACTATTTCACGCGTTTCCCGACGCCGGCGTGGTCCAGACACACCGGGACCCGGCCAAGGTGGTACCCTCTGTATGCAGCCTTTTCGCTATGTTTCGCGGCATGGCGACCGACGAAATTGACCCAAGAACGATGGGCCCGCAAGCGGCCGATAGCATGTTGGAGCTTGTCAAACGTGCCATGAAAGCTCGCGAGAAGACACCCGGCCGCGTTTTCGACTTGGCTTATGCGGACCTTGTTGACGATCCTGCGGGGGCGGTGCATCGGATCTACGAGCATTTCGGCTGCGACTGCGACCCGCGCATGGACGCCGGGATGAAAGAGTGGCTGAATGGGAACCCGCGCCACAAAAAAGGCGTCCACCGGTATGACTTGAGCCAATTCGGCCTGGACCGTTCTGCAATTGAGCAACTGTTCGGGCCCTATTGCGAGCGATTCAGGATCGTACGTGAAACGGAGTAGCCCCAGGCTGCAGCGCTGACACTCCGCATGCGACTTGCCCACCGTAGCCGGTCATCATACGATGGACTGACGAAGGACTGTTGACAACATATCCTGAGAACCGTTTGCCACACTCAATTCGAATCTCCTATCCAGGCCATTCAAGTAATCGTGATGACCGCCGTGTCTCGAAAGCTCCTCGATGCCGCACTCCTGTTGGCCGCAATCTCGCACGGCAGCGCACTGCTTGCGCAGCCGTCTCGACCCGGGCCAGTGCCGGAGATTTCGCTCGCCGTTCAGTTTGACGAGGCGGACAATGTGGCCCGTTCGCACTTGGAGCGTGTCGATCGGTTCCTTGAGGCTGGTGGATGGGACGAAGCTATCGAGACGTTGCGGCGAGTCATGGACACCAGCGGCGAAAAGACGATGCGATTGAAGGTCGACTCGCCGGGTGCCACGAAAGGGTTCGAGCGATATGTGACGTTGCGCGACTTCTGCCAAATGAAACTCATCACGTTGCCGCCGGCCGCCGCCGAAGCCCTGGAACTATATCGCAGTCGTGTCGATCCACTGGCTGAACGCTTGTACCAGAGGTCCGTGGACGATCGTGATGAGACGCTGCTCCGACGGATCGTGGCTCAGTACTTTGCCAGTAGCTGGGGCGATGACGCGCTGATGAAACTGGGCGAATTGGAACTCGGTCGCGGCAACTACACGCTAGCTCGCGCGGCCTGGGAGCGAATCAGTCCGGCTTTGAGGGTGCCGGTGTCTGAGCCGGGCGACTTCGGTGCATTACCGGGGCATCCACTCTGGCTGGCGCTTCGAGGAGTCGATCTGGAAAACGATTGGGAGCGGCTTGAACCGCTGTTTAGCAATGCAGCGCAACAGCCAGACAGGCTGGTCTTTCCCGACACGAATATTGACTTGGCCGATGTGCGAGCGCGTTTGGCGTTGGTTTCCATCCTGGAAGGCTCCGCCACTCGGGCCGAGTTGGAATTGGTGGTGCTCAAACGCCTGCATCCCGACGCCGAGGGCACAATTGGCGGTCGACAGGGTAGATATGTCGACCTGCTAACGAATCTGTTGGAAGAAAGCCAATCGTGGCCAGCCGCGCGCGGGCCGGACGGGTGGAAGACGTTCGGTGGTGCACCGACGCGAGCGAAGATAGCCGATGATGGCGTCGATATCGCGTTGCGGCCTATTTGGATGGTGCCGTTGCCCGTGCGACGCGCAGTCAACCAGGAGGACGACCCGGACGCTGGAAAACGTCGTACAGGAGAGAGTCCCGAAGGCCTCTTGAGCTATCACCCAATCGTCGCAGACGACAGAGTGCTCGTTTGCACTGGCGAAGACATTCACGACATCCAAGCGTTTGATTTGCAGTCCGGCCGACCACTCTGGCCGCATGATCCAGACGCGATGCAACGAGACGCAGCCGAGAACGTCTGGCTGCGTCTGTTGGAGGGCCAGCGGCAGTATGGCGTGCCACGCTATACGATGACGGCGTACCAGGGCAGGTTGTTTGCCAAGTTGGGACCATATGCGACGACGATCCCTCGTAGCGTTCGGCACGATCCCGTGCTTCCCGGCCATCTGGCCGCTCTGGACCTGACTGCTCAGAAGAAACGGTTGTTCGAAATCCGCTTGACGCCGGACGACTGGAGTCCCGGCTGGGCGTTCGAGGGACCTCCGCTGGTCGCCGGTTCCGATATCTACGTTTCCATGCGGCGACGCGACAATATGCGGGCGCAGATCCACGTCGCCTGTTTTCGGATGAAGGCGAATCGTGCGGAACTCCGTTGGCGACGATTCATCGCGTCCGCCGAAACGATTGGTCAGGGGCAGGCTGTCGAATACACGCACAATCTGTTGACGCTGGACCAAGATGTGCTGTACGTCAACACCAATCTTGGTGCCGTCGCGGCTGTGGACGCTTCGGATGGCGAGGTCCGCTGGATCACCCGATACCCTCGCGTGGCGACGTATGACAAGGAATCCGGACGTCCGAACTTGCACGCTTTTTGCGACTTGAACCCGTGCATGGTTCAGAAGGACTTGATGGTCGTTGCACCGCAGGATTGCGACCAGATATTCGCTTTGGATGCGGCGACTGGCATGGTGATCTGGAATACGGGGCCGCAACGTGCTGTCGACGCAGTCCACTTGTTGGGGATCGTGGGCGGACACCTGATCGCCAGCGGCCACCGATTGTACTGGATCGAGGCCCACACTGGCAGGATCGCCGGCAGCTTTCCCGAACGCGTCCAGGACGACCTTCGCGGGTATGGTCGGGGGATCGTGGCCGGCGACAAGGTTTACTGGCCAACACGAGGCGAGATCTACGTTTTCGATGTGCGCACCATGCGCATGGTGCGCCAGCCAATCAACCTGGCAGCGATCGGGATGGCGGGCGGGAATCTACTGGTCGCCGATGGCGTGATGCTGGTTGCTGGAATGGACAAGCTGGCCGCGTTCAATGCCTACGGTCGCCAAATACCGACCGCGGAGGATAGAATACGTGCATCGGACTTAGACAGCGGCGACTAGACGGGATTAATTCATGCTTCAAGACAACGACGTTCAGGCCGTAGAGAGACTGCACGAAGCGTATCACCATATCACTCGCGAATTGGCCCGAGCTATCGTCGGCCAGGAGCAAGTGATCGAGCAACTACTGATCGCCATGTTCGCTCGGGGCCACTGCCTGCTGGTGGGCGTGCCCGGATTGGCCAAGACGCTGATGATCCGCAGCGTTGCCGACGCATTAACGCTGGATTTCAGTCGCATTCAGTTCACGCCGGACTTGATGCCCTCGGACATTACGGGTACGGAGGTGATCCAGGA
This sequence comes from Pirellulaceae bacterium, assembly GCA_016784735.1. GTDB lineage: Bacteria > Planctomycetota > Planctomycetia > Pirellulales > Pirellulaceae > JADHUC01. The sequence continues at coordinate 19,253 of JADHUC010000192.1, read as the reverse complement.
AGACAAGTCCACGGGCAGTCGCGAATTCCGTTTTCTGCCCGGGCCAATTTTCGCCAACATCGTTTTGGCGGACGAAATCAACCGAACGCCGCCCAAGACGCAGGCCGCTTTGCTGGAGGCCATGCAGGAGCACCAGGTTACGGCCGGCGGGAAAAGGCACCAACTGACCGAGCCCTTTTTCGTACTGGCAACCCAGAACCCCATCGAACAGGAAGGCACTTATCCGCTGCCCGAAGCCCAATTGGACCGCTTTATGTTCAACGTGATGGTCGACTATCCGGACGAGGAAGAGGAACTGGAGATCGTCCGGCGCACAACGGCCGACCTGGAAGCAAAGATCACGGCCACGCTGGATGCAGACCAGATCGTGGACCTGACGAAGATTGTGCGCAAGGTACCGATTGCCGAGCATATCGCGCGTTACGCTCTAAAACTGGCCCGCCTGACGCGTACGCAACAGCCCGACGCGCCGGACTTCATCAAGGAATATGTGATGTGGGGCGCCGGCCCGCGAGCCAGCCAATACCTGGTCCTGGGCGCCAAGGCCCGGGCCGTGTTGCAGGGGCGGTACTACGCCAGCCAGGAGGACATTCGCGCGGTGGCGTTGCCCGTGTTACGACATCGAATCAAAACGAACTTCAATGCCGACGCCGAAGGCGTCACGACGGATGAAATCGTCCGCCGCCTGATTGACACTGTCCCACGAGTGGTGGAAGGCCCCGAAGATGACGCCTCCGCAGGCGCAATCCTCGCCGACGTCATTAGACCCAAAGACGCTGGCTAAGCTGAAAGGGCTTCAGTTGCGGGCCCGCCACATTGTCGAAGGCTACGTGGCCGGCTTGCACCGCAGCCCCTATCACGGCTTCTCGATCGAGTTTGCCGAACACCGGGAGTACGCGCCGGGCGACGATCTTCGCTATCTGGATTGGAAGGTTCTCGGTCGCACTGACAAGTTGTATCTGAAGCAATACGAAGACGAAACAAACTTAATCTGCTATCTGGTGCTGGACATCAGCGAAAGCATGCGGTACTGCGGGCCTGACAGTCCGCTCTCCAAGTTCGAATACGCCCAGTGCATCGGCGCGGCCATGGCATGGCTGGTGCTACAGCAGCAGGACTCGGTCGGCTTAGTCTCCTTCGACAACGAGATCCGCGCAAGCGTCAGCCCTAATAGCAACGCGACACACCTAGCGCAAGTGATGCGGATTATGGAATCGGCCTCGCTGGAAGCCAAAACAGCGACCGGCCCCATCTTTCACGAACTGGCCGACCGATTCCACAAACGTGGCGTTGTAGTGATCCTGAGCGATTTCTTCGACGACGTGACTACAATGATGGCCGGCCTAAAGCATTTCCGTCACCGCCGGCACGATGTAGTTCTGTTTCACGTTCTAGATTTTGCCGAGTTGGAGTTTCCCTTTCGCACGCCCACCCTGTTCAAGGGCCTGGAGCAGTTCCCTGAAGTCCTGGCCGACCCGCGATCGCTGCGCAAAGCTTATTTGCGCGAATTCGACAAGTACCGCAAAGAGATCAAGAAAGGCTGCCGCAACTACGGCATCGACTACCAGTTGATGCGCACCGATCAGCCGCTGGATTCCGCATTGTCAGCATGCCTGGCCACACGCATGGCCAAGGTGAAGTAGACACGCAAGCGAATTACGACGAAAAGGGCCGCACCGGCGCAGTCTCCTTTACAGTTCCTGCGACTCCGCGACCGAGAGCCGCAACCTATGTCGATTGCCGGTGTCCGCCGACACAGGATCTTCTTCCTTTCCTCGGTCGGCCAGTTCTTGCTGACGTATGGCGATCACCGTGGCATCGACGTTACTCACGACCACGGTTTGGATGCGATTGCCTGCGCTTCTCGAAGAGCAAGTCGCCTATCCAATTTCCGGACGGCCGAAAGACTAGGCTCGACTTCTGCGTCCCCCTCCTTCCGTAAGCTTGTTTCTCCCGCTCAGGAGCGGTACTATGGCAACGGCGGGCGCGGGTGCGAGTTTCTACAGACTGCAGGATGGAGGTGAGTTCCGATGTCAAGTTACAGTCACATCGTGTCACTTGTCGTGTTGCTGTGGTTCGCGTTTCTTGTTCTTCCGGGCAAAGCCCCCGGGGACTACGAGTTTACGGATTTGGGGACTCTGGGTGTTGGCGCGGCGGACAGCCAAAGCCTGGGTATCAATTCACGCGACATGATCGTTGGATCATCCGAGTGGGATCGAGGCCGCGGTTGGCGTGGGTGGTGTGTTTGGTTCCGCCCCGGTCACCTTGAGCCCATCGCCGACCTGAGCGATCAAATCATCGAGTACTATCGCGAGAGAGGATTTGAATTTGATTTGACGCATGGCGATGTTGTCGCGCGGGACATCGCGATTACCGGCGGAGGTCGCGCTTGGGTGATCGGTACCATCGAAGTTTCACGCGATGGCGCGCGTCAGACTCGTAGCTGGCTTGGCCTCTGGCAGCCGTTTTCGGGCAGTCACGTTGGAGTGGTGACCGCAATTAGGGATCTCGGGGAACTGGCGGGCGGCTCCCGGCGAGTGGAGGTGAGCGGTATCAACGACGGGAACAGGATCGTCGGCAAGGCCCTGGACAGCGGCGGGACGGAGCGGGCCGTTTGGGCTTACGGCAACCTCGGGCGCACGACCGAGGTGCAGCGGCTTTCCGCCGGTGCCGCTGCCGACCGCAGCTACGCGATAAGCAACGACGAATGGATCGCCGGCTCATTCGGTACGCCTGCTGCGCCACAAGCATCGTACTGGGAATCCACGGGTGTTGACACTTGGAGTCGGCACCTCCTGCCATTCGTGAGCGAGTCTTACTCGGACTCCGGACTGATCGACTCGGAATCAGAAGCACTCGGAATTGAAACCGTGTGTTTTGGTCCTATCGATGACCAGGTTCTGGTTGGCTATTCCGGCGTTGGCATGAGCAGACGGCCGGTATACTGGGTCCACTGTCCGGAGCATGATCGGGCCATTGACGGTTTTCTCGCCCTCGACCCGTTTCTGTATTCGGCCCCAACGTATCAAGAGTGGGGCGAACGGATGCCGGAAAGTGGAACACTCCTGGACGTGAATGCTCGCGGGCTTGCTGTTGGATGGGCGAGGAGGATCGACGGAAGGCGTGCGATGTTGGCTTGGCTTGTTTCTTGCGACGAACCGGACGACGGCCCGGAGGTGGAATTCTGCATGGAGGCGGAATTCTGTATCATCCAAGACGCACATCGTGTCGTATGGGCCCACGCGCCGGACAGGTTGATCAGTGACGATGGCTGGACCCTTAGAACTGCCAATGCGATCAACGACGACGGTACTATCATTGGCTTCGCGACCAAGCGACTCGAATGGGGGCCCCTCGTCATGCATGCCTATTTATTGAGACCCATTGGCGTGGAATCCAAGGCAGTCAAATCTCCCCCAAGCACATCGTTACGGTACCACGCCAAGTACGGCAGCGTCGATATCGGCACGGACTACCGCAGAATCGTGTGCGGTCCCACGTTCGACCTGGGCATCAAGACCGGACGTTCGCCGGACGTAATGCCTTCGGCAGTTGCGCGGGAAGACCTCCCCGCCACTTACCTTCGCGTGTTGACGGGTAGTGGCGCGGTAATCGACGAGTTGGTCCGGCCTGATTTCAAGGACCACGTCTTCCTGCTGGTCGCCGGAAAGGCCGGGGACTGGGCGGTGGGATACTGGGGTGGAAGTCTGAGGCTGGCCGGCGACTACAAATCCGTTGGCGCCCAGCAGGGGTTCGATGCAAGATACTCGATGGTCGTGTCCTACCAGGGAACGAAACATCGACCCAAGCCAATCATGGGGAAGGCCTATCACAAATACCGAATTTTCACTTATGGCGACACGCGTGCAGATGGCGGCATTTTCGTTGACCATCAGGACCGTCTGTTCGTGTTCGGCAAGGACAACGGGACGGGCGAACACAGTCTGCCTGCGGCCCTGCGGGAAGTACGCGTTTCCGACGTGGCTGCGGGTGATCGCTTCAACTGTATCGTCAAGCAAGGCAACGGCGAGTTGGTGGCTTGGGGCAACGACTCCGGCCGTGCCATTCGCGATATTGCGAAGACCGGACTATTCGCTAACGGGCAATCTGGCATTCCCGTATCCGACGTGGCAGCGACAAGCCATGGGATTGTGGCACTGGACCAGAAAGGTAAGCTGCACGTTTTCGGGCGCGCCGACGGCGCCAAACCCGGCAGACCAGTAGTGCTGGATAGGGCCGCTCTCGCCCTGAAACGAAAGTCGCGGTTTGTCGAAGTCAAGGGTGTTCCCGGTACCAATTCATGGGCTGTTCGGGATAGCGACGGTTACGTGCATCTGCGTCGGCTCCAGGTAGGCGGGAAGAACACGTTCTACGCTCCCCATGGTTTCTACGTCGCGTATGGAGGTAACGAAATCTTTACCGCCGCTCCCAGAGACACTGAAGTCCACAAGGCAGATGGAAGTCTTTTCAAGCAATCATGTGCGAGCGACCAAGAAGCCTCGAAACACAGGAAACGGGTTCCTGCCAGGTAGAACAAGCATCATCTCGGAGTATTCATCCATGACGAAATACGTACTGGCTTTGGATCAGGGTACGACATCCAGCCGCGCAATCGTGTTCGGCCATGACGGTCAGATCGTGTCGGCGGCGCAGCAGGAGTTTGAACAGTTGCTGCCGCGACCGGGACATGTAGAGCATGATCCTGAGGCGATTTGGTCTACGCAGCTATCGGTGGCCAAGGAGGCCCTGAAGCAAGGTTCGATCAATGCCGAGGACATCGGGGCTGTGGGCGTGACCAATCAGCGAGAGACAACGATCCTCTGGGATCGCGACACGGGAAAGCCGGTGGCGAACGCGATCGTGTGGCAAAGTCGCGCAAGCGCCGGAATCTGCGACCAACTGAAAGCGGATGGGCTAGAGGCCACGTTTCGCGATAAGACGGGATTGGTCGTCGATGCGTATTTCTCTGGTACCAAGATCAAGTATCTGCTGGATCAGCACGAGGGCCTGCGCGAACGGGCGGCTCGCGGCGAAGTGCTCTTCGGCACAGTTGATTCCTTTTTGATTTGGCGGTTGACCGGAGGCCGTTGCCACGTCACTGACTACAGCAACGCCAGCCGCACCTTGCTGTTCAACATTCACGAGTTGGACTGGGACGACGAGTTGCTGCGGATTCTGGACGTCCCGCGCGCCATGTTGCCCGATGTGCTGCCGTCCAGCCACGTGTACGGTCAGATGGACGCGGAGTGGTTGGGCCGCGAGATACCGATTTCGGGCGACGCGGGCGACCAGCAGGCGGCGACCTTTGGGCAGGGCTGTTTCGAACCGGGCAGTGCAAAGAACACCTACGGTACCGGCTGTTTTCTGTTGTTGAACACGGGGGATCGTCCCATCAAGTCGGAAAACAACCTGTTGACTACGATCGGCTGGGGTGTCGGCGGCGAGGTCACGTATTGCCTGGAAGGATCGGTGTTCATCGCCGGCGCGGTGGTCCAATGGCTTCGCGACGGGTTGGGATTGATCGAGAGTTCCGCCGAAATCGAGCAACTAGCGATCAGCGTGCCGGACAGCGACGGCGTGGTCGTTGTTCCGGCGTTCACGGGACTGGGCGCGCCGCACTGGGATCCGTACGCCCGTGGTGCCGTTTTCGGCATCACTCGCGGAACCACCGCCGGGCATCTGGCTCGGGCTGCGGTCGAGTCGATGGCGTTTCAGACGTGCGACTTGTTAGACGCCATGCAGAAGGATGCGGGAGTCGACTTGAACATGCTTAAGGTGGACGGCGGGGCGTCCGTGAACAACGAGCTTATGCAATTCCAGGCCAATCTCTTGGACGTGATCGTGCATCGTCCCGTTGTATCTGAAACCACCGCATTGGGTGCCGCTTACCTTGCAGGATTGGCGGTCGAATACTGGGATTCCCTACCCGATGTCGCTGGCAATTGGGCATTGGAACGAGAGTTCCGCCCGGCCATGCCGGACGACGAGCGTCTTCGGAAACGCCGCCGTTGGCAACGCGCAGTCGAGCGCACACGCGACTGGGAACAGCCCGATTAAGGCGCGATAGCGGAAACGTCTCCCGGCGTGTACTATAGAGCAATCTAACGAAGGACGCATGGATCGTCCGCAATCCGGGTTCTTTTCAATCTCGCAGAATAGCAGCGCTTATGTCAGTTCAAGTGACCTGCTCGTCGTGCGGCGCCATGTTTGCCGCACAGCCGCACCTGTATGGCCAGCAAGTCCCCTGCCCTAGTTGTAACGGCGCATTGACGATTCCCAATCCGGAACAGGAAGCACCGGCCCCCGAACCGCCGGACGATCCGGTGAGTGCCGCGTCACTGGAACGTTCAGCCCCGACGCTGGGTCCTGCCTATCGTTCCGTGCCCGGTGCGGCCGATGCGCCGATGAGCGGGGACGACAAGAGGGTGGTCATGTACGCCATTCTCGGCGGCGGCGGGATTCTGCTGCTACTGCTGGTGGCGATCGTGGTTACTTCGTTGCTCAGTGGTGGCGATGGTGGGGAACCAGCCACGGCCGGCGACAACGGTGCTGAAACCTCCGATGATGGTGAGGCCGAGTCCGGCTCGGCGTCGGATGCATCCGCGGGCGAAGGGGGTGCCAAGTCGTCCAAACCGAAGACGCCAGCCGGGAAATCCAAACCGGCAGGCTCGGGGGCAGCAAAAGCGACTCCAAAGACGGGAAACGAGCCGCCGAAGAAGCCGCTCAGCCCCGAGGAAGAGAAGCAGGCGGTCAAGGAATGTTTCGATGGCTACCGTGCTGCGGTCAAGGCGCGCAGGGGAAAGGCCGCGGCTGATCTGATAGCCACGGTCACCTTGGATTACTACGAGCGAATGCGGCAGAGTGCGCTTGCGGCCAGCGAGCAGGAGGTGCGCGGCATGTCCTTCACTGACGCTTCGTTCGTCTTGCTCTGTCGCCACAGGCTGGATGTTGAAAGGCTGAAATCGATGGACGGCAAGGGCCTGTTGGCCCACGGAGCAAACGAAGGCTGGGTGGGCAAGCAACAAAGCCAAGATGTGACTTTGGGGCCCATACAGTTAGATGGCGATACCGCCTCGGCACAGGCGATGGTCAATGGACAGCCCGGCCCGTTCCGTTTCTCGTTCAACAAGGAAAGAGGCCAGTGGAAGCTGGATCTGATGCCGCTGTTGAAATTTGCGGACAGTGCCATCGAGCCCCTCATTTCGATGACTGGCCAGACGAAGGAACAGTTGATACTGGAGACGCTTCGACAATTGACGGGGCAAGCTCCGTCCGCGGACATCTGGCAGCCGCTGGTCAAGGAGTGACGGACGATTCAGGCGTCACTCCGTCTTTTCGGCCGTTGGCGGGCTGCACCATGTCACCTTCGCCGAGGACGTGTAAGCGCCGTACTTCGCTTTCAGTCCCTCGTGCTCCCCCGCACCGCGGTGCAACCAGAGACGATAGGCGATGTGGAACGGCTTGCCAGGCACGAACTTATGGGCATTGACGCCCGGCCAGCCGACGCACAAGGGACCGTAGTGCCGGGTCAGCCAAGTGGGCGGAAAGTCGGGATGCTCCGGATGCACGAACACGGCTCCGCCACTGCGGTCCGCGGCGCCCTCGAACTGCGTCGTCAAGTCGGCCCAGGCCAGCGGCGTCTCTTTCAGATCCTCGGTGGTCGGCCCATCAGGCACTGTGATCTTCACGTCGTCGCCCTTGCGGACCGCGTAACGCACGACCAAGCCGCCATAGCTCTTGCCACCAGCGCCCTGCAGCGAAATCTCTTCTTTCGGGACGAAAAACAGGTCGATGTCGATTGACCGTTCTCCGTCGCCCGCAGCAAATACGCGAACCCAGGCTCGCTCGGTCATCACCTGTCTGTCGCCGACGAACCACCCGTTCTCGACACCAAAGACCGCGGCCACCGGCCCTACTTGTCGATGGAGCCAACGCACAAACCGTTGTTCGATGCCACGATTGGTCCACAAGTCGTACTGCCCGCCGCCAACATTTACGTGGGGCCAAGCCCAGAAGACGCCGTGATGATGAAAATGGTCCTGGGGGAAATCGTCGGTCAGCATCTCGCCGTCTAATCCCCAGACAGGATGAATGTAACAAGCTCGCCTGCGGCGGTTGTCATTCTCCGGAACGTGCTCGCCGATGATCGTGCCATAGTTGTACGTGAGGACCGGCTTCCCGTCGTCGCAAATCTTCAGCGACCTGTCGTCAATCGTCGTGAACTCGAAAGGGCCCGCATCGGATTCCTTCGGCCCAGTGGCGCACTCAAGCTTGAATCTCCTGTCGCCGCTCGTTTGCCCTTTTCCCGGAATGACCGCCATCAAGCACCCGCGTTCATCGGCGACGGACCCGTTTGCTGTCAATCGCGGCACAAACTGCACCGACACGGCTGCCGCTTCGCTATCCACTTCAACGATCTGTGAGTGTGCCGTTTCGCCAGAAACGCCGGAAGGCAGATCGACAGCCAAGCGAAGGGGAAGCGAACTCTCGGGCACGACCAGCACATTCGTTTCATCTGCGATCGTCGTGGCGACAAGGCACAAGAGAGCGAATGTCACACAAAGGTACGACCCGACGCCTCGACGTAACCATGCATTCGTTATGCTTCGGAGGATCTCTCCAGCGTATCGCGGATCGCATACAGACAACTTCATGGCGACTCTCCACATGTAGTAGGACTAGACGCGTGTACCAACAACAACGAAGGATACCATCCCCGAGACTCAAAAGGTAGCGTTGGCTGCATCTGTCGGGCAACTCGACCGTAGTCCCCTCTAGCAGGTCGGATCTCGTTCGGAACCGCGGTGGAGATAGCCGCGGCTTGTGGGGGTGAAGCCGGCCGACGATAACGCTTCGGCCAGTCCGGATTCGCTGGGATGCGTGCCGTCGACTTTGGCCAAGAACACCGGATGCCCCGGTGCGGCCATATCGGCCAGTGTGCGAACAAGTGCCTTGCGCGCCTCGGTGCGTTCCGGTTCGGTTTCCGGCAAGAACGTCAGTAACTGCTGGCCCGTCCGGCCGACGTAGCCGATCAGTGCTCCCTGGCGAATGAGAACTCTCGCACCAGCCACGCGTTGCGGTCGCGACGGGATCTCTTCGGACTGTGGCCAGCGCAGGGCCGCGCCGTACGGATTGGCTGGATCCGTGGCCGCCAGAACGTACACATCTTCCTCGGTTTCCTCGTCCGAATTCTGGATCGCGCGCAACCGATCGTCCGCACCCGGCGCGGCGAATTGCGCCGCTCCAAGTCCCGCAACGAAATAGCCTCTGCGGATCTTGCCCGATTCTTCCATCGCCTTCAGCACGGCGTATAGACCTGCGAAGCCGCCGGCTACGCCCTCGCTGGTAACCATCTCCCTGGTGAGTATGCCATAACGCTCGATCAACTGCTTGGCGAGCGCTGTCTGCCGCTCGGTGGTCGTTGGTGCTGTAGCGTCGGGCGCGACCAACAGCGACCAGCGTCCCTCGGAGCCGGGCGTCTTCGCATTTCGCCTCGATCGAAAAGCTCGGCGACCACGCCGGTTACGTCGACTTTCTCGTTTCTTATCGCGTCGCAGTGATCGCAGCGGCGCCAGAGTGTCGTTACTGACTTCGCCGGCCCAGACCAGATCCCACAAGGTATCGAATATATCGTTGCGGAAACCGCCCATAGCTTTGACGATATCTTCAAAGAACAGCGCGCCGCGCGCGGCCAACAGGTTGCGGATGCGGGCGTGAAGGTCGCCTTCGACTGCTTCGGCCTTCGGCGCCAGTTGCCAGAGGTGATCCGTCAAATACATCGCAATTCGTCCGTCGCTCGTTCCCAGCCCCTCGCATCCGCGCCACACGACTTCGCCCGCCGTGCACAATTCGTCCAAATCGCTCGGCCTATATCCGCTGACGCGGCCAGGCAAGATGTCTCGTTCCAATGCCGAGGCCGGAAGCGCCAGCCCCTGCAACTGTTCGATGGCGTCCAACAGAGCATCCAGTCCTCGTGCCGGTCGAGCTATTCCCTGCCAGTGAACCTGAAAGCGGGCGAGCGTTTCCGGCGCCACTGGCTCGACCTGCTTGCGCAAGCGGGCCAACGATCGGCGTTTCAGCGTTCGTAATACCTCCGCATCGCACCACTCGCGGCCACGGCCTCCGGGCAGGAATTCGCCTTCCAGCATGCGATCCCGCGCGCCCAGCTTTTCGAGGGCCGAACGCACCGGAGCGACCCCCAAGCCAAACCGAGCAGCGATATCGTCGGCCTTGAACGGCGGGTGTGTTCGTGCATAGCGAGATACGAGATCTCCGAGCGGGTCTTCCACGCTCTGGAGAAACGCATCGGGGAGGCCCGGTGGCGGCACAACGCCCAGCGAATCCCGGAAACGCGACGCGTCTTCGGCGGCGGCGTAGCGGCAGTCGCCCGCTATGCGCACTTCGATGATGCGACGCCCACTCTGCAATTCGCCAATCCAGCCATCCAGCTCACCACTTCCCACAGCCGCGGGCTCGCAGCGAAGTGCCAACTCGTCGCGACCAAGATCTCCGATGTGCAGCAACAACTCGTGTACCGCATCGGCGTGCCTCGCACGATATCGCTTGTCCAACCGTTGAAGCTGCAGCGCGAGTTCGTCGACAACCGTCCCGTCCAGCAATTCACGTAATTCGGCATCGCCAAGCAATTCACGAAGCTGGGCGTGATCCAACGCCAGCGTCTGGGCGCGTCGTTCGGCCAGCGGCGCGTCGCCGTCGTAGATGAAATTGGCCGTGTAGTTGAAAAGCAGAGACGATGCAAACGGCGAAGCGGTCTTGCTGCGGACCATGCGAACGCGAATCGTTCGATGCTCGACACCCTCCAGAATGCTGGTCAGCCCCTTGATGTCGAACACGTCGCGCAGACATTCCCGGTACGTTTCCAACAGAATCGGGAAATCCGAATATCGCGATGCGACCGCCAACAGATCGCCTGCGCGGCGACGCTGCAGCCACAGAGGTGTGCGCCGGCCTGGGCGGCGTCGGGGCAACAAGAGTGCCCGGGCGGCGTTTTCGCGAAAACGGGCAGCAAACAGAGCCGTAGAGGCGAGTTCGCGCACGAGAAGATCTTCGATTTCGTCGGAGCGGGGGATCAGCATTTCGACCGGCGGCGGTTCGTCGGATTCGGGCAACCGAAATACCAAGCCGTCATCGCTCCACATCGTGTCCACCTCGCCGGGCGTTTCGGCTCGCAACCTGCCTGCCACGGCCATCGCCCATGGCGCATGGACGCGTGCGCCGAACGGAGACAGCACGACGATGCGCCAATCGCCAACTTCGTCCAGGAAGCATTCGACAACGATCGTCTTGTCGCTTGGCGCTTCTTCAGTGGCTTCGACTTGCTCGTGGATGTAGTTCAGCAGGTTCTTCGCGGCGCGACGGTCCAGGCCGTGATTGTGCGTCAGTGCCCTCTCCGCTTCATCCCGCGGCTGGTCAACCAGCCATCGCGTCAGCCGTCCAATCGCCTGGCCAAACTCCAAGGGTCGTCCCGGTCCGTCACCCTTCCAGAACGGCATCTTGCCCGGTTCGCCTGGTGCCGGTGCCACAAGGACGCGATCATGCGTGATCTCCAACACGCGCCACGACGACGCACCCAGCAGAAATACATCACCTGCGTGCGTCTCGAAGACCATTTCCTCGTCCAGTTCACCCACGCGACTTCCCGTGCCACTCCCGTCGGCCAAGAAGACGCCGTAGAGGCCTCGATCCGGAATCGTCCCGGCGTTCAAGACGGCTACCCGCTGCGTTCCTTTGCGTGGTGATATCTCTCCGGAAAGCCGGTCCCAATTGATTCGAGGCCGGAGTTCGGAGAAATCGTCCGAAGGATAGCGCCCGGCCAAAAGGTCCAGGACTCCTTCAAAAGATGATCGTGGCAAATCGTGGAAAGGTGCCGCACTGCGGACCGTCGCATACAATCGCTCGACAGAAACCGGCCCCATTGCCACCATGGCCACCAGTTGCTGAGCCAAAACGTCCAACGGATTCCGGGGGTAGAAGGTCTCTTCCACTTCGCCGTTCATCATTCGGTCGGCAACGGCGCTGCATGCGAGCAGATCTCCACGGTATTTTGGAAAGACGACGCCCGACGATGGGACGCCGACCTGATGGCCGCCGCGACCAATTCGCTGGATTCCAGACGCAATGGACGGTGGTGCCTCGATCTGGATTACCAGATCCACGGCGCCCATGTCGATGCCCAGTTCCAGCGACGACGTGGCAACGATCGCCGGCAAGTTGCCGCGTTTCAGGCGATCCTCGATATCCAGGCGTTTTTCCTTGGCGATCGAACCGTGGTGAGCCAATGCCAGTTCTTCTTCGGCCAATTCGTTAATCGCGGCGGCTAGTCGTTCGGCGAGACGTCGGCTGTTGACGAAGATCATCGTCGAGCGATGTTGGCGTACCAGCTCCACCAGCCGCGGATGGATCGAGGGCCAAATCGAAGGAGTCGTCGGGCCAGCGACTGCCGGCCCCGTCTGAAGCTCGGGATCCGCCAATCTCGCCATGTTCTCGACCGGAACTTCGATTTGCAGATCCAACTGTTTCTTGCGGCCGGCTTCGATGACCTCCACCGACCGAGCTCGTGGCGGATGGTCAGGATCGCTGGAAACTTCGGCTCCGCCCAACAAGCGAGCCACCTCTTCCAGAGGCCGCTGCGTGGCCGACAAGCCGATCCGCTGCATCGGCGCGCGTTCCGGATCGTCCGCTCGCCGGAGGCTTTCCAGCCGTTCGAGAGACAGGAAGAGATGCGACCCGCGTTTGGTGCCAACTAGCGAATGGATCTCGTCCACAATAACCGTTTCGGTCGTTCGCAGAATGTCACGCGCTCGTGAAGTCAATATCAGGTAGAGCGACTCCGGCGTAGTGATCAGGATATCGGGAGGTTTGCGAGTCAGCCGGTAACGCTCCGAGGATGGTGTGTCGCCGGAACGCACGCCGACGGTCGGCGGGTGGTACTCGATGCCGTCGCGCTCGGCGATCGCTCGAACGCCCGCGATAGGCGATCGCAGGTTACGCTCAACATCCACGCCCAAGGCCTTCAACGGCGATATGTACAGCACTCGCACGCCATCGGCCTCATCGTCCGGTCGTGTACCGAACATGATCCGATCAATCGCGACCAAGAACGCGGCCAGCGTCTTGCCCGAACCGGTCGGAGCCAGCAAGAGAGTATTGCGACCCTCGGCGATTGAAGGCCAAGCCTTGGTTTGGGCTGGCGTAGGCGCGTCGAACGCCTCGGTGAACCAACGACTTATCGTCGGATGGAAATGCCCCAAGGGCGTGTCTAGGAAGGTCTTAGTAGCTGTCGACATTGGGCAGCCGTCCATAAGGCTTTCCAGGTTGGGCCATTCGACATCGTTTAACCGCAAGCCGGAGGCGTGCGCGTTCGCATCGGGCCCTCCTACGCGCACGCCTCCGGCTTGCGGTTAAACGACGGTTCTATTCTGGCGCCGCTCGTCAGCCTCCGAGCTCTGCCACTAGATTCTTCAGATAAGCGATACTATCGGCGACGAGCTTGTCCTCGTCTTGGTTGTCCTTGTGATGGTCCGACTCGACGGCCAACACGCCGGTGTAGCCCGCCTGCTTCAATTCGCGCGCAACGCCGGGAATGTCGATCAGTCCGGTGCCGACCGGCACGGACGAGAAGAAGTACCATTCCTCGGGCCGGACGTGGCGGCACGCGTCCACGTCCTTCGTGTGCGTGGCCACCGTGAACGGGGCCAACCGGCGGGCCGCTGCCACCGGGTCCTCCATCATGCGAAGCGTGTTGCCTGTGTCGAAATTGACCTTCAGCGCATCGGAACCAACGCGTTCGAGGATCTGCTGGATTTCCTCGGATGTGTAGTCGATGTGATTCTCGATCGCCAGCACTACGCCGTTGCCCTCGGCGATCTTCACACTCTCTTTCAACATCTTGACGATGGCTTCGATCTGCGGTTCGTGCGGTTCGTTGCGAAACATCAGGGACGATGCGACGATCCGCATGATATCCGCGCCCATGAACTCAGCCCGAGGGATCAGACCGTTCATCTCGCGCCAGGCTTCTTCGTTGCGGCCCGCCTCCAGCCCATCGGGATGTCCCCATGCGAGCACCCTTTCCATGCCGCGGTCGTCAAGAGCGGCTTTGATGTCCGACAGATAGCCCGGTTCGAGACTCTCGAAAAAGCACGATTCCAGCGAAACGCCATCGACCTCCAATTCGGCTGCTCGATTCACGAAATCCTGGAACGTCCAGCGAATTCCTGGATCTTCCTGGTCCGGGTAGATTTCTCCGAAATATCGGTGGTAGCAGTAGCTGTCGATGCCCACTTTCATTGCTAAATCTCCTGAATCTCAAGCCCAAACACCTTGCCCAGGAACCGGATGTCCACCAAGTGATGTCCGACCAGCAACAGGTAATGATGGGAGGCCACTGAGTCCATCAGTGCACGACCGTCGCGGACTTTGATCACGCCTCCGTTCAGGCAATCGGAATCGGGGAATTGAGCGTAGGAACGCAACGTCCCTTCAGCGACGGTCATCTTATCCATGGCAGAATGCAGCTTGGCCAAGGTAACGTCGCCCGTCGGCAACCGCGCGTCGATTGCCGTCGCATTGTCGTCCACGATGGCCAGTACCTTCTTCCGAAGTGTCCATTCGGTCGCGAATGACTTCGGGATCACACCCATGTAGCCACAGTGCGCCACGAGTATGTGGTTTTCGGGCTCCGCGTCGACCTCAGGAAAACCTTCGATGCGCTCGTGTTTCAACGCAGCGTTGCCGAGCAGAAACGGATAGAGATTCGTCATCATGATCGGGGCGGCGAGCGACTTGTGCAGCAGGTACTTGGTGAGCATCGACAGTGTGTCGGCTTCGCATCCCCAGATGAGCCCTTGCTGCTCGTAAAGCAGATTCCACGCCAAGCATGGTGTGGTGTCGCTGAAATGCGACTCGTTCAAGCAGTTGATGCCGGCACCGCGAATCGTCTTGTCCTGATCAAGGTCCCGTTTCACGGCCAGGTACAGCTTGACGGCACTGAGCGCGGCGTTCGTTGAAACGCCTTCGGTCGGCTGCTGCATTTCTTGCCAGGCTTTTTCCGCTTCCGAATCAGGAACCTCCTTCGCCGCGGCTCCCAACTCGCGAAAGCTCTTCTTTACAATCGTGAGGCCGAATTTTTCGGCTATACGCTGTGAGCATTCGTCCTCCCACCAGTAGAAGCGCTTGAAGATGGGCGCCTGAAAACCCTCGCCCGGATCGTCCTGATAGCCCAGGAACTTCGTGTCCTGCAATTCCCGTTTGACGCCCAGCGCGGCGCATATCCGTTTCGTCTGTTCGAGATTGTAGGGGGCAATCGTCTCGACGCCGCACCCGCCCAGATACTCGGCGATCTCCCAGTCCCACATAGAAAGCGTGCCGAACTCGCTGGTGACGAACAAGATCGGCAAGTCGATCGCTTGGAATGCCTCGGCCTGCCGATATGCCTCGCCCAGAAGCTGTGGGAATACGACCGCGTCGGCCTCCGGCAGCGGCGATCCAAGCGCCACCGGTTCCAGCAACTCCACGTAGTCGGCCAGGAGCGAACGGAGGGCTTCCAACTGGACTCCGAAATTGTCATCCCTGCCCGGATCGAAATACAGTGGAACGAGTCGCGCTTTCATGGAAATTGTCCTTCGGTTGTAACGGTAGAATCTCCTCGTTTAACCCGAAGCCGAAGGCGATGGCGAGCGCCGCGTATGGACAGTCTACTCAACTGCCCGCCATCGCCTCCGGCTTCGGGTTAAACGAGTCACCTTCGACGGGAGCGGTTTTAGCTCAACAACTTTCGGACCTTGCGGCAGTTTTCGGTGATCTTTTCCCAGCGTCCGTTTGCGATATCATCTTTCTTCGCCAACCAAGTCCCGCCCGCGGCCAAAACCGATAGCTCGCCGAGGTACTCCATGACATTATCCAGGCTGACGCCGCCCGTGGGAATAAACCGTACTCCCAAATGGGCATATGGCGCAGCCAGACTCTTCAGCATCTTCAGGCCGCCTGCGGCACCGGCGGGGAAGAACTTCAGCACTTGCACTCCAGCCTCCAGGGCAGCTTCAATGTCGGTCGGCGTCATGATCCCGGGCGAAAAGGGCAATCCGACGTCATGAGCGGCCTTCACCACGCGTGGGTTGAAGCCGGGAGCCACGGCAAACTCCGCGCCGCACTCTTTGGCGGATCGCGCCTGATCCGGATTCGTGACCGTGCCGGCACCGATCAGCAACTGCGGTCGCTCCTGCCGAAGTGTACGTATGGCATCGGCTGCCGCGGCCGTGCGAAACGTGATTTCTGCCACGGGCAGTCCGCCCTCGATCAATGCGTCGGCCAGCGGAACCGCGTCGTCGACCGATTCAATAGCCACGACCGGCACCACGCGAAGTGCGCCGATTCGGTCGTAAATACTCAACTCGCTCATTGCTCCTCAGTCTCCTTCTGCGAGTGCTTCCAACAGATTGTCGACGGCCACCTCAACCGCGCGCGTGACGCTTTCTTCAGTGAAAGCGCCAATGTGAGGCGTGGCGATCACCTTCTCGTGCTGTACCAACGGATCATCACCAGGTGGTTCGTTACGGTACGCGTCAATGGCCACGCCCGCGATCTTGCCACTGTCCAGTGCATCGAGCACCGCTTGATCGTCCAGCAGATCGCCGCGAGCCGTATTCACAAGATACACGCCGTCTCTCATCGCGTCGATGCGTCGCCGGTCGACAAGTGGTTCGCCATCGCTCGGAGGCGGGCAGTGCAGACTAAGCACATCCGCTTCGGCGAAGACTTCATCCAGCGGCGCGTATCGAAAGCCATCGGGCTCCGCGAACGATTCGTCTAGGTATGGATCATGCCCTACCACAGGCATTCCCAGTCCGGTTGCCATAACCGCAACGCGCTGGCCGATCTTGCCACAGCCGATCAAACCCATTACCCGATCCTGCAACTCGATTCCCTTTCGCCTTTCCCAACCCGCCGTCTTCAGGTGCCGGTCAGAGAAAGGAATAGAACGTACCAGAGCAAGAGTCAGTCCAATGGTCAGTTCCGCCACGCCCTGGGCGTTCGCCCCTTCGGCTCGCAGAATGCGGATGCCGAGACGCTGTGCTGCTTTCAGGTCAATCCTGTCGACACCAGTGCCATTTCGGCTGATGGCTTTCAACTGTTTCGCCGATTCGAGAACGCGTTCGCTGACTGGTTCCACGCCCGTAAGCCAGCCCACGCAGTCTGGCACAAGCTCCAGCAGTTCAGCTTCATCCGGCATTTTGTCTTTCGCGCAGAAAACGATTTCACAGCCCGCCGCTTCAAGCCGCTGGAGTGCCGGGTGACCAGCGCGCGTGATGGATCGGGGCGTGACGAGTATCTTCCTGTTTGTCATTTTGTTTCGAGTTTTCAGTTCTTGGGTTCCTTCGTTTAACCCGAAGCCGGAGGCGATGGCGGGTAGTGGGATGGGTGATCCATTACGTAGCGCCCGCCATCGCCTCCGGCTTCGGGTTAAACAAGGAAATTGCCTCATTCACGATGCTACGTCCTCGTCTCCGACGCGATCTTCGACAACTCGTCGAACTTGGGCCCGCTTGTGGGGATGTCGATGTGAAACACCTCCGCGATGACGCGAGTCCAACCGTGGATGAAGTAGATCCAGCCATCCTCGATCAAGAGGTCTTTCTCTTCCTGCTGGGCACGCGCTTGGTCGAGGAAGACCAAGTCCCCGCGATAGTTGAAGTCCCAGGCGATTCCGTCTTGCGGCCACGGGGCTTCATCGGTCAACGGTGATCCCGGAGCGTCTTTGCCCAATCCGGTGGCGTTGATTACCAACGAACCGGGTTTCAGGTTTGCCATGATCGAGTCGGTTAGATCCGGTGTCGGCGTGTGGTGGTATTCGACTACGACATCCGCGCCGATCCTTGCATGAAAACCCTTGATCTCCTTGAGTCGCGGCAGGCTTCGGTTGGTGACGACGATCCGGGAAGGCCGATTCGCACCGTGCTTTTCCTGAAGCATGTACCAGGTTATCGCAATGGCCGAACCGCCAGCGCCCAGCACGAGTGCCTCGGCCTCTGTTTGCTCCCAGTGCTCATCCGGCAAGAACGCTTCCAGAGCAAGGCCACTCGTGATGGGATCTTTAGCATGTGCGACCAAGTGACCATCGTCCTTGGATATGCTACTGACTTCGCTCATCAGTTCGGCGAATTCATCCAGCCGGTCAAACTGATCGCGGCAAGCCTGGAGCAGATCCAGTTTGTGCGTGGTAACCAAGGCACCCAGGGACAACGGATCGTCCTTTATGAACGCCACCGCCCGCCGATAGTTCTCCGGCTCGTCATGCCATTTGAAGTTCATCCCTTGCATCACCGCATCGCCGAGCCCGAGGTATTCGGCCCAACGCGGAAACACCTTCATGATCGACGACTTGTGGGTCGTCACCCCGATGAAATACATCGTGGGCTGTTCCGCCGCTGGGTACGCGTCCTCCGGCGTCAGAGGTGGCCGAATCACAGTCTCCGTCATCGCATTCCTTTCACTTCAGGTCTCCGTCCACTGCCCCATCATTTCGATGAGTCTCTCGTATTGTGCCAGACGCGCCGCGTAATGCTTGGCAAGTTTCCGGTTGGGCCGGACAACATTTCCGATCTGAATCCAGGCTTTTGCGGTGCTGTCCAAGTTCTTGAACAGCCCGACACCGTAGCCGGCCAAGAGTGCAGCGCCCATGGGCGCACCCTCGGAACGGTTCACTTGGGCAACCCGAATCCCCAGTGCGTCGGCTTTGATCTGGTTCCACAGCGAACTCTTCTCGCCGCCACCGGTAATCCGCATCTCTCGCATCTTGAGTTCTGGATTCAAATCACGCAGTACGTCGCGGTAGATGCAGTACTCCAGGGCGACTCCTTCAAGAGCGGCTCGGTACAAGTGCGCGGCAGTGTGGGACCACGTCAGGCCGGCCCAGGCACCACGCAAATCAGGTTGGCTGGGCGAGACTCTGCCGCCCAGGTGAGGCAGGAAGACTGGGTCGTCGCTCTGTGGTTCGATTCGCTCGGCCAACCGGCTGAGTTGATCGAACGTCTTCTCCGTCTTCCCTTTACCGAGCGTGGCCAACTCATCGGCGAACCATTCCAGGTTCATGCCGCCGCCGTTAATGTACGCGTACGGATGCCACAGTCCCGGCGTGGCCGATTTTCCCCATCCGAGCACGCCGTGTTCCGTATCCGACTTGAACTGCTTTGTGGTGGCGGCGAACACGGATGCGGTGCCGGCCACATCAACAC
>JADHUC010000191.1 GCA_016784735.1 Pirellulaceae bacterium | reverse complement strand
AGCGCTCCAGGCTACTTGATTCGGCTAGTTAGCGGCCGATTGGCCCTCGCATGGAATCCCGACAAGATGGGACGTCAGGAGCTGTCCCTTGCGTTTCTGAAAAACGATGGCCGGACGTGGACCGATCCGATCGCTATTGCTCGAGACGAAGGCCAGCAGATTTCGTATCCCCACGTGTTCGAGCGACGCCCTGGGGAACTCTGGGTGATGAATCGCTGGCCGCCGGGCAGGCCGCCGTTGCGCCTGCGTCTGCGCGAGACCGATTTCGCCACGATCCCGGCACCGGTGAAGATCGTCGCGTTCGGAGATTCGACCACGGCGTTTCGCGGTTCGATCAAGAAGGTGTACTCTCAGCGCGTGGCCGAGGCATTGCCCGCACACGGCATCTCGGCATGGGTCGTGAACTCCGGCGTGGGCAGCAGCACGACTCGGGAGGCCCGCAGTCGCTTCGAACGCGACGTGCTGGCTCATCATCCCAAGGTTGTCATCATCATGCTAGGTGCAAACGATTCGGCGATCGACGTCTGGAAGAACCCGCCGGCGACTCAGTCTCGCGTGTCGCGCGAAGAGTACGCCGAGAACCTGTCCTATTTCTGCAAGACCCTCAAGACGCAGGGTGCAAAGGTCATCCTGATGACGCCGACTCCGTTTCGATGGACACCCAAACTCAAAGAACTCTACGGCAAACCGCCCTATGATGTGAACGATCCCAATGGGTTTAGCGCCCCGTTGGCAGAATACTGCGAGATCATGCGGAAGATTGCCCGTGAGGAAGAAGTGACAATAATCGACCTTTTCCAGGCGTTCCAGGACTACGACCGCGTCGACGGCCAAAGCGTCGAAGATCTGCTGCTGGATGGCATGCATCCCAACGATCTCGGGCACGAACTTGTCACGGAATTGCTCGTTCCCGAGATACTGAAGTTGGCTCCCAAGGACACTCCGGAGATCCGGCGGTCAGGCAAGCGTGGAGGATCATGAGAGCTACGGCTACTTGCCGTCGGCCATCAAAGCCAGCATGGCTTCGCCCATCGCGCAGCCGATACGGTTGAACCAGATGGCGCTGCCCATGTAGTGGTAGCCGAAATCCGACCCGGTCCGTTCCCACTCTTCGAAGTTATCGCGCCACTTGGGATAGAGTTCTTCGGCCGCCTTGTCGACCAGCACATCCGTCCGCACCGCTTTCACGTTGCCCTTGAACTCGGGCAGTGTTTCCATCGAGAGTTGGGCCTCTTGAATGGTCAACATGGCTCCTTCGGCGGGCTTCGACTGGTTTTGCCCCATCACACCGATAACGAACGGCATGTTCGGCGCTTCGAGGTCCTTCCGCACATCGTTGATGAAGTGCGTCATGTTCGAGGCGTACTCTTTCTCGGCCCCGTTGTACAGGTCATTCCAACCCTGAAACCAGACAAAGCCGGCAATCTCCAACTTCTTGCCTTTGAGCGCCGGGAACATCTCTTCGTAGTTGTCGAAGGTGTCTTTCACTTCGGCCAACATGTTACGGTACGAACTCCCGTACACGTCCGTGATATCCTTCATCGTGGGCAG
The DNA here is from genome assembly GCA_016784735.1 of Pirellulaceae bacterium. Taxonomy (GTDB): domain Bacteria; phylum Planctomycetota; class Planctomycetia; order Pirellulales; family Pirellulaceae; genus JADHUC01. The sequence goes on along the minus strand of JADHUC010000191.1, from coordinate 21,665 downwards.
CGGCTCGCTCTTGTTTCTCTTCTCATTGTTCTTCTTGACTCGGTCCTGGGCCTTTGCCAGTTCTTCCTGAAGCGCTTCCTCAGAGGGCATGCCGGCCGAAGGGGGACGGAACAGCTTGAACAACGAGTGCCCACCCCAGGCAGCTTTGACCAGCACGACCGGCTCCTCGAAGTGATTGCCCATCATCGTGCCGAACTCCAACTCGACCCCCGTGCGGTCGCGCGAACCGTAGCCGATCGTCAGTCCGCCTTTACGTTCCAGAAACTTGATGAACACGTCATCGCGGACAATCCATTCGTCGCCCTTCCGCAAGTGGGCGAACAGTTCCTTTGTCTTCGGATCGGTGGCCTGGTGTTCCAGCAGCGTGTTCTTGGCCTTGCCTTCCATATTCGATTGGCCTGCCAGGACGAACACCTTCACGGCATCCGCGCTATCGGCGGACCAAGCCTTAGCAACGGGGGCCAGCGATATCGCAAACAGTGTGATGCCGACGAGGTGCCAATTGTGCTCTCTCATGACGAGTGCTCCGTGGGTGGACAATGGGGTCGATACGAGGGAAGGAAAACGTGAGTAACAACTCGTCGTACGACGCTACACCGCCGTGCGGGCAAGTATATCACCGAGTCTCCAGGGAAGTCCAGCGTTGGGCAGGATGCGCGATACGGGAGTCGTGGCCGCGTCAACGTTTCAGTTTTGCCCAGTTGGCCTGCAACTGGGCGGTCAGTTCATCGACCACTTTGGCGTGCTGTGGGGATGTGGCCAGGTTCACCGTTTCCCGCGGATCGCTTTGGTGATCGTACAGCTCGACGGCGATCGGCTTCTCGTTGCGGGTTCGTTTGTCGACCCAGAGAACCAGCCGATAGCGGTCGTTTCGCGCTGTGTAGCCCATGACGTGATTTTCATAGAGCTCACGAGAGTATCGCGGTGACTCCTTGGCTAATTGAGCTTCGACGTCTTTGATCAGCGGGCCGAACCAAGTTTCGCGCATACCTTGCGACAGGGGCATCGCCGCCCATTCGCGCAGAGCCGGACAAGGGAATTGGCTGATTGCAACCGTCTTGCCCGGCAACGTCGGGTCTGCGATCAACGGCGCGAAGCTGCGTCCGTCCAAGTGCGCCGGCAGTGGCAGTCCGGCCATCTCGCACAGCGTGGGGTACATGTCCAACAGTTCGACCAAGGCGTCGCTGGTTGCCGGTTTGGCCCGACCGCCGGGCGGGCAGACGATCAGCGGCACGCGGGTGCCGATCTCGTAGTTGGTTGCCTTGCCCCAGATGCCGTACTCGCCCAAGTGCCAGCCGTGATCGCCCCAAAACATAATCACCGTGTTGTCGCTAAGCCTCAGCCGGTCCAGCTCGTCAAGCACTTTGCCGACTTGCGCGTCGACGTAGCTGACGCAGGCCAAGTAGGCGTGAAGCAGGTGGCGAGCCAATGGGTCGTCGATCGGGCCGTACTTGGGCACGCCGTGTCGAGTGCGGAGTTCGAAGGAGGCGTGCAGCCCGATCGACGGTGCGCCGGTCGGCTTGAATGGGTTGGGGGCCAGCTCGAATTCGGCCGGGTCGTACAGATCCCAGTACTTCTTGGGCGCGATGAAGGGCAAGTGTGGCTTGACAAAACCAACGCCGAAAAAAAACGGCTTGCCCTTCAATTCGCGCAGAGTCAACACCGCTGCATCGGCCGTGATGCCATCCTGGTAGGCGTTGTCGGGTACGTCGGCACATTCGGTCACCGGGCCCTGAACCAAACCTGTGTTCACGATATCGGGTCCATACTTGGCGATCATTTTTTTTGTGTTCCGCTCGATAATCGCGCGGCTGGCCGGCAGTTGATACCCCCGCATCGAACGGGGCTGATAGCGCCGGCCATACCGCGGGGCGCGGCTCCACGACTTTTCCTTGTCGATCATGCGGCCATGATAGATCTTGCCAACAAAGACCGTCTCGTAGCCATGTTGGTGGAAGTGCTGCGGCAGAGTGACTACGTCGGGCCTGGTGTCACGGAAATAGGTGACGTTGTCGGTCACGCCCAGCGAGTCGGGACGCATCCCGGTCATGAGACTCGCCCGTGACGGGCTGCAGATGGCCTCCTGGCAATAGGCCCGGTTGAACACAACGCCACCGGCCGCGAGTCGATTTATGTTGGGCGATTTGGCCAGTGGGTGGCCGTAGCAGCCCAACTCCGGTCGCAGGTCGTCCACGGCGATGAACAGAACATTGGGCGAGTCCTCCGGGCTAGCGCCCAATGTCGGCGTCACCAAGGACAGTAGTCCGCAGAACAGCCCTGCAAGCAAACAACCCAGAAACCACTGTCGCACAAACATCGTGTTTCCTCTTCCTTCTTTATTGAATGTCTTTAATCGCCGCCGGCGGTTGTCCACTCAATCAGATTCAGGAGAATCTTGTCGGCCACCGGGTCGGTCCCCAGATTTCCCACGACCCGTAATGCCGAAAGGACGTATCGGCCCTGGCCGCAGGAGACGACGCCCATGTCCATACCGTACCAGGCGGGCGACGGACCAAGGTAATTCTGCGCGTCTGGTTCGCCCTGGTGCCAACCGTGACTGACCGAGCCGACGATCAACTCACCACCCGTGCCCATCAACGTCTGCGGCGACCAGACATTTTCGTAGACCTGCCCCATCATGCAACTCGAGGGCAAGCCATCGAAGACCGGATGATCGGTCACGATGTGCGAAACGCCGACCCAAAGGCCCATGGCGTGCTGAATGGTCACGCGAACGGGTAGAACGTCGTCGGCCGGCAGCTTCCCGCCCCAGAATGGGTTTTGCGCCCAGCGCTGGACGGTTTCCAGATAGATTGCCGTGCCACCTTGCTGTACGAATTGCTTGAGTGCTTGGAATTGGGCCTTCACCTTTGGCGTGTTCGCCCTCGCCTTTGACACGAAAACCGGTATCGACTTGGGCGTCTTGTCGCCAAACTCGACGTGAGCAATTCCAGATTTCTTGAGGAACGGTCGGAGTGAGTTGTTGGTGTCCAGCACGGCGATCTTCGCGGTCGGTACGCTCAGTTGTTTGTCATCGTAGACATCGATGGTGACCGCGTTTTCGACCAGCAGTGAACCGTCATTGCCTATCAGTCGTGCTCGAACCGTGTAAGGACCGGCCAGATCGCTGGCATCAAGCTTCTCGGCAAGCAACGACGATATGCCCGAGGCCAATTGGGATTTCTTTTTCGTCTGAAACACAGTCGGACCGCCGGCCGCCACAACTTCGACGGCGAGCGTTCCCGACACATCGTCCAAATCGTTGATCCCGGTAATAGTGATCTCCGCTCCGCGCGAGCCGTAGACGTTTCTCGGCAGAACGCGCAAAGCCAGATAACGCGGCTGGTTTGCTTCCTTCGTGCCCCAGTAGGAGCCCTTGGGGTTGCGGAACAAATCGAGCAACCCGGCCCCCAGCACCCAATCGCCGCCGGTCAGGGCGTGAACGGCATAGCCGCCGATGCTTGGGTTGGAGCGGATCGCTTCGAGCATCCGCTTGTTGCCGTCCGAGTGGATCGCCTGCTGATCGAGACAAAACTTCTGCAAGTCGGGATAGACGGTGTCCAGCCCGCTCGCTTTCAGCGCGTCGCGAATCGACTGGGCCAAGTCCCTGTGATAGCGATACGGCGGCACGATGGGGTTCCCGTTTTCGGCGAATCGCTGGTTGTTATCCACCAAATCAGGCAGGCTGCCGTAGCCGATCTCCGAAACCACGGTCAAACGGCCCGGCGTGGTCTTGCTGGTCAGAAATCGGACCACATCGAACCCCATGGCCTTGATCTCTTCCGACGTCTTGGAAAGCGTCAGGAACTTGTCGTACGATGTGTCGTTCAGCGGCGCTCCGGGGTAGCTGTGCACATCGTTGAACACTTCCGGCTCGAACTGATAGGGCAGGTAGATGTTCGAGCCGCCGGCGAATCCCCCCGACTCGTCCAGGATCAATCGAGTTGGGTCCAAACGTCGAGCCAACATCGACACGGGATGTTTCAACCGCTTCAGATCCTCGCGCATGATCTCATTGAAGATCTCCCACTGGACAATGCACGCCCGATTGCGGTCACGGAGCACGGCCGAGCGGACCTCGTTGTCGATTCGATCTCGCAAATGCGGCGTGACGGTCGGCCAACGACGCATGCACTCAATAGGCATCCCGCCGATGACCAACACGCCCATTTCATCGCACAAGTCCAGCCACATCGGCGGCGGCGGTTTTCGCCACGGACGGATCATGTTGAAGCCGCACTCTTTGGCGAGCTGAATCTCGCGCCGCGCCATTTCCTCGTTATCAGGAAACGCCAAGCGAGTTGGATACAACCCCTCGAAAAAGGCCGCTTTGATGTAGATTGGCTTGCCGTTCAGTTCGAACCGCTTGTCGCGGATCGTCAGCTCGCGCATCCCGAAGCGAACTTCTTCGACGTCAAGCGTCGACGACTCGTCGGCGATGCGCACCTTCGCCGTGTAAAGAAACGGATCGTCAGGCGACCAGTAGCGAGCCTCGGGCACCGTCAGCGTCCAGCTCTTCTCGTTGCGGCCGGGAACCAAGTCGAACGTTGCTGATTGATTCGCCACGACGCGTTCCGGCTCGTCTGCCGATTGGATCGAGACCTCGGCCGTGACTTTCCGGCCCGCGAACTCTGCATTCTCCAGCGTCAGGTGCACGCCGACCGTGTTGTTCGCCAATCGAGGCTCGATGAACACATCATCCACGTATGTGGTGCCGGTGGCGATCAGCCGGACCGACTGCCAGATGCCGCCGGCAATGGCCCCGCGCCAGTGTGGCATATCGCTTTGTCCGATACCGTCGATGACTTTGTCCTCGGCGACAATCGGGCCGATCACTCGCAGGCTCAAGAAATTCTGTTCGTCGAACGTCAAGAGATCGTCGACGCGAAATTCGAAAGGCCCGTACCCGCCTTCGTGCCGGCCCACGACATGATCGTTCAGCCAGACCTCGGCCACGTAGTTCACCGCGTCGAACTGCAGTCGAACCGCCTTGCCCTTCCAATGCTCCGGGACGGCGAATCGTCGACCGTAGAGGGCGACGCCTTCATAGTCCTGCTCGATCTCCTCCCAGCAGCTCGGCACGCGAATCTCGCGTCGGTCATCACGCGCCGCGAAGACCGTCTCCAGATGCCAGTCGGCCTCTCGGCCAATGTTGCCAGGATCGAAGACAATCTCCCAAGCCCCATCGAGCGACAAATGCTGTCTGGCAGGTGAGCTTCCTCCATCGGCCTGGGCATCCGGTTGGGCAGAAGCAGCGCCAAAGGCGATGGGAAGGGTGACGACTGCGAGAAGAACAAAGATCGAGGGTTTTCTGGTTGTCCTCACTGAAACGATTCCTTTCTCCGTCCAGGTCAGGTCGGTAGTCCGTTGCACGGGTGTTCCCATCAACCGGCGTATTCTCGCAAGCCGCACGGTCTGCGCAATGACACTCCAAGGCTCCATCAGGGCGCGATGGCCTGGTAGAATGCGCTCATCTCGTCGACTTTTTCCATCTGCCGGCGCAAGGAGCCCCAGGCGAAGATCATGACTCCGGTCGCTGGACGACGTGTGCCGTGGTCCAATACGGCGCGGACCTGGTCGACAGGTACCGACTCGCCCCAGTCCGAAAGTTGTACGATGGGCCAGATCTTGTGTCGTTCGCCCGGCTCGCCCTTAATGCTAAGATAATGGCCCAGCCACTCTGTCTGGCGCGAAATCCACGATGGGTCGGTGTGGTGTCCGAAGCGAGCGTGGTACGGCATGATGCTGAACACGTCGACATACTTGGCCTGCGCTTTCAGATCTATGGCAAGTTTGTTGCGCAGAGCCCCCTCGTATTCGGCGTCTGTCCAGGGACAATGGAAGGTGCCCAGCAGGGCTTTCGGGCGAGTCTGGTCGATAATCGCTCGAAACTCACGCACCCAATCGGTGAACACGTCGCAGCGCCACTGCACCCATTCGTCTTTGTGTTTGCCTAACAACAGTCTGGCCAATTCGGGCGAAGTCTCGTCGGGCAAATCCGTTTGGGTCTCCTGCTCAAACTCCGCGATACACCGATCGCAGAAACACGTATCGGGCATGTCGGGCACGGCTCGTTCCCAACTTGCGTGGCTGTGGTGATAGTCGAGCCAGATGCCGTCGATCTCGAAGTCACCGAGTACTTTGCGGAAGGCGTCCATGCGATACTTGCGATAGCCGAGATGCGTTGGGCAGACGCCTTGCCAACGTTGAGGCGGCGGACACACCTTGCCGTCCACGCCGACCGGGGCAGCGTCAGGATGCTCTTTCAGATAGCCCGCAACGTGCATGGAATTGAATTCGGCAAACACCTTTGCGCCATGTTTCTTGAGCAATGCGATTCGCTCTGCCGTGAGGCCACCGGACCCCATGAACACGCCGTTGATGCCGTGATCTTCGAGTGTCTTGCCTTCCGCGAGCAACTCGACAGGCACGCCTCCATAGATGCCGCGGATTTCTATGTGCGGGCGTTTTTCTTGCGCGGTCACTTGGCCCATCACCGCGCATACGCACGCCACCGCAATTGCTATGTTTTTCTTGATATTCTTCATTGGTGCAGTTTTCCTTGGTCTCTGAGTGGTTCTCGCGAAGCGGACCCATCGCTGACATCTAGGCTTACCAGCGGACAAATACAATGAACCCGCCGATCAGTGTAGCAATCGCTCCCCACGCCACAAGGAAGCCAATGACTAAAGCTCGGGATGGCCTAGTTGTCAGTGCTGCGCGTCAATTGGACGTAGTCGGCGTATGCTGCTTTCAGGTCGGGCGGTTGGTCTTCCGGATCGGCGTGTATCAGAACGCCGAAACGAAGACGAAACTGTTCACCCGGTTTGACGAACACTTTGCTCGGCTTGCCTTTCCGGAACGCCCGACGCCCGAACGGATTCGCTGCGACGAAGCCGTAGTCGCGAGAATGCAGCCAGCACGGTCGGAAGTTCCCCGGATGGCACATCAACGTCATACCGATGTGCCGGCCGTCGACCGTGCCGCTGTAATCGCACCAGTCGGCTGTGTTACCCCAGATCTCGCGTTCGTTTCGGCGGCCCGCGGCATCGATCATTCTTCCGCCCTTCTGAACGCTGATGGGTGTCGTCACGCGCATGCCCAAGCCCATCTCTTCCTGGTCGCCGAAGTAGAACTCCTTGCCCGCAGAGAACGTCGAATCCCACTGCAGCAGATAGCCGAACGGCCGGACTAGCAGCGTGAGCCGGCATACTTCGTGGCATATCGACGTTCCGTCGGCTCGCTCGTAGCGCCTGCGCACCGCAAAGGCGCCATTGCCGGGTCCGCCCGTCGACTTCTTGACGAACTCTTCCTGAATAACGCGGGCTTTGTTCCGCCAAATGTCCGCGCCGTCCAAATCCCCAAACGCCATCCAGATGCCCGGATGCATGGTGTCGTGATCGGTGCGGTCCACGCCTTCGACCGGCGGGTGATTACGCGTGACCTGTATCCCGCCGGGAGCTTTCACGTGAGCGAAGTATGGTCGAGGTATCTTCTCGTCTTCGTAAATGTAGGTGGCGATCGGCTGGCCGTCCACGGTTACGATCACGCTGCCGGTGGCTGTGCGGAACTCGACCTGTGGGAGCTTGTCGATCGCGCCGCAAACGACCGGCGAAAGGCCGGCAGCCAGAGCACAAGCCAACGCCATCTGTAACAGACACCGTGTAAGGAAGCCCCAGCGCATGTTCCCAGTCATAAGTAGCTCCGATTCAGTTTTCGTGCCGGCATGTAAGTCTCCTGGTTCGTGGTCGACTATTGTACGCCTCGATCAACGCGCTGTTGTCCGCCTCGCCGAAACCGGCCCGCTCGGCAGCCTCCAACAGGCCGCGATCAGTGTCGTACCGGGACGGAGCCCATCGTCCAATTGCCCAAGGACGGCCTCGACCGTTTCCGTAGTATAAAGGCTGATCAGCACGCGGTTGCAGGTCGCGAGCGGATTGTCGGCCCATTCGGCTCCGCGGGTGATCAGCGGGTCGGCCTTCTCCCGGCTGCGGTTGTAGACGCGCACTCCGTAGCCGGCGGCCAACAGCCGCTCCGTCAAAGCGGTGCCCATCAAGCCCAGCCCAATCATGCCAACGGTTTCGGTGTCCATCATGTCGTCCTATTGCGAAAGTTGTCACTCACAGCGCTACTTCTTGGGAAGGTGAATCTTCAGGCAATACGCGAAGTCGCATGGCTTCTGCTTTGGGAACGACACGCGCAGGCCGTCCGGATGATGTTCCCAGTCAAGATCGCCTTCGTGACCAAGCAGTTCGACCGACTTGATCTCGCCGATGCGATTATTGCCGGGGGCCAGGAACTGCAGCTCCGGAGTTCTCTTACCGGGCCAGTCAAGCACGAACGCGTACAGGTATTCGCCTTTGGTTGTGTATCGGATGTCTTTCCATGTGAACGGCGACTCGATCGTCTTATGCGGCATCTCGGTCTTGCCCTCGCCAAACATGTACCAGGGGCGAGTTGCGTAGATGCCTTCGCCGTTGACGCGAAACCATTCCCCCAGATCTTCAAGAATTCCGGTGGCCGTCTCGTCGAGCGTACCGTCGGCGCGGATCGGGATGTTCAGCAGCATATTCCCGTTCTTGCTGACGATGTCGATGATCTTGTCGACAACCGCGTCGGAGGTCGTGTAGGACGTGTTTTCGTTGTAGCCCCAGGAACCGATCGAATCGTCCGTCTGCCACGGTCTTCCCAAGATGTGTGTGGCTTTGCCTCGCTCGTAGTCCAGCGTCGTGATGCCGTCGGCGTACAAACCCTGCCAGGGACGCTCTTTGACGCACATGACGCCTTCCGGTCGCTGGTTTAGGAAGTGGGCGATCACGTCCATGCCGGTACGGCCTTGGTCCTCGCCGCGGAACGGGACTGCACAATCGAAATAGAGGTGATCCGGCTGGTAGTCGTCGATCAGTTGCTTGACGCGGCGTGCCCAATGATCGCGCCACTGCTTCGGAGGTTCGAACGGCGCTCGCGGGTGCGTGCTTTGGCCGTCGTTGGGTGGATAGAAACCCTTGGCCTTGCCTTGGGCGCCGTCGTAGGGCACTCCTGTTTTCGGGCCTTCCGTGTCAGCTTGATTGGCCACATTCAGCCAGCTATAGCTGCGCGACAGGTGGGTCGTGACGCCAAAACGCAGGCCGGCTTTCAGCGTGGCTTCGCGCCACATGCCGATCAGGTCCTTCTGCGGTCCCATATTCACGGCGTTCCATTCGTGGAACTTCGAGTTCCACAGGTCGAAGTTGTCGTGATGTACCGCGCAGGGGCAGAAGTACTTCGCACCGGCGCGTTTGAACAACGCCAAGAGCGCGTCCGGATCGAAGTTTTCAGCCTTCCACATCGGAATGAAATCCTTGTAGCCGTGTTCCGATGGGTGACCATAGTGCTTCAGGTGGTGCTCGTATTCCTTGCCTCCTTCTTCGTACAGCTTGCGCGCATACCATTCACCTTGTTGGGCGACCGAGTAAGCTCCCCAGTGCAGGTAGATGCCGAACTTGGCGTCCCGAAACCATTCAGGACACCCGTACCCGCGCAACGATTCGACCGTGGGCTCGAACCTCTCGTCGCCATGAAGGACGGTGGCTGTGCAGGCCGCTGTTAGCGTTGCAGCGAACAGTGATGCTCTCATCTTGATGTCTCCGTTCTCGAGTTTGAGTCGATGCATTTGAATCCTGTGTTTTCTTGGTAGACCGCTGAATCAGGTCTCAAGTTGAAGGCTCTATTGCGATAGTCAACGAACTCCAACGGAAGACTCACTTCCATGACCACCAGAAGTCGCGGTCTTCCTCAGTTCCATGGCGTTCTGAGTAGTCCGCACCGTAGGCCAATCGGCTGAGTCTCGCAAGGTCCTGTTCTTCGATGTCGTGAACTCGTGAGAGGATTCCGTCGTCGTGAATGTCGATCACTCGAAAAGCACACGGGGCCTGAATCAGTTGCGGCGACAGCAGGTGCAGCATGCCGTCCCGGACGACTTTGCTGGGCACGTTCTTGTGGCCGGCGATCCACGCACGCACGTTTGGACGTTCCCGCAACAACGACATGATTTCTCCGGCCGACCAGAGAACCTGCATACCGTCGTTCTTCGAGCCCTCGACGCATGGGTGCAGAAGAAGCGAGAAGTGGGCACAGCAAAACAGGTCAGTGCTTGAGTCAAACTCTTCAAGCGTCTCCTGTAACCACCGATAACCGGCGCTGCCGGGAATCAGGCTGTCCTGGTCCGGTGTCGCGAGCATCAGGAACGGAACCTCGTTGACCATCGCCACGTGATGACCGTGATCGGGCAAGCCGAATGCACGGTGGAATCGTTCGACCGAAGTCCAACCGTAGGTTTCGTGATTCCCGATGATGATGTAGACGGGCACGGTCGATTGGTCAATCAGTGACGTCAGCCAGTTCAACCCGGCGTCGTCTGCGGGGTCCAGCGTGTCGCCGAGAAGAAACACGGCGTCAACGTCCATCGAAGCCAGACGCTCCAAATACGTTTCCAGCAACCACCGCGCAGCGCCGTAAAGCCGCTTCGTCGGGCGAACCGGCAGCGAGTCTCGTTTGAATTGCACGTGACAATCCGGCAGCAGCGCCACGCGGCACCGCCTGCGTGCTGCGTGGCCGTCAAGTTTGTTCCGACGTTCGTAACTCACGATGCCTATTCCAGGGACTCATCCTTGCGGCACCAACCAAAGTGCCGGGTACACGGTACTACCTCGTCAATTGTCACCGGCACTGGGTAGAATACAATCCTGAATGACTCGGCGTGGCTCGCGGCCGCAACCAAACAGGTCCAACGAATTGAAGACCCGTCAAAAATCAAGAAGGACTAGGAGACCGTTTATGATCGTAAGGCAGTTGTTTATCGCGTCGGTCGCCGCTGCGGCGCTGTTGTCGTTTTTCGCCGCGCCATCGGGTGCCGCAGCTTCTTCCACGACGGCCAACCCGGACTTCACCAAGGGCGACCAGGTCCCCGAGGGGGCGACTCACGACTGGAACCTCGGGCCGACCGGCGCCCGCGGGTGGATGTACAGCAACAAGATGGAGACGAGCGAAGCGCGGCAGATTCTTGTCACGAAAGTGGAAGAGGGGTCTCCCGCCGACGGCGTGCTCCGGCCGGGAGACGTGATCCTGGGAATCGCGGGTCGGCCGTTCACCTACGATCCGCGAACGGAACTGGGCAAGGCCGTCGGCGCGGCGGAGGCGGCGGACGGGAACCTCCCTCTGATCCGCTGGCGAAAAGGCAAGACGACGACGACCGTCCTGCAACTGCCAGTCCTGGGCGTCTACGGCCCGACCGCTCCGTTCGATTGTCCTAAGTCGAAACGCATCTTCGAACTTGGATGCGAGGCGTTAGCTCGGAATATGAAGGCGAATCCGGACGAGGGCAACCCGATCGAACGCTCGTTTAATGCGTTGGCACTGCTCTCCAGCGGCAAGCCGAGGTACCTGCCGCTGGTCCGCAAGCAAGTCGAGTGGGCCTCGCACTACTCGGACCCCGAGCGAGGCGCGCTGCACTCGTGGTGGTACGGGCCCGTCAACATCCTGCTAGCCGAGTACGTCCTGGCCACTGGAGATCGCAGCTTCATGCCGGACCTGAAGCGCGTCACCATGGAAATCGTCCACGGGCAAAGCGAGGTCGGTTCGTGGGGGCACCGGTTCGTACAACCGAACGGGCGACTGGCCGGCTACGGCATGATGAACGCCCCGGGCTTGCCCCTGACCGTTTCGCTCATCCTGGCTCGCGAGGCCGGGGTCGACGATCCGGAACTGGACGAGGCAATCGAGAAGAGCGCGCGGCTGCTTCGCTTCTACGTCGGCAAGGGGAGCGTCCCCTACGGCGACCACCATCCGTGGATCCAGACGCACGACGACAATGGCAAGAACGGAATTGCCGCGCTGATGTTCCACCTGCTCGACGACGCCGAGGCTGCCGAGTACTTCTCGCGGATGAGCGTCGCCTCGCACGGGAGCGAGCGCGACACGGGGCACACAGGCAACTTCTTCAACATGCTCTGGGCCATGCCGGGGATCGCGCTGTCCGGACCGCACGCCACAGGGGCTTGGATGAAGGAATTCGGCTGGTACTACGATCTCGCCCGTCGCTGCGACGGGACCTATCTCCACCAGGGGCCGCCCGCTGCGAGGCCGGACAAATACCGAGGCTGGGACTGCACCGGCGCCTATCTGCTGGCCTACGCTCAGCCGCTGAAGAGACTCCATCTCACGGGAAAGAAGGAGAGCGTCGCCAAGCAGATCGACGCAACCACAGCGGAGAGCCTTGTCGCGGACGGTCGCGGCTGGAGCCCCCGACTGCGACTGGCCGCCTACGCCGAGCGCAGCGACGGGCAGATTTTCGCCGGTCTGAGAAGCTGGTCGCCGGTCGTCCGCGAGCGTTCGGCCATGGAACTGGCCCGACGTGAGGGCGACCCGACGCCGCAGTTGATCGCGATGCTCGACGAAGCCGACCTGCACACCCGCCTGGGCGCGTGCCAGGCGCTGATCATGCTCAAGGATCGCGCGGCGCCCGCCGTGTCGGCGCTGAAGAGAACGCTGAAGTCGGAAGACCTCTGGCTTCGCATCAAGGCCGCCGAGGCGTTGGCAAGTATCGGTGGCCCGGCGATGTCCACCCTGCCGGACCTGCTCGCGATGCTCGCAGACCACGATGTCAAGGCTGACCCGCGTGGCATGCAACAACGCTATCTGTGCTTTGCGCTGTTCAATCAACGCGGCGGGATGGCGGGACGTTCACTGGATGGCGTGGATCGCCAATCGCTCTACGCGGCCGTGAAAGCGGGGCTTCGCAACGAAGATGGACGCGCTCGAGGGAGCATCGGATCGGTTTACCGCAATCTCTCTTACGAAGAAATCGAACCGTTGTTGCCTGCCATCCACCAGGCTGTTATAGAACCGGCCCCCAGCGGCATCATGTTCGCCGATGGCATCCGTCTGAGCGGTCTAGAGATTCTGGCGAAACATCGCATCAAGGAAGGCGTGCCGCTGTGCCTGAATATCATGGATATTGAAAGGTGGGGCAAGAGACGCCGGATCACCGAATGCCTGAAGATTCTTCAGACCTATGGTGGAGTTGCTCAGCCAATGCTGCCCAAGCTGGCGGAACTCGAAAAGCAACTACTGGCACACCGTGAAGCAACGGGGTTGCAGCCGCAAATCGACCTGGTCCGTCAGACAATGGCCGCAATCAAAGCGGACAAGCATCCGCCCAAACTACGAAGCATTCGTGATATTTGACCGGTCGGGTTCCTATCAGACAAACACGGAGACCATCACGTGAAACGGCGCAAGTTTCTCAAGACGGCCGGCGGAGTGACTCTAGCGAGCGCGCTGGGCGACTTCGCCGGCGCGGCTGAACCTGCGCCGCTGGGCGAGGGATCGCTTTTCGAGGCCAGCAGCCCCGAGGTGCTCGCACTAGCCAAGCGCGTGATGGAAAGGTGCGTTCTCGAGAAGATCATGCCGCCGACGCCGCCATTGAAGAACACCTGGATCGTTCCGGGCGGGCCCTATTACAAGGGCCAATGGATCTGGGACACGATGTTCGTTGTCGATCTGTTGAGCATCCTGCCCGGCAAGAAGGAGCTTATCCGCGACATCTTCCAAAACTACTGGGACTTCCAGGACCGCTGGAACGAGGATGCGCCCGAGCATGCTCGGGACATGATCACGGTGGCCATCAAGACGGAGCCGCAAGCGGTTCGGCAGTTCTCGCAGATACCGATCTTGGCCTGGGGAGTGGAGCGGGTCTATCGTCGCAACGGCGATAAGCAACTACTTAGGCAATGCCTCGGTCGGCTCGAACGGTTCCACGATTGGTACTGGCGCGAGCGGGATCTGCACAGCAACGGGCTGATTACTCTCGGCGCCTACACGGGCAAACTGCAACACGCGAAATGGGAGACGTTCGACTACGAATGCAACATGGACGGCATGCAAATGACCGTCCATCCCAAACGCAAAGGCCTCAAAGAAGGCGCCTGGTATGCCGACATCTGCGTGCCCGGCAACACCGCCTATCTGATCATGGGCGAGAGAAGCCTCGCCCGACTGGCGGAAATCGCGGGCGACAAAGCGATGGCGGCAAGGCGTAAGCTGCGTGTGGAAAAGGGCGTCAAAGGAATGCGCGCCCACATGTGGGACGAACAGGCGGGCACGTTCCTCTCCGTCCGGCGCGATACGCTCGAGAAGATCCCTGTCGCAACCATCGGAAGTTGGATTCCGTTGGCCGCGGGCGTTCCCACCGAAGCGATGGCCCGCCGCATGGCCGAGGTGCTGGCCTCGCCCGCCTGGATGACGCCGTTGCCGGTGCCCACGGTCGATCGAACCGACAAGCGATGGAAATCCGACGCCTTTTGGCGCGGCGACGTCTGGCCGCCGACAAATTACCAGATCGCCTGTGGCCTGGCCGACTATGGGCACACGGACCTCGCTGCGAATATCGCCGATAAGACGGTCGGCAACGCGATCAAGAACGGCGTCAGCGAACACTACGATTCGATTTCTGGTAGGCCGCTTGGCGTCCGCGACTACTGCATGAGCAGTACGCTTGTGACCATGATGCTCGACGGACTCACCCGAAAGTACGGATTGAAGTTACGCGACGGAAACCCCTGTTCGTGAATCCGAACGCAGCGACTGACGGACGCCGATCTCGAAGTTTGATCTTTGCGCGGTGCCGTACTATTGCTCTGGGCCTTTCGCCTACACGTACTCCCAATCTCTCAGCCATTGATATTCGCGCGGCAGGTTGGCCCAGGCGCGCTGCATGGCTCGATCCAACTCGGCTTTTTCGTCCACGTCCAGCTCTCGGCGTTCCTTGACGGCCAGGGCAACATTGTCGACGTGCCCGACGGTGATCAGGCCGGGGATGGGTGCGGTGATCGCCGGATTGCAGAGGATGTAGCGGATGGCCAGCCGGGCGAGCCGGTTGTCCCCCTCGGCATGAGGATTGCCGGGAGTGCTGTCGCCCTTGAACAGCGAATTGTTGGCGAACGGTTTGATCCCGAACCAGCCCACGTCGTGTTTCTGCATCGTGGCCCACAGACCGCTTTCGTCACTGACCGTCTTGGTCTTGGCGGTATAGGGCGTCAAGACGACCTCGATATGATCGGGATACTTCTCAATCAGCTTTTTGATGTGCGGGCGATCGTGCGAGGAGATTCCGGTGAATCGTGCCCGGCCAGTCTTCTTAGCCCAGTCCAGGGCCGCCATTGCCTCCTCGACCTCTCGATCCGTGTGCATTCCGCTGGTGTTCAGCAAGCTGAGTCGCCAGATGTCGACGTAGTCGAGTCCGGCCTGCTTCATTCCGTCATCCAACGCTGCCTGCATTGCCTTCAGGGTGCGATGCTCCTTGGACCAGGATTCCCTGGTATACCAGGAGTAGCCGATGTGCATTTTGTCGCGGCGGCCTTTGAGCGCGCCGGTGTAGGCGATGATTTCCGGGCCGGTGCAGGCGTCGACATAATTGATCCCGCGCTCGATACATCGACTGACGACGTCACGGCGGTTCTTGGCGAAGTCGGGGTCGTCCAGCTTGGCGTCGGAGATTTTCCCCCGGAAGCTCACGCCGGAGACGATCGTGTCCATCCGTTTCCAGTGTCCGCCCAGACAAACGGCCGAGACCATCAGGCCGGTCCTGCCGCAGCGGCGGTACTCCATGTCGGGATTGTAGTTGACGATCTTGCCCGTATCAGCCTTGTCCGGGTTGCCGGCGTGGACGGTGTAGGTGGCGGTAAGCCCCGCCGCGGCGGCTGCGGCGACACTATCGCGAACGAACTGCCGTCGGGTGATTCCTTGGTCGGTCATGATCGAGTTCTCCTCCACGAGTTTGGATTGCCCTTGGTTGATATCGCCGGTTACTTGGTTGTGCGATCGCCCCATACGCACGTCTCTCTTCCCGCAATCAGTGCGCCCATGTCGGGTGCCTTGCCGGTGAATCCGTCCGTCACGCCGGGAATCACCACACCCGCGCTTCGTGGAGCGGTCCCGTCGGCGAGCGTGGGCGTGTAAGGGACGGTGATTTGCGTCAGATGGTTTTCTCCCAGTTGCACCTTTGGCGTGAAGGGGTTCGGTTCCGAGATCACGTCGGCGTCGTGACGCTGGGTGCTCGTGCCGAAAACCGGCGTTGTCGGAGGCAGCTTGGACCGGGCTTCCTCGATCGACCTGAACGAACCCCCGGACCTGGTCCACCAGACGCTGCCGTCGGGATACCAGGCATTATGGTCGAAATCGACGGGCTCCTGGCCACTCGGCTCCATGGCCAGCAGTCGGTCGCCTTCGTGGGAGATCAGGATGTTGTTGCGATATCCCCAGGCCACCAGTGGCCCGTTTGCAAACTGCACCCAGCCCCACGTGGCACCGCTGGAAAATCCCTTGGTGCGCACCACCGTGTTGTTGTACAGGAAGAAACCTGTGTTCTTGTTGTTCAGCTTGTAGGGAGCACGCCCCACGTTGATCGCGATGTTCCGGAAGACGAACGCCGGGCCTCCGTAAATGGGATCGAAGGAAACGTGGGTCATCGAGTTGTGAATGCGGTTGTCGTAGAAGGTGACGTTGCGAACGCCGTAGTCCCCCTCGAAGGCGTCGTCGCCTGTCATCCGGATGTCGTTTCGATAGAAGTGGACGCCGGTATTTGTGGCCCCCGCGCTCATTGCCAGCGCATCGCCGAATCCGCTGAGCGTGTTGTTGAAAACGGCGTTACCCGTTCCCGGCACGCGGATCCCGTCATCGTTCCACGTCAGATTGGAGTGCAGGAATTTCGCATCCCACTTGTTGTTCCCCGTTAGCGTGTTGTCGAAAACCAATAGCTGTTTCGTATCGCCCCAAGCGACGATTCCCATGTCGACGCCTTCAAAGCTGACGCGGCGAACGGTCACTCGCTCCTGCGATTGGCCGCCGTTCCAAAAGCTGATCCCGCGCGAAGCGGAATCGGTTCCGGAATCGGTTTTCGATCCCACGAGCGTCATGTCCTCGATGATCACGTCGCTGACCGCCAGGAACTGCAGGATTGTCCCCGAGGCGTCCTTGAGCCTCACGCCCTTGCGGCTTGCTCCTCTCAGGTAGATCGGGCGGGCCGGCGTTCCGCTTCGTTGGATCTGCAGTCCGACCACCGTGTAGGTGCCGTTCTCGAACTGGATCACATCACCGGGGTTCGCTTCCTTGAGGACCGCGCTGATCTGTTCGGACGTCGCGCCGGCGGCGATCGTCTTGGTGGGTTTGCCCGCCTCGTCCGATAACGCTCGCGTCGTAGCGGTCAAGGTCTTGACTGTCGACGCCTCTCCTAGCTCGACAGTCACCTCCACGTCGTAGGACCGCCCCGGCGAAAGGCCCGTGATGACGCCCGCAAACGCATCGGCGGGCGACGAGCCGGTGGTGTCCGAGGGACGAATGCGGTGCAGCGGATGGGCAACGAGCCACGCCTTGCTTGACGACGGTCGGTAACGAACCGTGGCCGTCGCCGAGCTGTCCAAACGCCCCGTCACGGGAAGGTACAGAGAGATCTGCTCCGGCGTTGGCGGACCATCATGCGAGAGCGTTCCGAGCGGTAGATCGGCCGCCCGGGAATCCGTGGCCCAAAACCAGGGGACGATCAAAACCAGGACAACAGCACGTGAGTGACTCATGGTTTCCTCCTTTCCAGGTTCCAGCAAGCGGGCAAGTCAGGATGTCGCCTCGCGGATGGACGAACAGTGATTGACTTGTTGACAAAGCCGGCGAACAGTCCCCCTCACCATCCGATGGCGTACATCATTCGCCGTGGATCCGCCCCAGCGGTCATGGTACCCGTATTCTGGTTCATCAGGATTCCCTGCATGTTGCCAATGGCGAACTCGGCAGTAGCCCGAGGACGATGCCCCATCTCTTCGAGGCGACCGAGGACGCGCGAGGGCACGCGACCCTCGACACGCATCGCTATCTCGGCGCCCGGTTTGTAGAAGTTGGGTTTCGCGCTGAGACTGAGCCGCGGCGTCTCGATCGCTTCCTGGATCCCCATGCCGAAGTCGAGAACATTCAACAGCACCTGGAATTGTGTCTGCCCGATGGTTTCTCCGCCCGGAGTTCCAAGTGACAGGAAGAACTTGCCATCTCGCATCACGATGATCGGGGAATTGTTCAGCAGCGCGATCTGACCGCCGCGGACATAGTTCACGTCGTCTGGGTAGGGAGACGTCGAGCCGATGCGAGTGCCGTTATTGAAGAACAGGCCCGTTTCGCCGACAATCACGCCGGTCCCCCAACCGCTGCCCAATGTGGGAGTGCAGACCACCACGTTGCCGAGATGATCCGCGACCGAAAAGCTCGATGTGCAACCGCCGTAGGCCCGCTCCGGCAACAGCGGTCGATTCTCGGGCGGAGCATGCTTCCATTGAGAGCCCAACTTGGACGTCTCCTGGGCGACCGGATTGCCATGGTCCGGGTAGGTCATCGCCCGGTCGAGGTCGATCTCCTTCCTGCGCGCCCGGGCGTAGTCCTCAGAGATCATCCCGTCCATCGGCATGTTCGTAAACTTGGGATCGGCGACGAAATGGTAGATGTCGGACTTCGCCAGCTTGATGCACTCGGTGATCAGGTGCAGCGTTTCGGCCGTGTTGTGGCCAAGCTGTTGGAGATCGTATCCTTCGATGAGGCTAAGCTGCATAACGACTTCCAGACCGCCTCGCGATGTCGAAGGGCTGGTGTACACGTCATAGCCCCTGTAGTTGGTGTGGACGGGCTCGGCCCAGATCGGCTCGTAGTTTGCGAGATCCTCCGCGGTAAGCAGTCCGCCGTTCTCTTGGTAGAAGCGAGCCATCTGCTGTGCGATGTCTCCTTTGTAGAAGCGGTCGAACGCCGCTTGTAGAGCTTCCGATCGAGACTTCCCTTGTTGAATCGCTTCCTTCTCCGCGTCCACGACTCGTTTGAACGTGCTGGCCAGATCCGGGTACTTGAACATCTCGCTAGGCTCCGGCGGCCCACCGTTAGGTAGGAACACCCGAGCGGTGGACGGAAAGCGTTCAAACAGCGATCTTTGTCGCGCAATCGACGTGGCGACGTACGGATCCAGAGGGTGACCGTTTTCGGCATATTCGATCGCGGGTTCGAGTACGTCGGCAAGGCTCTTGGTTCCGAACCTGTCGAGCATCACTATCCAGCCCCCAAACAGACCTGGAACAACCCCAGCTTTGATTCCTCGGAGCATTTCATCCGGGGTCACATGATTCGGATCGATCGCCGCGGGCGCGGCGCCGGTTGCATTCAGCGAGTACACCCGATCCGAGGCACGGTCGTAGATCGTCATGAAGCCGTTCCCACCAGCCCCGGAATTCATCGGCTCGGTAAGATTCAGAGTGGCCAGCACGGCCACCGCGGCATCCGCGGCGTTCCCACCGTCCAAGAGGACGCGCACGCCCGCCATCGACGCAAGCGAGTGCCCGCTGGTGACCAACCCGTGTACTCCGGTTATGGCCGGTCGGTGCGTCTTGAGACGCGCCGGCTTGCTCTCCTCCTGAGCCGCCACTCTCCCTG
Organism: Pirellulaceae bacterium; assembly: GCA_016784735.1. GTDB lineage: Bacteria > Planctomycetota > Planctomycetia > Pirellulales > Pirellulaceae > JADHUC01. The sequence goes on along the minus strand of JADHUC010000191.1, from coordinate 2,174 downwards.
AGAACGCGAAGACGTTGAAGAGGGCCAGAATGACCAGTACGCGAAGCATCGCCGTCGTGATTCTTGTGCTCATAGCCGCATTCCTTGTGTGTGAGAATACATTGCAGTCGTTGCAGCAGCCAAAGTCAACTGATAGCGTGTCCCGGAATTCAGTACGATGGCCCTCCGAGGCCGTCGGGACCGTGTTTTCGACGGCCTCGGAGGGCCATCGTACGGTCAAAACCAGCTCGACAGCGAATTGCGGAGCAGCAGTCGTGGTCAGCGTCCCCGCGGGGGCAAGCGGCTGACGAGAGACTATTTGACCGCCAATGACCGGCATTTGGTGGCATCCACACGGGGACATGGTTAAACTACGCTGGCGGGATGACGTGGGGCCAAACTGAGAGCCCTATCGCTCGTGAAAAGAATAGATCTGAACGGTGCGTGCAACAGATTGCAGCTAGAGAAAGGAACCAGACATGTGGCGTCGAAAAGGCAAACGATCGGGAAGCCGTAAGATGGGTACGAATCGAAGGCAGTTTTTGAAAACCACCGCTGGGGCGGTGGTGGCCCCGTACGTGATTACCTCCGCCGCGTTGGGCAACCAGGAACGCCCGGCGGCGAGCGAGCGAATCGTGATGGGCGGCATCGGAATCGGCAATATGGGCCGCGGCGACCAAGGGGCCTTCCTGGGCCGCGGCGACGTGCAGTACGTGGCGGTGTGCGACGTGAAGAAGGGGGCACGCGATGCCGCCAAGCAGAAAGCAGATAAACGTTACGAGAACAGTGATTGCGTGGCTGTGAACGACTTCCGCGAACTGTTGTCCCGTGAGGATATCGACGCGGTGCACTGTGCCACGCCTGATCATTGGCATGCGATCGTCGTAATCGAGGCCTGCCGCAACGGCAAAGATATCTACTGCCAGAAGCCCGAAACGCGGACCCTTCGCGAGGGCCGGCTGATGGTCGAAGCGGCCCGACGCTACGGGCGCGTCGTCTCCGGCGGAAGCCAACGCGTGTTGCAAGACTACCGGAAGGTGGTCGACAAAACCTGGGGCGGAGAATTGGGCACGGTCAAGTCGATCAACGTCAACGTGGGTCCGCTACCCAAACCCTGCAACTTGGCTGGCGAGCCGATCCCCGAGGGATTCGACTGGGACATGTGGCTCGGCCCAGCTCCTTGGGCGCCTTACCATCCGTACCGGTGCAGCGGCAGCTACGCCATCAACGGTACAAGCTGGCGATCCTTCAGCGACTATTCCGGCGGAGGCATGACCGACTGGGGCGCGCACCATTTCGGCGGAGCGACCTTCGCCATAGACGTTCGCGACTTGGAGCCCGAGGAAGTGACTTACAACGACGAGAATGGTCGCGCGTTTCTGACCTATCGCTATCCCAGCGGAATCCTTCTGCATCACAACCACCCGGGCATGGGCAACATGCACGTAGAAGGCACGCCGGACGAGAAACTGCCTCCGAAGCCCATCCCGAGCTACAAAGGCCAGGGCGGCATCTACGGCGACTTTATCGAATGCGTTAAGACGCGTGAGAAACCATTCCGCGATATCGAAATCTGTTCCCATACCATGGCCGTGTGCCACTTGGGATTGATCGCCTACGAATTGAAGCGGTCTCTGAAGTGGGACCAAGCCAAGCAAGAGTTCCCCGGCGACGAGGAGGCTAACCGCTTCCTGGACCGAGCCAAACGACAGCCGTGGGTTCTGTAACGAAACGCAACGCAAGGCCCCCCAAGAAAAACATAAGGAATCGAAATATGCGACATCAGAACATTACGCGTTTGACATTGGCGGCGAGTTCGACGGCCTTGGCCGGCGCCACAGCAGTCGCCGCAGACCAACCTCAACTGGACGGCGCCGCGGTGGACACAGCATTCGAGGCGTTGAAAACCTACGACTGGGGCGCGGAACGCAATACGCTGGATCCGATCGACGCAGCCGTAGTCGCCACGCAGGGCGACGCGGCCGCACGCAAGGAACTGGAAACGCGACTGCTCGATGTGCTGAAGGGTGGTATCTCACGCTCGGCACAAGACTACGTCCTGCGCACGCTGAAGACGATCGGCACGGCCGAATCGGTGCCGGCGTTGGCCGCCATGCTGTCCGACGAAGACCTTTCGCACATGGCCCGTTACGCCCTGGAACGTATTCCCGCGGCGGAAGCGGCCGCAGCGATGC
>JADHUC010000190.1 GCA_016784735.1 Pirellulaceae bacterium | reverse complement strand
GATCGACCTGGAAAGCGACCCGGACAGTGGCGCCAGGGTCTTGATCTACACGCTGGAAGGCATGGATCCGCGTTATGCCACGTACACCACCACCTTCCTGACCACCACGTTCCCGAAAGCACGATTCACGATGGGCACGCAGCCGGGCCAGTTAGTCGCTTGGGCCACGGCCAAGGATCACGAAGAAATCAAGGCGTTGATCGACCAGATGAATCAAGGTCCGCCACCGGACCAGACGCGGGGAGCAACCGTGTACATGGTGAAGAACATCTCGGCGGCCGATGCCATGCAAGTCCTGCAGAACGCCCTACCGCAGGCGGACTTCTCGCCGGCCAGCGACGACCCGCAGCGATTGACGGCCCTTGCTCGCCCATCCGAGCACGAGATGATCGACACGATTCTCGGGGAGATCGACGTGGAGGGCGACCCCGAATCGGCGTCCAAAGCGGTGGTCTACACGATGGAAGGCATGGATTCCCAAAACGTCACGTCCACGCTTAGTTTCCTGGGTCAAGCGTTTCCCGACGCGCAGTTCGCGCAGGGAGCCCAGGCCGACCAAGTCGTCGCTTGGGCGTCGGCCAAGGATCACGAGAAGATCGAGAGCCTGGTCGAGCAATTGGGCCAGGAAGCCGCGTCCCAGATCGTGGTCTACATGCTGAAGAACATCTCGGGCAACGAAGCGGTCGAAGTGCTCCAGTCTGCTTTGCCCGAGGCCGTCCTTACGCTTGCCACTGACGATCCGAAACGCTTGACTGCCTGGGCCCGGCCGTTAGATCATCAGAAGATTTCGGAAATCCTAAAGGAAATCGATATCGAAGCCGACCCCGCACTGGCCGCACGGGCCGCCATCCACGTGTTGGAAGGAATGAGCCGCACGCATGCCATCTATGCCGTTCGATTCTTGCAGCAGGCGGTTCCGGATGCCAATCTCACTCTCGGCTCCGACACAACACAACTGATCGCCTGGGCCAGCCCCAAGGACCATGAAACCATCAAGGAGTTGGTCAAGCAGTTGATCGAGGAGTCGCCGGATTCGGCTCGTACGGCCAAGGTGTACAACTTGAAGCATGCCACGGCCGACATTGCCATCCAGACGCTGTCGGCAGCCCTGCCCGAGGCCATGGTGAACGCCGGGGCCGATCCCAGCCAACTGATCGCCTGGGCTCGTGCCAACGACCACCAGAAGATCGAAACGATCATCGAACAGTTGGAGACCAAAGGCCCGGCCGATACCGAGCCGCAAGCGATCGTCTATACGGTGCCTTCGTCCACTGCTACCGAAGCCATGCGCATCCTTCGCGAAACCGTGCCGCAGGCCAAGCTGACGATCGGCTCCGAGCCGCACCAACTGATCGCCTGGGCTCGCCCGGCCGATCACGAAGTGATTGCACAGCTTGTGGAAAAGATGGGCGAAAAGGGACCGGAGGAACTGGCCCCGAAGGTCGCCGTCTACAAGGTAGAAGCGGGCGACGCGGACGGCGCGATTGCATTCCTCCAAGAGGCCGTGCCTAACGCCCAGTTCTCCGTCGGCTCTGATCCGCGGCGGCTGATCGCCTGGGCCAGCCCCACGGACCACCAGGTCATTAAGAAGGCAGTCGACGAATTGACCGCCGGCGCCGATCAAATCAGCACCCGCGTCTACCGCTTCCAGTATGCCGATCCTGCAGCGGCCAACGCCGTCTTGAGTTCACTGGTGCCGGCCGCGAACATCGCCCTGGACGAGAACGACGGCAGTCTGGTTGTCAGCGCCATGCCCGACGACCACGCAAAGATCCAGGCCACGATCGACGAAATGGACAGCGAAGACGCCGGAGGCCAGCGTCCCGTGGTGCAAGTACACCCCATCATGGTGGGCGATCCGGCAAACGTCTACCAGTCGCTGGCGCAGCTCTTCAGTACCGACACGAACGTCCAGCTCACGTTGGACGAACAGAACGACGCGGTGATCGCTGTGGCACCGGCCGCCAAGCACAAGCGGATCGACGACATGATCAAGGCGGTTGCGGAGGTCGCTCAAGAGGACGACGACACGACCGTAGCACTTTATTCCATGAAAAGCGTCGATTCCAGCGCCACGGACGTGCTGGATCAACTGCTCGCGAAACAGAGCTCCAAAGCCGAAGTGTCGTACGACTACATGAGCAATCAACTGATCGCCATCGGCCGACCGGAGGATCACGAGCTGATCCAGAAGACGCTCGAACAGCTCCGCACCGAAGAAAAGGTCGTGGAAGTCTACGAACTGCAGCACGTCGACCCCATGTCGGCCGAAATGGCCATCAGCAGGCAGTTCGCGGACGAAGGCACGGGCGGCCCGCGCGTCGACATCGACCCGAACTCCGAGCAACTGTTCATTCGCGCCACCGCCGAACAGCAGCAGGAGATCCGCGAGTTGCTGATCAAGATGGGCGAGACCAAGCTGAAGCTGCTGAAGGGACGCCCGGGTCAGATCATGCGGACATATCGAACGCAAGGCGACATCACGGAGGCGCTCCGCGAAATCCAGCGTCTGTGGCCGCAGTTGCGAGATAACGAAATCCGCATCGTCTCGCCGGACACCCCGTTGCCTGAGGAACGTCCGAAAGAATCTGCTACAGCGCCGGCGAAACCCGAAGCGGCCTCGAAGGAAAGGCCCGCTGAACCGCCGAAAGAAGCCGCGCCCAACAAGACCTCCCTGCTGGATGATTCTGCGTGGGGCGACGACTGGTATTTTGTCGCGCAAATCCAACCCGGCGACACCGCGAAGGCCGACGCGGCGAAACCCAAGCAACCGCCCGCCGTCGAGGAGAAGCCACCGACGAAGGAGCCACCAAGACCGGCAGAGCCTACTCCGAAGCAACCGCCCGAGCCGAAATCCGACGAGACCGAATCGAAACCACCGCCGCTGTACGTAGTGCCCGGCGAGGGCAGCATCACGGTCGTATCGGACGATCCGGAAGCGCTGCAGCAATTCGAACAGCTTTTACGCACGATTCTGCCGTCGGCGGGCCAGATTGGCCGGAATATCAGTGTCATCGAATTGAAGAATGCCAGCGCGTCCGAAGTGGCCGATCGACTGAAGCAGTTGTTCGGTGACGAGCGGTCCAGTTGGCGGCGCGGCGCATTGCCGGTGGCAATCGTGCCCGACGACCGGCTGAACACGCTCGTCGTTCAAGGCAGCCGCATCGACCGCCAAACGATCGAGGGGCTGGTGCGCGTGCTCGATTCAGACCACGGCGAAGGTACCAAGCCGCAGATCATTCCTTTGCGTTATGCCGACGCGGTCGAGGTGTCGGAGGTGATCCAGGACGTATTCCGTTCGCAGTTGGGGTCTACCACCACCAGCCGCAGCCGGACCACTACGTCCACCAGCAGGCTTAGGCCAGGCGTGGCAGTGGACGAAATGACGAACTCGCTGGTCGTGATGGCCACGTCGCCCTTGCTGGAGGAGATCATCGAACTGGCCAACACGCTAGACGAGAGGGCCGGCGAAAGCCCGGCGAGAGGAGTCAAGATTATCCAGTTGAAGAAAGCGAACGCGACTCGAGTACAAGAAGCGCTCGATAGAATCCTCAAGGGAGGTTCGAGCACGACGCGTCGGACTCGCTGAACGGCATCCTGGTGCCGCCGGTTTCGCGTGGGATAGGCTTCCAGCCTGTTGAATCCGTGTCCTCGTTTAACCCGAAGCCGGAGGCGATGGCGGAAAAGGGATGGATCGTCCAGACGCGGCGCTCAGTCATCTCCCGCCATCGCCTCCGGCTTCGGGTTAAACGAGATGCGGGGACGTTTCAGACGGGACCTACTGTACCTGGACCCGGACCGTAATCTGGCCTTGATTGTCGCCCAACTCGGCGGGGGACTCGTTGATCTTCAGATAGAGCGTTCCGCTGACTTCTGGCTCCAGCGTTGTCCCCAAGCCGATCGGCCGCGGTTTGACAAGCGGTGACATCCCTTCGAGCGGCTGACTGTGATCTCGCACCGCGCCAAGCAACAGACCCAGCGGCCGTCCTTGGAAATAGTGGATCGTCACTCCGCCCGGCTCGCACCACCAGATCTCGCTCGTCTCGGCAACCTGGTACTGGCCCGTTGCATCGATGCGATAAGTTGTTCCCGCCGTCAGTAGAATGCCTGTCGACTGCCAGCCGCGGTCGGCGGAAATGGTCGCGGTTGCTCCCGAGGCGGGCACAGCTTGGGCGGTCTTGCGCACAATGACCGAACGAGCAATGTCGTAGCCGTAGTCGATGTTCATCACAAAGACTTGCCAGTCTTCGGAGAGGTCGGCCCAGTCGTCTTGCACCTGTTGCCGAAACCATTGCGTGATGTCTTCGGTGCGGATCTTCTTGCGGAGTTCCCGAAAAGCTTTCTGAGTCCGGGGATCGGAATCGAAGAAAGCGGCCAAGGCCCAGCACCATCCGTACGGTTCGTTGCGGAGATGGGCTTGAGGACCGTATTCCAGGATATTGGCAGGCATCATCCCGTTACCGGCGGCCAGTTCGTCTTTGACGATCTTGATTCGCCCCCACCCGGGCGTTTCCGTCTTTTGCCTGGGCATGTATGCGAGAGTCAATTCTCCGTCCTGCCATTGATGGGTTCCCAACAGTTCGGCCATGCCTTCGGCGTACCACGGCGGCCCCAGTCCGCCGACGATCAGATCCATAAAAGCGTGAGTGCCTTCGTGCAGCAACAGATGTCGGCGATAGTACGCGGTCGGCTGGCCGTACAGCCAAACGTATCGTCCGCGTTGAAACCCGTTGATGAACGGAGGCAGATCGTCCGGCAGCATCCCCGCGCCTTGGAAGCGGGCTTTCTCCTGGATCACGAAGCCCGTCATGTGCCAGTCCATGGCGTTCATCGGATCGACTTCGAAATACTTGCACCACAGGGGCACCGCGGCATCGAACGCGGCCGGCAATTCGTCCACTTCCGGACTTGGTGGCACGTCGGTGTATAAGGTCAAATGCTTGCCGATCAGCTTCCGGATTCCCGCCACGGCGGCTTTCGTATCGTCGATGGGCAGGCGCTTGCCTCGTGGAGTCACCGTCAGAACAATCGGTTTCTTGGCAGCCGCACCTCCATCGCCGCCGTCGTCCTGGTTCGCCAGATCAGCCAGCGATCGGCGTTCATCCAGTTTCGGCGTTGGTAGTTTGCTGGTAGTGATCGCCTTTGGCTCGAATTGACCGGGACGCACCGTGGGTAGGTTCGATTTGCCGGAAGCCTCGACTTTCGCCTGCGTGTTCTTTCGAGGGCTGGGAGACTTTGCAGTCGGCGTGCCGTTTCCGCTGTCACCGCAGCCGGCGATGGCGAGGATCACGAGCGTGACCAGAAACGTCAGCGGCAGCGATCGGTTTTCACGTTTGTCGGGTCGAGAGGGCATCATCTGCATGGCGACAATTCGTCTTTGGTGCGAATGTTCTTCAGCGATGTGGCTTTGGGTCGAGCAATGTTACCTCACACCTGTATCATAAGGTCAGGTCGGCAGAAATAACAACTGTTTCAGTGCGGCACTGGCCGTAGGCGCAGCGGCGAATGGATCGGGCGGGGGGTGGCGACCTCCGGCTCGCTTCGAGTGGAAGGAATGGGCAAGACGTGGAACAGTTGATAAGCCTCGGGCGCGGCCGGGACTTGCTCGACGCTCTTCGAAGCCAGCGTCCGCACCAGCGCGACCACCTGCACGATCTCCTGCGGATTGTCTGTCAGCAGCGGTCCATTCTCGTCAGCCATGACTACGCCTTGGCCAGCGGAATCACAGTGGCCCATGATGTTGATGCCTTCTCGGCTGAGGCTGAAGCCAAACTTCAACTGGTGGAAACGCCAAAGCGAATTCGCTTCGACAGACCGCACCCGTGCATCGGCAACGAGCCCCAACGATTCGTGAGCCTGATCCAACAGCGACCAACTGACAACACCGCCTTCGCACGCCATGTCGCCAGCGGCGTCGACCAGTCTTCCGCCGGCGAAAGCGGCCCGCTGCAAGACGATTTCGGCCGTTCCGCTGAGTTTATGGTCGAATCGGTTCGTCACCACGCGATCCAAGTCCACTTGGCTGAAGCGGCCCGTGATCTCGCCCTCCCAGCCATTGGCCGTGGACATCGCCTGGACGGTTCCCTGAAATGTAGCTTCGTCGCCCAAGCTGGCCAGAACCTCAATTTGTTCCGCCAACATGGAACAAGGAAATGCGGTGGTTCCAGTGTGCAGTTCCCATCGAGTCGCCGGAGGAGACACCTGGCGGTTGCGGGTCACTCGCAACTGAGCCGGTTCTGCCATCTCGAACGCCACGTCGCGGAATTCGAGAGTCGCTTGAGGTCCCTCGGCCGTCGGTGCCAAGCGACAGCGCACACCTGTCAACGTCGAAGCGGCGTCACCTTCCGCTCGGCGAATGGTCACCTCGCCGGCTACCAATTGTGCGCGCAGGTCCGACGATCTGTGGCCCCGAAGCAGACGGTCGTGCAACACCTCCCAGAAGTGCCAGACACGGTCGCCTTGGATCACCGGCTGGGATGCCAGCAGCACCCATTCGTCCTTGTTCTGTCCAATCTCGATTTGACGGACGCGGGCGACGAGTTCGCGAGTTTCAGGATCGGCCAACTCCACGCCTTCCAACGCGGTGACTCCGCGAACGGGATGGTCAACATTGTCGATGGATACGATCAAGCCCAGTTGATCGGATAGCGTCCGCTCCCAGGACGTCTTCTGATAGGCAACGTACACCGGTGAACGGACGACGCAGATCCATCCGGTAGCGAAAAGAGTCGGCGCGACGCAAAACGTCAGGAAGACCGTCCGGCAAAGTAATCGACGTGTACGATCGTGCATGTCTTGTCCGGAGACTCTACCGCTGGCGGGCCATCTGGTGGAACAGATCCCAGCGGCCTTTCATCTCCTGTAAACTGTCGTTGCCGAATTTATCGACCAAGGCGCGGGCCACTTCGAAAGCTACTACGTTCTCGATGATTACGCTGGCGGCTGAAACCGCGCATACGTCGCTGCGTTCGTAGGAGGCCGCTTCCGGCTGTTTGGTCGATAGGTTGACCGACTCCAGAGGCTTGGCCAACGTGCTGATCGGTTTCATGGCGGCGCGCACGACCAGCGGTTGGCCGTTGGTCATGCCGGCTTCCAGACCGCCGGCGTTGTTGGTTGGCCGAACGTAGCCCAGCGTCGGACCGTCCTTTTGGCTTTCGTCGTACTGGATCGGGTCGTGTACCTGCGAGCCGGGACGTCGAGCGGCTTCGAAACCCATGCCGATTTCAACGCCCTTGATTGCCTGCACTGCCATCACTGCATGCGCAAGGCGACCGTCCAGCTTCAGGTCCCATTGGGCGTGCGTTCCCAGCCCGAACGGCAAACCCTCGACGCGTGCCTCGACCACTCCGCCCAGCGTGTCGCCTTGCTTCTGTGTTTCGTCGATCAGTTGCTTGACTTCATCGTCGCGGCTGGGGTCGAGCGAGTAGATGATGCTTTCGTCCCTCAGCTTCAACTGATCATCCAGCGGGGCGTCACGCGGTTCGACGCACACGCCGCCGAGTTCGACGACGTAGCCAATCGTACGGATGCCGAACTGTTCCAGCAGTTGTTTGGTCAGCGCGCCCACGGCGACGCGCATGGCCGTTTCTCGGGCGCTGGCGCGTTCCAGGATGGCGCGGATGGACCCAAGGTACTTGATGGCCCCGGTCAAATCCCCGTGCCCCGGTCGAGGCCGGTCGAGATCGTCCAGCCGTTCCAGCCGGTAGTCCTTGTTGATCACTTGCAGGGAGATTGGGCTGCCCAGAGTCCTGTTGTGCCAAGTGCCGGACAGAATCTCCACGCGATCAGTTTCAATCCGCTGGCGGCCCCCGCGGCCGTAGCCGCCCTGCCGGCGACGCAGTTCGTCGTCGATCGTTTCGGTCTCGATCTCTAACCCGCCGGGAAACCCGTCGACGATGCCCAGCAACGTCTTGCCATGGGATTCCCCAGCAGTCCAATAACGCAACATCTGTATCGCTTAACTCCAGATTATTTGGTCATTTGGAGACATCGAGGATGGATTCTACTCACACCTACCATTCGACGATAGTGCGATTGGAGCGCCCCAACGGCCTCGCGTACGGCGTGGCTTTACGCCCAACGTAAGCGATTCATTGACAGAGGGCGTCAACTCGGCGACACTTGACGCTTGATGGCGACAGAGAGAGCGAAGCTCCGCGGTGGGAGGTCGCCCGCAGCTTGGCTCAGATTTCCCAGTATTACTGGATTGACCATGTCGACAGTTTCTGACAACGACGCTCTGCTCTTTTCAGGAAAACGCGTGGCCTTTGTGGGCAAGCTGGGCGGCGTCACCAGACGCGAAGCCCAGCAACTGGTGCGTCAACAAGGTGGCGTGCCGATTGACAAACCGGGGCACGACGTGGACTTGGTGGTGATCGGGGCGGACGAGTTGCCGTTGGGCGAGCAGGACGAGTTGCTCGATGAGACAACCCGGCGAGCCGCGGCCGAGGGCAAGCTGGAAATCATCAGCGAAACTCAGCTCTGGCAGCGGCTGGGTATGGTGGAGAGCGAGCAGAACGTGCGCCGGCTGTATACGCCTGCGATGCTAGCAGATTTGCTGAAGGTCTCCGTATCGACCATTCGCCGCTGGCATCGTCGTGGTCTGATCGTCCCGGCGCGTGAGGTCCGCCGACTGCCATACTTCGACTTCCAGGAAGTGGCAACAGCGCAACGGTTGGCTCAATTGCTGGCGGCCGGCGCTTCGCCGGCTGCCATCGAAAAGAAGCTGGCCGAGCTTTCCCGGTTTGTTCCCGAGGTGGAGCGTCCGCTGGCGCAGTTGTCGGTCATTGTCGAAGGACGACAGATACTGCTTCGACAAGGCGAAGGGTTGATCGAACCCGGCGGCCAGTTGCGAATCGATTTCGATGCGTTGGAACGTGAGCACGACGAAGGCGATACGTCCGCCGACGCCGAGGTGACGCTGTCGCTGGCCGATCACTTCATGGAACAGCACGAGCCGACGACGCCGGACGAAATACTCGAGTATGCCGCCTGCCTGGAGGACGACGGCCAATTGGAGGCGGCTGTCGACATGTATCGAGTCGCGCTGACCGCTGGCGGGCCGAAACCGGACGTCTGTTTCCAACTGGCCGAGCTTCTGTATCGTCTGGGCGACGTGCCGGCGGCGCGCGAGCGGTACTACATGGCCATCGAGTTGGACGAGGATTATGTCGAAGCCCGCGCCAATCTGGGATGCGTGTTGGCCGAGACGGGCCAGTACGACCTGGCTGTTTCGGCGTTTCAAGGCGCCTTGGAATACCACAGCGACTATCCCGACGTGCACTACCATTTGGCACGAACGTTGGACGAATTAGGCCGCGGCGACGAGGCAGAACAACACTGGCGCGATTTCCTCGAGCTTGCCCCCGATAGCCCGTGGGCGGATGAAGCCGTGACGCGACTTCAGGAATCGTCGCAAATATGAGTCGAAAGCAGCGCCCAACAGACGACTATTTTGTCTGTCCGCATTGCGGCTCGGATGTGCCTGTTGGCGCCGCCTCTTGCCGCCAGTGCGGCGCTAGTGACGACTCCGGCTGGAGCGACGACGACTACGGATCCGATGGCATGTCGTCGGAAGAGTACGAACCGGACGCGGATTTCGATTACGATGAATTCATCCGCTGCGAGTTTCCCGAACACGCTGCGCCGGGAAACCGGCGTCCAACGACGCGGTGGTTCACGAGTCTTGTCGTAGTGATTGTTCTTATCGCTTTTCTTCTGTTTGTATTGGCAAATTGGTGATGAAGTTCCGTACGCGAGCGATTCATATTGGAAACGAACGAGATCCGTCGACCGGTGCGGTTGTGCCGCCGATTCACGTGGCGTCGACTTTCGTGCAGCCCGGCGCCGGCGAGTGGGGCCAGTTCGACTATTCGCGCAGCGGCAATCCGACGCGGAAGAATCTGGAACAGACGCTGGCATCTCTAGAGGGCGGATGCGGCGCACTGGCCTTCTCGTCGGGCATGGCCGCGACTCATTGCGTGACCATGCTGCTAAGTTCGGGCGATCATATCCTGGCAGGCTCGGACATCTACGGCGGCACATACCGGCTGCTGCACAAGATCGTCGATCGTGCCGGCATTGCCGTTTCGCTCGCTCCGTCGACCGACCTGGATCGTCTGGAGGCGGCCATCCGTCCCGAGACCAAGCTGCTGTGGATCGAAAGTCCCGGTAACCCGCTCATGTCGATTACTGACATCGCGGCTTGCGCGGAACTCGCCCACCGTCACGATCTCTTGCTGGCGGTCGACAGCACATTTGCCACGCCTGCTCTGACGCGGCCGCTGGAATTGGGGGCCGATATCGTCATGCACTCGGCCACCAAGTACTTAGGCGGTCACAGCGACGTGCTCGGTGGTGCGCTGGTGGTGGCCGATCCAGGACTATATGACCGGCTGTACTTTGTTCAGAACGCGACGGGTGCCACGCTGAGTCCCTTTGATTCGTTCCTGGTCAGTCGCGGCTTGAAGACGCTGGAACTGCGCGTCACCGAGCAAAGTCGCACGGCCGCCCGGTTGGCGGATTATCTTGCAGGCGATTCGCGCGTCGATCGAGTGCTGTACCCCGGCCTGCCGGACCATCCGGGCCACGATGTCGCAGTGCGGCAGATGGGCGGCGTCTTCGGAGCCATGCTCAGCTTCGAGATCCGGGGCGATTACGACAAGACGAAACGTGTGGTCGAAAGCACGAAGTTATTCCAATTGGCCGTCAGTCTCGGGGCCGTCGAATCGCTGATCGAACAACCCGCGGCGATGTCACACGCCAGCTATGACGCGGCCGATCGCGCGGCGCATGGCATTGTCGATGGTTTAATTCGGCTCTCGGTTGGGCTGGAGGATTTCGAGGATCTTCGCGATGACCTACGTCGGGCACTCGATGCGTAGCACCAGTGGCGCAAAGAACAACCCGGCTGCCTTCGCAACCGGGTTGTTCACCTGCCACTCAAATCGGTACCACCCGCAAATGAACTAATGAAGAACGAATTCTGCCAGACGAACGGGGTCAATCAGGGCACGTTTCTTCTTGTCTTCGTTACGTTTAGCGGTTGATCCGGTCGCGCCTTCTCTACGAAGGGCCGATTTCTGCCCGGACACGGTCCTTGGGAGCGGCGATGCGTTTACCGGCCTGAATCGTTGAGGAGAGCTGCTGGTTGCCTTCACAGCAGGCGTGGGGCTGGCACGACGAGCCACTTTCGATTCGCCCTGAGCGTGTGCCGTCTCCACGGTCGGGACCGGAGGGGCCTCGAGTTCATCGTCCGTGAACGGATCCTCTTCACCGGTTCCCGCAGGGACCGGGATGGCACCAGCGCCGCAGCCACACGATGGCTTGGCATCGCAGGACGACTTCGCGCAACGGACCCGCTTGCCGTAGAAGGCCCGCTTGCCATAGAGCGCCGGCGACTTGCTATAGCAGGACGATTTCACGTCGCACCCCGTCTTGCAGCAGGACTTTCGACAGGGGAGCAGTCTCTGTAATGCGCAATCGATCCGCTGGAGCACGTCAACCAGTGGATTCGCAAGACACGGCCGGCACGAATCGCACTTAGTCGCTACCTTGCACGATGGGGCGTACGAGCGTTTGCAGCAGTCCTGACTCCATGCGCTCGCGCTTGCCCCAAGCACCAACAGGCCAACCACCATAAGGGACGCGAAATGTTTTGATTTCATGCCGGAAGCTCCAAGTCCAACTTCAAGGGAATCCGCCAACCGTTTCATTGTACTGTGCTGGTTCGTCAGATCGTTACATTGAGAGCGACCTGCAACCCTGGAATATCTGATCGAACTATTACAGGCGCTTCGATCAAGACTTTTGGATACAAGCGCAGAGTCGGCCCAACAGCGAGAGATTGGCTGTCTTCTCCAGTTTACCGCGAGCCGAAATAGCAGGGATCCAGGAGTATAAGAAGAAGATTAGGAGACGACCGAAGAACGGCTTCGCGAGTTGCTTGCTTCGGAACACTTCGTTAAGGTGACCAACTACCGCGATGACGTGGCGGCGGGGGGCGTGAGCTTGAAACGACGGAGACAAAGGCATGAATGACCAAATAAAACACTTGCTCCTCATAACCTCAAGCCTCCTCGCGATCGCGTTGCACCTTCCCGGTCGCGCTGACGCGGAAGTTACCCGCTCGACCGTTGACAACGCGGCCACGACCGAGAAGGCCAGTGACGGCCTGATCAAATCGATCACGAAAGTCACCTTGCGCCGGAATCGGGATGGTTCCGGAACGACCTGGTTTCATCCTCGGGCATGCATGGTTCCGGGCACCGACGGGCTGCCGGCGGCGTTGATGAATCTGCAGGCGATCGGCGGTTCGGACTACTTCGGGCAGGTGCATTGGAGCGAATCCGACGACTTTGGCAGGACTTGGAGCAAGCCCGAGCCGATCGCTGCATTGGGGCGTGATCCGGTTGAAGGCCATCCGGGCCTGCTGGCCGGAGTCTGCGACGTGACGCCGCAGTTCCATCCGCAAAGCGGCACGGTGCTCGCTCTGGGGCATGTCGTCTTCTACCGTGGTCCACGATTTGCGCGAGGCGATCAACTCGCCAGATATCCCGTCTATGCCGTTCGCGGAAAAGACGGTTCGTGGTCAGGGCGCAAGATTCTCCAGTGGGATGACCCGCGCGGCGGGCACATCTACACCAACAACTGCGGCCAACGTATCGTGATGCCCAACGGGGATATCATGATGTCATTCACCTTTGGGCCAAAGGCGAACAACCGGATGGTGGCCGGCGTGCGCTGTTCGTTTGATGGTGACGAACTGAAGATCATCGAGGTCGGTCCGCCACTCGAAAACAACGTCGGCCGCGGTTTGCTTGAACCGTCGCTGGCGAAGTTCAGAGACCAATTCTATATGACCATTCGTGCCGAAGATGGTCACGGTTACGTCGCCATCAGCGATGATGGATTGAACTACCGGCGCAAGACCGCGTGGGCCTGGGATGACGGCGAGCCGATTGGAATGTCAACAACTCAACAGCATTGGCTCACGCATTCCGAGGGCCTGTTTTTGGTCTACACGCGCAAGGACGTTTCAAATGCTAAGGTGATCCGCTGGCGAAGTCCGCTTTGGGTAGCACGAGTCGATACCGAGCGACTCTGCTTGATCCGCGAATCCGAGACAGTGGTGCTTCCGCTGGTCGGAGATGGGGTCAACAATCCGGACGGCGTTGCTCTGATGGGCAACTTCAACGTCACGAACGCCGGCCCGAACGAGTCCTGGGTGACCGTCGGCGAATGGATGCCGCGAAACGGCGCAAAGGGCGACCTATTGATGTCACGGATCCAATGGGCCAGGCCGAACGCGCTGGCACCGGACTTCACAAAGTGATTTACCTCCGAGGCAACTGGGGCGATGACGGCGGAGCAGGTGTGTCACTCGCCAGGACATGTGAATTGCCGGCAAATTGTCCCGTCCTTGTCTTTGCCCCGTGCGAAGACCCTGCCGTCGCTTTCGATGCCGCCACAGGTGACCGTTGTGGCTTCGCCGGAAATCCGGAAGCCAACGACATCCCGCGCTCCATCTGGTGACGTTAACCGCACGCCCACGGCTCCTTGGCCCGATAGCAGTTCAACCTTCGGCAACGTGTCTTCTTTGCCCTGGCGATGGGGCAGCAAGACGGCCAGGAAGTGAGCCGATTGGGCCGGGGCCGCCGTGCTGGCCGTCAGGTGCCATGTGTTCGACCAGCGTCCCTTGGTCGACTCCGGTTCGGGTTCGTATTTGTCTGTTTGCGTAAAGTCCACCTTGTCCGGCAACAACAAGTGAACGTCCATGGCCGCCGGAGCGTTTTCGACTCGGAGAGTACGACTCGTCTCGTCAACGTTGATCTGTTTGTAAGCATGAAGCAGCCACTGGAACCGTGCGGGCTCAGGTGCTCGAAGATCGTCGAACAGAACGAAGACGCCCGGCCGCACGTGGACCACATGGCGGCGGAAGCGTTCCAGACGCCCGAGGTAGGCTGGGGCGGCCTCGGCTTCGGCATAGTCGTAACCGTCGACCGATTCGAACGCGACCAGTTCGCCGTTGGCATCCCAGCGGCGCGGCACCTGACCTTGTCCGTCCACCAGGATGCTATTGACCGCCTTGGTGGCTCGGGTCCACTGGTGATGATGTGGCGAGCCGTACCAGGGATAGTATCCCGTGGCAATGGCCAGCCCCTGGCCGAAGGCTTCGATCACGTAGGCGTTCTGATCGGCATGGCCGTGACTGACACCGCCGAACGGACTGCTGCGCATCAGGAAACTGATGTCGTTTTCCCTGTCGCCCAGGGCCGTGTGAAACGAAGCCAACCCCACGGCCGGGAAACTCCGGGCTTGCGGCAATTCCAGCGGCGATCGCGACTGCAGATTCGGATCGTACGTCGCCAGGCTCAGCACATCGGCTCCGATCTTGACTCGCGACTCGTCGGCATACCAACGAAAGCACGGATTCTGTGTCAGTGTCGAGAAGACGTACATCAAGTTTCCCAGCCCGCGGGGACTGCCGGTTTGGCCGTCGCCGAACGGGCTGTGCTGGTGATAAGGCGTGGCCGTGTACAGGCCGTAGTACGGTGTGCTGCGGAAGAACGGCTTTTCCATAAGATCCACGCCCGCGGCTTCGCGCAAGGCGACGACGTAGTGCAAGGCAAATCGCATGTAGGCGCTCCAGTAGCCGGGCCCTTCCTGCCAACCGCCGTCGTCGCCGCCCCACGCCGGATAGGAAGTGTAGTACAGCAGCGTGGCGTATTCGAGCCATTCGCGTGCCTCGGGCCATTCGTGGATGAACGACAGCGCACATTCGCCCAAGAAACCCGGCAGTCTCCCCGCATGGCTATTATAGGGATTACTCTCGAACGGCAGCCGCTGCAACTGTTTCAGAAACTGGGCGGCTCGCGCCCGCATGTTGGGCTCGATCTTCACCCGCTCTTCCGGTGTGAACAGATCGTAGGTCCAATCGTAGGCCCGCGTACCGCGCATCATCATCCACATAGGCGGCTCGTCGTAGGCGAAGAAGCTGGTCGGTCCGTCCGGATCCCACGAGAAGAAATGCTGCAGACGCCGCTTGGCTTCCTGGCCCAGTCGTTGGTTGCCCGTGATCAGATAGGCCAAGGCGCAACGCTCCATGACGTCCATGGGCGGCCGAGTGGTCCGCATTACGTTGATGGCCCACGGCCCATAGTCCGGCCCCTTCGGCCGATAGCCCGGTTCGGCGACCAGTCGCTTCCCTACTTCGCGTTCGCACGAAGCCACCAGCGAGTCGATCGCCGGCTTCAATTCGCCGCCGGCCCATTGGCGTACTTGCTTCAGGCGTTCGCCGGAAAAGAACAGCCGCGGCCGTTGGCGGGGCACGCGTCCGATGGCTTCGTCCCAATCGGGAAAGGGAAACGCTCGAGCGTCCCTGGGGACCGTGAACGGACGCGCCCGCCCGAAAACGGTTCCGTCGCCCGTCTCGACGCCGTAACGCCAGAACCAGTCGCCTGCGGCCAAAGGTTCCTGCGGGACAAACACTGACCGCTGTAACTTGCGATACGTCTGAGTCTTCTCTTCGGGAAACGCATCTGACGTAGACACCTGCAAGACGTACCGGCTGTCTCTGCCCAACGGTACCCAAATGAACGGTGGCGGTGTGATCTTGACCACTTGGCCATCGGCCGGCGCGTAAGGCTTCTGCGTCGCACTCGGTTCACGATCAAGCACGACCGCAGGCTCTCCGGCCCGTGCGACCAACCCCAGCAACAACAGTCCCAACGCGAATGCTCCGGATACTCTCATGAACGATTCCTCCCATGGACAGAGTGCGTTGTATCAGTGGTCCGATTATTACACATCCGCTCCGACCTTGCAGAACCTTCGACTCGAATCTCCGGATGCTGACAGCAACATGGACCGGATTGATCATTCCGGCAGCGGATTTCGTGAAAGCAGGCGAAAGCCCAGTAGCCGCATGGACAACAACACAGCACTCATCATCGCGGCAAAAGACACGATGGTTGTTGCGAGTCCAAACATCTCCCAGAACCTGCCGTTTTCCAAGATGCCAACCACGGTTAACGTGACACCGGTCGCGATGGCGACGTAGACGGCAAGGCCGATGATCCACCATACCAGTCGACTCGCGCGGAGCGTCGACCAGACAATGGGCAAGGTGCTGATCAAGCTCACGCCAGCGGTCGATGCGCAGACGATTGCCAACACCAGCCAGAACTCCGATG
Source organism: Pirellulaceae bacterium (assembly GCA_016784735.1). Classification (GTDB taxonomy): domain Bacteria; phylum Planctomycetota; class Planctomycetia; order Pirellulales; family Pirellulaceae; genus JADHUC01. Next base: position 7,043 of record JADHUC010000190.1, on the reverse strand, counting down.
GCGGCTCAGAAGCTACGGAAACGGCCGCCCGTGCACCAGCCAGGGCCAATGCGACGAGCGTGGTCCCGATCATCAGCTTCCGAATCGTCAAGGGAGGCAATTCTGACTCGGCCGCCGTGCCTCCAACAAACTCGCACCGCCACGAGAACGCGAAACGCATGATCCATAACGGAATCTGAATCGAAACGTAGACGATGGGAAAACACAATAGGGCAACCAACAGGACTCGTTTCTCATGATCATTGATTTGATTGATTTGGCTGTCCGAGACCGCCCAACCCAGGAACCAAGCTGCGAACAGCAGCACGGCAAGTCCGATACTCACCCCAAGCCGCAGGAGAATCGGGCCCGGTCCGATCGCGCCCCCAATCGCCACAAGCCCAGCGGCGGCGGCAATTACACCAAAACACATGTAGACAAGAAACGCTCCCGCATCGTTCGGGCTGCAGACGTCCATCAGCGGGACGACCGAAAAGCAACAGACGACGATAAAACCTGTTGCCAACAGCAAAGGAACGACGCGTGGCGAAACGAGTCGCTCGGCCAGTGTCTCCGGCGGAGCGACGTCATATTTGACTTTGGGCGGTGCGTCGATCATCGCTTCCCAATACAATATAGGGGCAGTGGTGCCTCGCCGAAAAGAAACCCGGCTTCTGCGAAAATGCCGGGCTTGCGCCCGAGTCTATCGCCCGTGCGTTTGGCGGTCAAGAATTCCCGGCTCTTGGCGTCCGACTCGCCGCCTGATGAACATCACCCCTTGTTGTCGTCTCGACTGCCAAACCCTATCCTATTGCAGAGATTGTAGATGCTGTGAATTCCCTTTCTTCTTGTTTCCAGAGTTGGAGTCTCGTCATGCTTATTGAATCCATCGCCTCGAAATGCCGTCACTTGACATGGTTTGCCTTGCTCGGATTCCTTGTACCTTGCGCTTCTCGTGCTGCTGACGCAATCGACATCTCGTACGTTCCGCAGAATGCCATCGGCGCCGCGGTTGTTCATCCACAGCGATTATCTCAGACACCGGAATTGGAGCTTGTGCCGTGGGAGGTAATTCAAGCGGCGGTTCAGAATGAACTGGGTTTCGATCCTCTCGCTATCGAACAAGCGATCGCTCTGGTGGCAGCCCCCGCCGGCCCAGCGCCGCCCGATTGGGGACTCATCTTGCGATTCAGCCAGCCGCAGCAGTTGGCCGGCAAGCTGATGGAGAACACCGAAGAGGCAGCCGTCGCCGGTACGACGTATCATCGAGGGCTGGGGCCGGCGTTGCCTAGTTTGTGTTTTATCGACGGCCGCACGCTGCTGGCCGGGTCCGAGCCCATGCTGCGCGAGATGATCACCGCAGGCGACGAATCGAGCCCGCTTCGCGATATGCTCGTGGCCATCCCAACGAGAAACGACTTCACGGCAGTCCTGGCTTTCGGCCCGATCCGCGAATTGGTCAAGCAGGCATTGACTCAGGTGCCTCAACTGCCGCCACCGCTACAGCCGCTTTTGGACGTGCCCGACCAGTTGGATTCGGTGATGGTGGCGTTGAACTTCTCTCGGGAGCGCGCCAGTGGAATCAAACTGACCGCGACGGACGCCGCAGCGGCCGAGAAACTGGAAGGAACGCTCCTGCAGTCAATGGCTGTCGCCAAACAATTGCTTATGGGCCAAATGCTGCAGTCGATGCAAGGCGAAGATGACCCAACCTCGCAAGCCATGGTCCAGTATCTGACGCGAGTGGCCAACAGCATCGAGAAGAAGCTGCAGCCCAAACGCAGCGGCAAGGATCTGGTAATCACGGCCAGTGCCGACTACGCCACGACCGGAGTGATGGTTGCCCTGTTACTGCCGGCCGTCCAAGCGGCTCGCGAAGCAGCTCGCCGTACAAGCGCATCGAACAATCTCAAGCACATCGGCATTGCCATGCACAACTTTCACGACACGTACGGGAGTCTCCCGCCCGCCGCGAAATTGGACGCCGACGGCAAGCCGCTTCTGAGTTGGCGTGTGCAGTTACTGCCGTTTGTTGAAGAGGCGAACTTGTACGATGAATTCCATTTGGACGAGCCCTGGGATAGCGAACACAACAAGAAGCTGATCGAACGCATGCCCGAGGTTTACCGCAACCCGAACCTGCCGGGGGTAGACTTCAAGACCAATTATCTGGCCGTTACGGGCAAAGGCACGGCGTTCGGCGGCAAGGAGGGAACGAAGTTTCAGGATGTGATCGACGGGACAAGCAACACGATCATCGTCGTGGAAGCCAATGCCGATCGCGCAGTGATCTGGAGCAAGCCGGACGATCTCAAGTTCAACCCGCAACAGCCGCTGGCGGGACTGGGCGATCTCCGACCCAACGGTTTCCAGTCGCTATTCATGGATGGCTCTGTCCATTTCATCGCCAAGACGATTGACGCGGAGGTGCTGCAAGCCCTGATTACAATTGCCGGCCGCGAGGCCGTTCCGCGCGGTGGGTTCTGAGCACGCGGCCGCGTACGGACGGAAATGGAAACTCAGTCGACGCAGAAGCAAGTGGGGCACGATTCCATCGTGCCTGGCACGTTGGAAACGTGCCCCACGGTCAGTTTGCGGCGGTTGTTGATTCGCCGATCCTTGGTCAATAGGGGGACGATCCTCTACTGATACAAGAACAGCGGGTAGGGGCAGTCCTTGATCATCGCCAGCGTCGTGGAGCCAAAGAAACGGGCTCGAAGTCCTCCGGTGCCGAACGCGCCCATGACGATCATTCGCGGTGCGAGGTCCGCGAAATGTCGGTTCAGCACCGAGACCACCTTGTCCCCTGAGGCGATCGGATGGGTCGTCGCGGAAATGTCGTGATGGCTCAATAACGCTGCGGCTTCGTCACAAAGCCGCCGGGCTTCGGCTTCGTCGCGATTGACACTGATCAGGTGCACTTTCGTTTCTTCTTGCAGCAAATGGAGAAGGATCCACATGTGCAAGGCTCGCGATGCTTGAAGGCTGCCGTCGTAAGCGATGACGACGCCCCGACCACCGAGATTGCGTTCGGGCGTGATGATGATAGGCCGTGGGTGGTCCCGAACCAATCGCATAACCGTGTCGTCCGACTGTTCTCTGGTCTCAAAATGGAAGTTCGTGTGGCGTCCGATCAGGATCACGTCATGCTGGCAGGCCGCCCGCTCGATCTGTTCGTAAGGATGGCCTTCACTCCGGATCACCGAACACGGCACACCCGCCTTGTGGCAACGAGCTTCGAAATCGTCCAAGATCTGTGCGACTTTCTCTTGGGCGTCCCGCAACCGCGTCTCGTCGCGATCGACTTTGAACGCGCCGCCGCCGATAGGTGCAGCCTCCCGCCGCTCGATTGCTGGTCGATCGACAACGGCCACCCCGGTCAGATGAATAGCACATCCCGATCCGTCGGACCGCGAGCCGACATACTGGCAGAAACCGATTGCTTTCTCCTGAGCCATCGTACTGGCCTCGGTGGCGTCGAGTGCCAAGAGTGCACTTCGGATCATGGGAAGTTCCTTTCGCGAAACGAGTTGGTTCTCATGCAGAGAACTCAGGCTGAAAGCTGAGCACGGACGGCTCCAGATAGACTATCTTACCAGTCTTCCGGCCGTGTCCAAAGCACACAGAAAATGTAATTCGCGGCCGTGTCGTTTCGTTCCCGCAATTGCAGCCCTGATTCGCATGCGACGCTCGCGTCGAGGGTTTGTACATGGTATGACTATACACGTACTCGGCAACACTTTCACGCGTCATGTGAGACGCGTTTCTAGCGTGCCTTTGGTATGCGCACGTTGGAAAAGTGCCTCACGTTAGTAGTTACGGCGTCGAGGGTACCGATGCGGTTTTCTTCGAAGGAGTCTGTCATGCGTGGCACAACTCGTTTCGTTCTGCTTACTATCGTCTTGTCTGTGGCTTGCGCCACTGCTCGTTGTGCGCAAGCCGCGGAACGCGCGAACATCGTGGTGATTCTGGTGGACGATTTACGATGGGACGAACTGGGGTGTACCGGACACCCGTTCGTCCGTACTCCACACATCGACCGGATTGCTCGCGAGGGAGCCCGCTTTCGGAACGCGTTCGCGACCACGCCGCTTTGCTCGCCCAGCCGAGGCTGTTTCCTGACCGGCCAGTACGCTCACCATCACGGTGTTGTCGACAACACGAATCGCAGCGCCCTGAGCCATCGCCTGGTCACCTTTCCTCGCATCCTTCAAGCAGCCGGGTATGAAACAGCGTACGTTGGCAAATGGCACATGGGCAACGACGACACGGCCCGTCCCGGATTCGACTACTGGGCCTCGATGAAAGGCCAGGGAACGTCGTTCGATCCGGAACTGAACGAGAACGGACGGCGCGCCAGCTACACCGGCCACACGACCGACGTGTTGAACGAAAGGGCCGTGGCTTTCGTCCAGAAGCGACGAGACGAGCCGTTTTGCCTGTACTTCGCACATAAGGCGCTGCACCCCGAACTGGTTCAATTCGACGACGGCAGTATCTCCGATCCAAAGGCTGCGGAATTCATGCCGGCCAAGCGGCATAAAGACCTGTACGCCGATGCTCCGATTCCTCGCCGGTTGAACGTGACCGATACGTTGGAGGGAAAAGCTGCATTGCAGCGTAGAATCGCCGGCCTGCCGCCGTTGGGGCCTGAGACGGGGACTTCGGACGAAACGATCCGCGACCGCTTGCGCATGTTGGCGGCAATCGACGAAGGCGTGGGACAACTGCTGGACGCACTCGAAAAGACGGATCAATTGGACGACACCGTGTTCGTCTTCACCAGCGATCACGGCTACTGGTATGGCGAGCACGGGCTGAGCGTCGAACGGCGGCTGCCGTATGATGAAGCCGCACGAATTCCGCTGCTGGTGCGTTACCCGCGGCTGGTCAAGGCGGGCGGCTTGGTCGACGACATGGCGCTGAGCATCGACTTGGCCCCCACGCTGCTAGAGCTGGCTGGCTTCGAACCACCGCATACCATGGATGGCCGCAGCCTGGCTCCGCTGCTACAGGGCAAACGGCCCGGAGATTGGCGTACGTCTTTCCTGATCGAGTACTACACCGACACCGTGTTCCCACGAGTGCTCGACATGGGCTACAAAGCCATCCGTACCGAACGGTACAAGTACATTCGCTACATCGACCTGGAAGGCATGGACGAGTTGTACGATTTGAAGTCCGATCCGTATGAGATGAAGAACGTGATCGACGATCCGGCCGCACAGGCGACGCTCGGGCAGTTGAAAGATGAATTGGAAACGCTCCTGAAGGACACGCCGTAAGGCCCGTTCCGGCAGTAGCCCGACGCGCAGGCTTTGAAGTTGCACGTCTTCCGTCTGTTTTTCGCTAGGCGGGGGGCGGAAGCGCGAATACAACGATGATAAAACATGGCGAACCCACTGCCGACAAACGGACGACCAGACAGAAGCGGAAACGGCGAACGATGCTATGGGGGTTGTGTGCAACGATCGTCCTGATGGTTGCGATTGCCGTCGTGGGCTGGTGGACCATGATTCGAATGCCGGCCGAAAGCTATCATGGCGAACTACCAGCGGCGGACAATCGGCTTAAGTCGCTGAGCGACGAACTGCGTCGAGACGTGGCGCACCTATCAGTCGAAATTGGCGAACGCAACGTGTACAGCCGGCCGGAGGCATTGCAGCAGGCCGCCGACTATATCGGTGCCGAGTTTGTCACGGCAGGATACGATGTGCGGCGGCAGGAGTACCGAGTCTCCGATTGTGACTGCTGCAACCTGGATGTCGAGATCCACGGCACGAGCGAACCGGAGAAGATCGTCATCATCGGGGCCCATTACGATACCGCGCTCGGCGTAGCCGGGGCGAACGACAATACCAGCGGTGTCGCCGCCGTGCTCGCTTTAGCCCGCAGGTTCTCCGGACGCAAGACGGACCGAACGCTTCGTTTTGTGGCGTTTGTAAATGAGGAGCCACCCTACTTCCAGACACGCAGAATGGGCTCGTGGGTCTACGCACGAGAGTGCCGTCAGCGAGACGAGAACGTGGTGGCCATGCTCAGCCTGGAAACTATCGGCTACTACAGCGACCTCCCGGGGTCGCAGAAATATCCGGCGCCGCTCGGTTTGCTGTATCCCTCCGAGGGCAATTTCATCGCGATAGTGGGCAATACGGGCTCACGCGAATTGGTCCGACAGGTAGTTGCCACATTCCGCGGTCGCGAACCGTTCCCCTGCGAGGGTGGCGCCCTGCCAAGCGCCATACCGGGTGTCGGCTTTTCGGACCACTGGTCGTTCTGGCAGGAGGGGTATCCGGCAGCGATGGTGACCGACACGGCGATGTTCCGTTATCCGTACTACCACGAACCGGAAGACACCATCGACAAGATCGACTTCGACCGCACGGCCCGCGTGGTCCGCGGCCTGGACCACGTCGTCTCCGAGTTGGCTGGCGCCCAACCCGCCAACGAAAACTGAAAGCGAAGCCCGAAAAAGGTGTGCGGCGTTGTCTCGCCGTACGATGGCCCTCCGAGGCCGTCGATCCGGGACCTCCTTGCTGCTTCGACGGCCTCGGAGGGCCATCGTTCGGTATTTCGAGGCACACTGCCGGTACGTCGATTCGACACGCCTGCTCAGGTCGCCTGCAGGAGCTCCATCGACTTCTCGGCGTCCTCGTTCGTGTCGAGCGCAAGATACATGATAAAGCGCTCGCCGATTACTGCGGCCGACAACCCGCGGAGGTTGATACCTGCATCCGCCAGTTTCTTTGTCAATTCTGCGCCGATGCCGGGCCTGTTGTCGCCCTGGACGCGCACCGAGTGCAGACTATCGGCCACGGCTAAGCCCGCCTGATTAGCCGCCGCCTCTTGCGCGTAGCCTTCCAACGGCGTTAAGAACACGACGCCCGTGCCCGGCTTGTCGGGCGCACGTCGAGCGATTATGAAACTCAGGTCCGCACCTGCTTCCGCCAGCGGCACCAACATCCCGACCAGACCGCCTGGCTGATCCTCGATACTCGCAGCCCATACATCAACGCGTTCGACCGTCAGAGTCATGACTAATCCTCCTCGAGCTGGATCTATGG
>JADHUC010000189.1 GCA_016784735.1 Pirellulaceae bacterium | reverse complement strand
ACCAGCCATCTTCACCGCCGAGGCCCAAAGCGCCTCGGGGATCCGTGTGCGGACTTTGCGAGTCCGACGCCAACGCTCGAAGCGCCGCCGCGTGCTCTCAAGCCGGGCAGGAAGCCCGCGTGTCTTTTTCGTGCTCATCCGCTGTCCTCCACAAAGTCGTGCTTTGACAGCCAACGATACCACACGCCTCAAAACGACTCATGCACGCTTCCCGAAAGGACACAGAGATTTGAACGACGGCGTCCCAGAGTTGATCAGCCAAGTCGTCCGGTGCGAGCACTGCAATGGCGAGTTACGGACACCGCTTGCGAAACAGTGCTTACACTGCGGCTTTGATTGGCACTAACCAGACAATGTGGCGAATGGATCGTTTTCCCCCATTCCGCTCGAAGTGAACGCCACCCAACACTGTGTGGCCGCTGAGTTGCGGCGTCCATGCCGCAAACGCCTTCCTTCTTCAAACAACACGGGCTTTGGTTGTATAATCGTTTGTCTGGCCAACGTCTTTCGCTTCGATCAGGGGCGGTGTCGGCCACACAACCCGACGGCCACGCCTCCCGTTGGCCGGAAGCCCCTCCCATCCCATCACGCCATGTGAAGGTGATTCTGCTGCCGACTCGAGCGAGCCTTGACCTGCGTAGGTCCGACACGCCTCGGGCGCGAATCAATCTGATTTGCCGCGGCCGCCGAATGGCAACTCTTCGTGTACTGGGTCGAAATGAGTCTTCCAAATGATGACATCCGCAGCCTCACCTGTCAGCGCTGAAGTGCATCAGGTGGGCGTGTCCTCGGTCAGTAGCGCGACATCCCGAAAGCGCTCACGCCGGCAACACCGAAGCGGGAACGGCAACTTGCTAACTGCACTCGGCGGCGCACCTAAGCAAGTCAGCAGCCTGCGTTCTTCTGCTGGTCGTCACCTCCGCGCGGACACCTGTTGTAAGTTGGTGCGGTTCGCGGCATGATGCTGGAATCGATCTGCCCTGCGGATTGCGTTGAGAGGCTCTGACGAGGAAGGACGCAAAGGATGAAAAAGGCCGTACTGCTGACCTTGCCGCTCGTCCTGATGGCGGCGAGAACTCGCGCCGCGCAACCGAACATGATCCGAAACGGTGATTTTGAGGAGGAAGCGCACGACGGATGGCGCCGGGGGAAGACGTCTCGATCAAGCGCTCGACGGAAAAAGTGCACAGCGGCAAACCTACGATATCGGCAAGCTGGGCACGTGGCAAGAGATGGAGTTCGAGTTCACCACGCACAAGACACGGGCCTGGGCGCAGCCTGTTATAATCGCGACACGGCGAGCCTCGGTCGGTTTCAGGCTGAGCTGACGTGGGAAATATCGAGTTCCGCATGGCAATCAAATTATGAGAAGACGATACAGCTACCTGTGCATGTTTGGAGTGATTCTGAGCAGCCCCACACTCAATGCCGACAGCAGCGACAGGGCTGTCGCCATTCTCAACGCAACCGGTGTCAGGGGCGGACTTGTCGTTCACCTTGACTGCGATGATGGGAAGCTGACCGGCGCATTGCGGGCCAGTGATTCCTATCTGGTGCAAGGCCTGGACACGAATCCGAGCCAGGTCGAGGACGCCCGTGACTATCTCACATCGTTGGGCCGTTATGGAAAGGTCACGGTTAACAGGTTTGACGGCACGCATCTGCCCTATGCGGACAATATCGTCAACCTGATCGTTGCCGAAAAACCAGTTGATATCTCCAGGCGCGAAGTGATGCGTGTTCTGGCCCCGTTGGGAGTCGCTTTTATTGATGGTCAGAAGACCGTCAAGCCCTGGCCGAAGGCCATCGACGAGTGGACTCACTTCTTGCACGGCTCGGACAACAACGCGGTGTGCCGCGACAGGATTGTCAGTTCTCCGCACCACGTCCAGTGGGAGGCCGGCCCCAAATGGGCGCGAAGTCACGACCACCTTGCCGCCATGCTCGTCATGGTATCTGCCAATGGGCGGCTGTTTTACATTCTGGACGAAGGGGCCAGATCATCGGTTGTTTTTCCGAGTCACTGGAAACTGATTGCACGGGACGCTTTCGGTGGAGTCGTGCTCTGGAATCGCAATATCGCGAAGTGGGAACCGCATCTTCGTTTCTTCCGCAGTGGACCGACCGAACTGCAGCGCCGGATGGTTGCCAAAGGCGATCGTCTTTATGTCTCGATGGGATACGGCGAGCCCGTGGTCGCTCTGGATGCCGCGACCGGCGAGATTGTCAAGACGTACCAGGGCACCAGCGACATCATTGAAATGGTCCTTCATGACGACATTCTGTACATCGTCGCCGGGTACTTCTCCAACACGGCGAACCGAAGAATCCCTCCATGGCCCAGCATCGGCAACTCGACGAAATCCAAACGAATTCTGGCGATTGATGTCGATAGTGGGGAGACCGTTTGGCAGAAGAACGACAGCGACACCTTGGAAATCCTGCCGAAGACACTGGCTTCGTCCGGCAATCGGGTGTTTTATCAGAACCTCCAGGAGATTGTCAGCCTGGACGCCGCGACAGGGCAGGTTCTTTGGCAAAGCCAGCGCGGCGCGGCGGCGAAACGGCCCGGATGGTCATCGCCCACCTTGGTTGTCGTTGATGACATCCTGCTGTCGGCCGACCGCGAAGCCCCGGAAGAAACGGCGCCGAATGACGCGCGGGTCCAGTGGCGCGTGACATTCAAGGCAGCCGGGCGGGATGAGAAGGGCGAATTGATCGCCTTCTCCGCCGTCGATGGCAAACGGTTGTGGTCATGCCGTTCCGCAGACGCCTACACGACGGGACCGGACGTCTTTTTTGCCGACGGACTGGTCTGGACGTCGGCGATCTCCGGTGGCTGGAGCGGGGGCTTCACCGAAGGTCGAGATCTTCATACCGGGGAAATCAAACGCAGGATCGATACGGCCTCAGCTTATGCCAAGGTTCACCATCATCGCTGCTATCCCAATAAGGCAACGGATCGCTTTATCTTTCTAGGGCGCAGCGGGACCTCGACCATCGACCTTCGTGACAGCAGCAAGCACTTGCGTCATAGCTGGGTCCGCGGCGCCTGTTCCTACGGCGTGTTGCCGTGCAACGGGTTGCTCTACGCCCCGCCCCATCCGTGTGCGTGCTACATTCAAAGTAAGATCAGCGGCTTCTTCGCCCTGGCTCCAAGATCGACGGACTCGCCGCCGGCAGTAGGCGAGCAACTGGAAAAGGGCCCGGCGTACGGAAACCCATCCGACCTACAGCCTACGGCCTCCGGACTCCAGCCTTCCTCTGACTGGCCGACGTATCGTCACGACGCTGCTCGCAGCGGTGCGACGAACTCGCCAGTCCCGGCGGATATCGTGGAGATATGGTCGGTGAAGGTTGGCAGCCAGCTCACGGCCCCGGTGATCGCCGGCGGCCGGCTGTTCGTTGCGGACAAGTCAACCCATCGCCTCCACGCCGTGAAGGCGCACAATGGCGACCGGATCTGGTCCTTCACGGCCGGTGGGTCCATCGACTCTCCCCCAACAGTCAGCGGCGAACGAGTCATCTTCGGCTGCCGAGACGGCCGGGTCTACTGCCTGCGGGCTCGTGACGGCAACTTGATATGGTGTTTCCGGGCAGCCCCCGAATCCCGCTTCATCGTCTCTTACGGACAACTGGAGTCCGTCTGGCCCATTCACGGCAGCGTGCTGGTCCTGGACGGCTCGGTCTACTTTGCCGCCGGTCGTTCGTCATATCTGGACGGAGGCCTCCATCTCTATCGTCTGGATGCGGCCAGCGGGAGAATACTGGCGCACACCGTGCAATATACGCGCGACCATAATACCGGCGCCCAGCTTGAAACGAACAAGCGGGGCTTCGATATGCCCGGTGATCTTCCCGATATCCTCTCGTTTGATGGTGATTCCATCTACATGCGTTCATCCCGCTTTGACAAGTCCTGCAACAAGCAGGATGAAACCAGGCCTCACTTGTTTTCGCCCGCGGGTTTTCTGGATGATTCCTGGTGGCACCGAACCTATTGGGTCTACGGCGACCACATGACTTCCGGCCCCTTCGGTTGGACGACTTCGGGTATCCTGGCGGCATCGGGGCGCCTTCTGCTGCTCACGGAGGACCGAATTTACGGATTTGGCCGCACGGATCTCAAATGGTCACAAGTTTTGCCGAGAGGGTCCACGCTGATGGGTACTCATCATGGAGAGAGCTACCGTTTCTTCAGCGTCCAGAAAACGCCGACAAGAATCAAAGACGTCATCGACACTGCCGATATTTCGTTTGGCCAAATGCAAAACATGCCCGACCTGTCCAGGCTCACCTATCAATGGAAGCGGGAAAGCCCTATTTGGGCTCGCGGGATGGTGTTGTCGGGAGATAGGATCTTTGCCGGCGGTCTGATCGATGAATATGACAAGACCGATCCGGAAGCAGGGATTGAAGGCCGTAATGGCTGGTCGCTTCAGGTGATGGGGGCAGAAAACGGCGACAAGCTGGCGGAATACTCCTTCGATAGCGGTCTGCCTGTGCTTGACGGTTTTGCGGTGGCCCGGAGACGGCTGTACTTTTCCACAACTGAAGGTGTGGTTCACTGCTACGGCAGAAAAGAAGACTAAGCAGCCCTTAGATCGCACTTCAAACCTGTTGCAGCCGGAGTCGCAAGACTTCGGGGGCGCTCGAAACACGCAGTTTCCCGAAGTCTTGCGACCTCGGCTACGGGCGAGACTGCCTTTCTCTTGGTTCTTGCTGAGCTGCATGCAAGGCGACTCCCTCGACGGCGACTGGTTCTGTGTAGACCGTGATCTTGATGTTGCGGTACCAGACCTCGTCTCCGTGATCGGTAAGCATGATCTTGCCGTTACGATTCTCGCCAAATCCAGGAACTTTCGAGAACTTGCTGCGAGCCTTCTTGGCGTCCCAATCGGGGCTGCCTATGCGGACGGCGAGGATTAGGTCCCCGTTGAGCCAATGCTGGACATGGTCCCCGCGAACGACAATCCGGCTGGAGTTGTATTCACCCGCGGGCTCGAGACGTTTGTCAGCATTGGGGGCACACACATCAAAAAGCGATCCGGTACTTTTCTTCGGTGTCTGTCCGTCGGGATGACCACCGTCATCGAGGATCTGATACTCGCAACCGAGTACCCTTTTGTCGAAACGGCGAACACGGTACTTAATCCCGCTGTTCCCGCCTTCCGAGATCTTCCACTCGAACCGCAGATCGAAGTCGCCGTATTCCTTTGCTGTCACGATGTTCCCAGCACCAGCGTTCTCGAGCAGATGCATCGCGCCGTCGACTGTTTCCCAACCCCGGGTGACAGGCTTGCCGTCGATGGTGGTCCAGCCGTCGAGTGTTTTTCCGTCAAACAGCGGAATGGTCTGTTGCGCGTGTGCTGAACAGAGAATGCTAGCCTGAGCCGTTACGGAGCAGAGGAACAGAGATAGAGACTTCATGGCACCTACAATCGGATTGTGATTTCAGCGGCAAACCAACGAGAACCGTGTTCACGCGGGATGCTTTGGCCGAAATTCGTCGTCTGACGGAATGGATACTCTGGTAGACATCTACGGTTATGTCAAGGCTCTTGATTACTTCTGTTGCCGGCCACACCAAGGGGGACTCGCTGGCTCCTCTGGCAAGTAAGCTCTATCAGCCCCGCGCTCGGCGCCTGTCTATCGTCGGTTGTTGTCATCCGGGCCGGCGTCGAGCACGGCACGGGCGTGTCGGGCGAACAGGCCGCGGATGTCGCCCGCGTATTCGCGGAGGATTCGCTCGCCGAGTCCTTGGTGATCGTCGCAACGGTACAAGGCCCGGGCCAGGACGATTTCTCGCAGCGGCCCGGTGCGGCGCCGCATCGCGAGATTCGCGTTGTGCTGCGTTTCGAGCGAGGTCATGGCGTGACCGCGCATTCCCGGCTTCTCGAGCAGTCGGGCCAGCGGCTCGGCGGCGGCCGGACTGGCGATCTGCTCTAGGGCGATGGCCACGGCCCGGTGGTGCGAAAGCGTGGTCTCGGCGTCCAGGGTGTCGAGCTTCCGGAGAATTGGTGGCAGTGCTCGCTCGTCCCGCGTCGAACCCAAGGCCACAATCAGCGCATCCACCGGAGTCGGCAAATGGGCATATTCTGCCATCGCCCCTTGGAGAATTTTGTCGTCCCACGCAGCCGATTCGAGTGCCCTGGCCAAGCACGGAACCACGTCCGCGTCGCCGAGCACACCAAGGATCTTGGCGTAGGTGAGTTTCGCTTCGCCCGAAGCGGATGCGTAAGCCGCCCGCAACATGGGCAGCGCCGCCGTTTGGTGCGAAAGCACGATAGCCAGCGGGCGGGCGGCCTCCTTGGGATTCGAACCGGCGGCCAGGCTCGCTACTGCTTCCCGGACGGCGCCTGCCGACAGCGGAAACGAGTCGCTGTGCGACAGGACTTCTTCCGGAAGGGCCCCAGTCTCTACCAGGTGCCGCTGCAATTTTCGTACGTCGATGTCACGGACAGTCGAGTCGTTCGCTGCCGCCATGGCCGCAGCCACGCCGGCCGCGTAGCCTTGGTTGCTGATGTCCAACTGCATACGGATCATAGCCGAGGCGTCGCGATCCATGCTGATCCCCACGCCGACGACTAGGATTCCATCGAGTCCCTTTGGCAACAGGCAGCGATAGGGTGTGTAGCACGTCCCGCCCGGCGCCGGGTGATTCGCTTTCCGCGACTTTTCGTCGTGCGGCAGCAGGGCGAAATAGGATTGGCTGGGGTAGCCGTGCGAATCGTAGTCGCTGGCCGATAGGACAATGCTGTCCGGATACGTGCGCCCCGCGACTTGGTCGAGGTAACTGAGCACGTGATCGCCCACCACACGGCGGCGCTCGCGGGTTTGGATGAGCGTGCCGGAGTCGAACGTGCCCCGCTGCATCGCCGATCTGGCCCCGACCAGCGCCCGCCACGTGTCGAGCATATCGGATTCGTCGACCAGCATGTAATCGGAGTTGACGTAGTAGCGATCCAACGGCCGGGTCGGTAAGCCGGTGCCTTGCAGGGCGATGTCAACGGCGTCGGCTCCGTACAGGTAGTCGGCACCCGCGGCGATGGCCACGTCGGCGTTACCGGTGGCGTCGATGATGGTATTGGCCAACACCAGCCCGCGACCCTGAGGCGTAGCTACGACCGCTCCCTTCACGCGTCCGTCCTCGACCCATGCCCCGCAGCCGATCGCCCCGAGCCAGATCTCGGCGTCCGCTTTGCGAAGCTCGCGACGGTACCACTCCATCTTGTGTTCGACGTTGTGCTGTTTGTCCGGAAAGGGCACTTCCGCGGCGAAACCGACATCACGGCCGTGATAGGCTTTGCCGATCAACCCGAGCGTTCCGAGGCCGCCGAGCCCTTCGAGGTATTCGACGACCAGCGTCCTTGCCCCGCGTCGGGCAGCGCCGATGGCCGCGGCCGCGCCGGCCGTGCCACCGCCGACCACAACCACGTCCGAGCGGCCCAGCACCGGCAGATCGCGCGAAGGCGAAGGCACCGTCTTCAAGTCGCGGTCGGTCGGGCGCACGCCCCCAAGCACCTCGCAAACATCACCACCACCCACACGCGAAGGAGTCGGCTCGTTTAACCCGAAGCCGGAGGCGACGGCGCGCGGGGTATGGACTTGCACGCCCGACGGGGTCGTCAGGGCCGGAGCCTCCTCGGCCGCCATGGCACCGATCCGTCGGCCCATCTCCACCAACCCCAGCGGACGCAGGAGTTCGGCCGCTTCGCCACGCGACACATCGGCGCAACCTGAGAGCACGTAGACACGCGAGCCGGCCGCGAGCTGGAAAGATCCTAGAGTGACGATCGGATCGGGCGGTACGAAGAACAGAGATTCCGATGCGCGGAGCTGGCCATCCTGGTACGTCTGGTCGCGGGCATCCTGTTCGGCGCGTGCAAATGACCGGTAGCTGCCGTCCGGCATCGGCAATATCAGTCGGTGATGCACCGCTCGCGGCTTCCCAGCGATGCCCTCGAGCAACACGACCCGCTCGAATTCGACCGGGCCGGTCGGCCATGGGCGCTGTTCTGCGCCGGTCAGCCGAGCCACGGTGGCCCGATCCGTGGCGTCGATGATGACCTTGGCCACCACGGCCTGGCGCCCGGCCCGATTGGCCATGACGATGCCGGCCGGGTGCCCTTCCTGGTCGACCAGCGTGTCGGTCGCGTAGCAGCCGTGCAGGAACTGCACTCCCGCGTCGAGCAACTCGCGATCCAACACAGACTTGACCCGATGCGGCGTGGTCGCCAATCGGCCAGGTCGAGGCAATTCCGCGGGCGCGTCAGCGAGCGCGTCGGTTTCGATCGCGAGTTCCCCGAGCAGCAGGCGACCGCAGCCAGCGGGGCGTTTCACCAGAATCTCGATCTGCCGGGCACGGCCCGACACCGGCACGTCGATTTCGACGCGTGACCACGGGCGTCCCGATCTCTCAACAGTGCGGCGCGGTGCATGGCCCTCCGCGTCGATCCTCGCACCGCCGGCGGTGACTTGCACCCCGGCGACGCCGTAGTCGCCCGGTTTCTCGAACGCCACCAGTCGCACGCGCCGAAGCGTTTGAACGTCGCCCAGGTCGGCGGTGATCGTCACATCAGCGTCGAACTGCACGCTCTCGGTGCTGGCCGAGGCCCCTCGTCCGTCGGCAAGTACCGAGGGCGGCTGTGTGTCGCGATGGATAGCGGCCGACGGCACATTCGTTTCGTACGTGAAGGGAGTGCCGCCCTGCAAGACGATACCATCGGGCGCGGCAAAGATCTTCCGTCCCAGTTCGCTCGTCGGCTTGCTGCCGGGCTCCAACTGCAGGCGAAGCGTTGCGCACAGGTCCTCGCCGAGATACGGTCGCGGCGCGGCCAGGAAGACCTTCGCTCCGTTGCGGGCCGCGGCGGCCGCCGCAGCCACGGCGTGCGTCGATCCGCCGACCACGACCACGTCGACCGAATACGCAACCGGGATCTGCCGCGCCGACTCGGTTTCCGCACGCGCGTAGCCCGCCGTTTCGCACAGGACTAGCCCGACCAGGACAGCTTTGCACGCGAACAACCCCAGGCGTCGCGACGGCGCAACGGAAGCGGATCCTACGGTGCGCATGAGCGTCTCCTTGTATCAGTTGTATTCTGAGTCGAGGCGCTCGATCGTCATTTGATCGGCCGGTGGGAACCGGCCCACGCCTACTTGTCGCATATGATCTGCCCAACGTGTTGCTTCGCGCCCGCCCCAATGCTACAAACGGTTTGGAGGCAGGGCAACATGTCGACCGGCCTTCTTGGCTCCCTTGCAGGCGGCGAGTTCACCCCAGCGTTGCATAATCGTCGTGGGGTAAGCTTCCAGCTTGCCGGGAAAACTCGTGATTTCAGAACGTGACTGGGCGGTTCTCAAATCTCACGGGTCGTGAGGTCTAATCGCGGCGCGGAAAATGCTTTTTACATTGCCATCGCAAGCTGGAAGCTTACGCCACGGCAAAGTGTTTGCAACTGTAGGGTTCAGACTAGCTCAACTGAATATAGGAGATGAAGCCATGATCCAAACCACGCGAACCGCGTCCGTCATGTGCGCGGCAATCCACTGGGGCATCGTGTCCCTGGCATGCACGACGGTCCTGCAAGTTGTTGACGCTTCCGAACGGGGCGACACGAGTAAACCGGCACAGCGGATCTTGAATGCCTCTGATGTCACGGGTGGCCTGATCGTCCACCTTGGTTGTGGTGACGGGCAACTGACCGCCGCACTGCGGGCCAGCGATAGCTTCGTGGTTCAGGGCCTCGATGCCGACGCGAGGAACGTCGAGGCCGCCCGCCAGCACATCCAGTCGCGTGGGCTGTACGGTAGTGTGTCCGTCCGACAGTGGTCGGCGGAGCGTCTGCCCTATGTCGACAATCTGGTCAGCTTGGTGGTGCGCGATACGGGATGCACGATACGGGATGAAGAGATCACGCGTGTTCTCGCTCCAGGGGGCGTTGCGATCAAACTCGATCCTGAAACCAGAAACCTGAAACCAGAAAGCTTGTTCCGCAAGCCTTGGCCCGAGGAAATCGACGAGTGGCAGCAGCATTTCCATGATGCCGACAACAATGCCGTGGCACACGACAGCGTCGTAGGCCCTCCGCGGCACTTCCAGTGGATCGCCGAGCTGCAATGGAGCCGGGCGCATTTGGTGCTGCCGTCGATCCATAGCATGGTGTCGTCCCAGGGCCGGCTGTTTACGATCGAAGATCAGGCCTCGGCCGAGCACCCTGCCCTGCCGGGCAAGTTCGCGCTGGTGGCGAGAGATGCGTTCAACGGGGTTTTGCTCTGGCAACGGCCGTTTCCCGACTGGCAGCCAGTGAACGTCTACATCAAGTACACGCCCGCGCAATTGCAGCGGCGGCTGGCGGCCGTGGGCGAAACGGTTTACTGCACGCCGGGCTTGAACGCCCCGGTCACCGCCTTGGATGCCGTCACCGGCAAGACACTCAAAGTGTACGAGGGAACGGAACGGACCCAGGAATTCGCCTTCGACCGCGACGTTCTTTTCCTGGTCATCGGCGATCCCACTGACACGGAAGGAATCGGAGCAAACCCTGGCGGCGGCTTGGGCAGCAGCCAGTTTTCCGCTCGGCGTTACGGACCCGAGATTCCGAAGCTGGCCAATCCGACCAGTTCGATCGTTGCTCTGGCGGCCAATTCGGGCGAGAAGCTGTGGGAAAAGTCGGGCGACGATACGGCGGGGTATCAGGGAACTTCGCTGGCCATCCGAGGGGAGTACGCCGCCTATTGCACTGACAACGCGGTGGTTTGCCTCGACCGGAAGACTGGCCGGCAGTTGTGGCGCGTGCTGGTCACCTATGCCAAGCCCCGCCAGCCAGGAATGTCTGCGGCCCTGGTGCTCTCCGACGACGCAGTCTACTCGGCCGACGCGAAAAGTCTCACGGCCTACTCGCTCGAAGACGGTGCGAAGATGTGGACTGCCGGCGCGAAACTCAACCATTACAAGGCGGCCGACGTGTTCCTGGCGGGCGGGGTCGTGTGGTCCGCATACTACAACGGCCACGATCCGCAAACCGGGGAAATCGTCAAGACTCTGAGCCAACAGATGATGGGCCCCATGGGACACGATCGCTGCTACAGGAACCGGATTACCGACCGTTACTATATCAACACGAAAACGGGCGGCAGCGACTTCCTGGGGCTGGACGACGCCAGGGAATTCCCACACCCCTGGGCGCGCAGCACGTGCGGTATCGGCCATTTGCCCTGCAACGGACTGTTGTATCTCGGCCCGCCTGCCTGTTCGTGCTGCAACTGGGTCATGCTCAACGCGATGAACGCCCTGGCCCCAGAGCCCGGCCTCAAGTCGTCGTCACAGCCGATCGACGTCGAAACAAGCGTTCGACTTGAAAAGGGACCGGCGTTTGGAGCGGTCAGCGATCAGCAATCAGCGGTCAGCGAAGATGTCTGGCCGACCTATCGGCACGATGCTGGCAGAACGGGAGTTACCAAGACCGCGGTCCCAGCGAAACTGAAGCCATGCTGGGAAACCAAGCTTTCGACCAGATCGAGCGCGCCGGTCATCGCGGCGGGCAACGTGTTCGTGGCCGACGTCGACGCGCACGCCGTCTGCGCACTGGACGCAACAAACGGCCGTGAGGTCTGGCGCTACACGACGGGCAGCCGAGTCGATTCTCCGCCGACCTACTACAAGGGGCTCCTCCTGTTCGGATCCAGAGACGGTTGGGCGTATTGCCTGAGGGCGTCCGACGGAGAACTGGCATGGCGGTTCCGGGACTTGCCTGATAAGACGATCTGCGCCTACGGCCAGCTCGAATCGGTCTGGCCCGTCTGCGGCAGCATTCTTGTCAACGACGGCGTGGCCTACTTCGCCGCTGGAAGGAACTCCTTCATGGACGGCGGGATTTTCCTTTACGGCCTCGATCCCCAGACCGGCCGCGTGATTCATCGGCGTCAAATGCACGGCCCCTATGGTGATGACGGGTTTCCCATCATCAACAGTCAGATCACCTCGGGCAACGGGATCGAAGGATTCAAGAACGACATCTTCCTCACCGACGGACAACTCCTCTATCTGCGGCAACAGGCGTTTCAGCCGGACCTGACGCCCCTGAAATCCGAGGAAGTCACCCGGCCGCACCTGATTCCGTCGGCCGGTTTCCTCGAGACAATTCCCCACCACCGAACGTTCTGGACGATCGACACGACGATCCGGTACGACATCGCCACGTCGCGCGGTGCCGCTCACGGCGACATCTTGGTCATGGACGGGAATCGGTTCTATGAAGTGCGAGGCTATCGCCCCGGGCGGACCGGCGGCTTTGATCCGCGGCCCAACGGCTACACGCTGTTCGCGGGCACCTACTCCAAGAGGGCACCTGCCGCGACACCGGAGAAGAAGCCGAAGACGTCGGCAGCCGACGCGCCGAGGGGAAAGAAGAAGAAGACGTCGGCAGCGAACAGGCGGAAGAAGAGAAATCCGCCCGCTGTCATTTCTTCGCAGATATGGAGCAGCAACATTCCGCTCACCGGCAAAGCCATGGTGCTGGCGGACGACGTGCTGTTCGTCGCCGGCACCCCGGCGGTCTTTCCAGCCGACGATCTGTCCCAGGCCTATGAAGGCCGGATGGGAGGCGTTCTGTGGGCCGCTTCCGCCGAGACCGGCGAGAAGATGGCCGAGTACAAACTCGACGCAGCGCCCGCTTGGGACAGCTTGGCCGTGGCCGACGGCCGGCTTTACATCGTGCTCAAGGATGGCCGTGTTATATGCATGAGCGGGAAGTAGGACCGATGAGATCCCGTTGCCTGATGATTATTGCCGTAGCCTTGGGCTTGTGGTCAGATAAAGGAGTTCTGATCCTCTTTCCCGTCGCCGGAAAAGCGATTCCTTATGAGTCGGATTCGCCGGATGGTCCGTGATTTGCCCGGTGGTACAATACCCGGCGTCATTTGTCCTATACGGGAGTTAAACCGATGCGTGTAACCGGAATCGTGTTTTGTAGCGCAGCGGTCGTCATGTCAGGTGCGCTGACGTTTGCAGGCGAACTCTCACCGGCGGCCCGGCGGTTGGCTCTGATGAAGACCGCTCGCCAGGGCGACGGTGCCGTGGCCGCGCTTGTCGAGGCGATGGACGACCCGCACCCTGTGGTGCAGCACACCGCAGCCCGATTGCTCAAGGAGCAAGGCGACGCCGGGCGGTCGGCGTTGCTCGAAGTGCTAGACCACAAGGATGCTGTGGTCCGTAGGATCGCGGTGCTCGCTATTGACGGCCTCTTGCCCGAGGATGCGCTGCCGCGATTGCAGGAGGCGATTGGCGATGGGCATCCGTTCGTTCGTCGCACAGCCGTCGATGTGCTGGTCAACATCCGGCCGCGCACCGCGCCGGTCGTGGAGTTGCTCAATGACGCACGCCAGAACGTGGACGACGCCTCGCGTCAAGTGATCAACAAAGCGCTTTGGCCGTTCCATCGAAACGTTGTGCTGATTCGCGATCGGAAGGACTGGGATCACGATGTGCGGATCGTCGAGACAATCAGACTGCCCAAGGAGGGCTGGAAGTTCCGCCTCGACCCCGAGCGATCCGGACATCTCAAAGGATGGCACCGTGCCAACTTTGACGACGATGCCTGGGAAGACATCGCCATCGAACAGGTCTGGCAGGACGCAGGGCACGACTACATCGGAGTGGCGTGGTATCGCCGCACGATCACGCTGCCGGCAAAGCCGGCTAAGTTCAACGCAATCGAACTGCGGTGCCTGGCCGTCGACGAGTGTGCGTGGATCTGGGTCAATGGCGCGTACGTCGGCGATCACGACGTCGGTCCCGAGGGGCACGACAAAGAGTTCCAGGTGGACATGACCGGGCAGCTCAAATGGGGCGGTCCAAACCAGATCACGATCCGCGCAATGAACACGCGCGGTGCCGGAGGCGTGTGGAAACCGGTGCGGATCGAGGTACTCGAGTAGGAGTTGAACGATGGTGATGCCTCCATGGGTACGAAGCGGTTTCAAGACCGTAGCTGCACTCGCCAGAGTGCGGTGGGATGCCGGGAAGATCCGCATTCTGGCGAACGCAGCTACGACCCATTCGGATTTTATAGTGCCCTCACGTCATTGCTGCCGTTGGACCCTGGTCCTCGCCTTAGTTCTCCTCGGGTTGGCTACGGCGGCACGCGGCCAAGATGCGGTGATCGCGCACTGGTCGTTCGATTCTGGGAGCGAAACCAAGGACGCTTCCGGACACGGCTACGAACTGGAGCTCCGGGGCGAGTCGCGCTTCGCACCAGGCGGGCGCGATGGGCCCTGCCTCGAATCCCACGAGGCGCATTCCGGCAAGGATGTCGGTGTGGGCGCGTGGGTGAGGAAGCGAGAGGGGCTCACGCCCGAGGGCGCATTCACTCTCGAACTGTGGTTGAAGCCCAAGCCCCAGTTCAACGAGCACGCGCGCATGACGCTGTTGGACAAGATGTACATCAGCTCGCCGACGCCGCGCAAAGACGCGAACCGCGATTACCAGCTCTACGTGTACCGGATCGGCGAATACAAGGTGCGGTTCAACGCCGTGCTTGGGTTCGACAACAAATCCGTGCTGTACACGTCGACAGACTGCCAATTGTCGCCCGACCGGTGGGACTACATCGCTTTTACGTACGATGGCGCAGGCACGGGCCGGTTTTACTTCAACCGCGAGCCGGTGGGACGGCAGTCACACTCTGGCTGCGGCGCCATCGTTGCCGGCCCGTTCTTCCTCACCCTGGGCGACCGCTATGGCAGCACCCACAGTGGCACGCCTGCGTACTTCGACGACGTGCGAATAAGCCGCGGCATTGCCTTGCCGTTCGCCGAGAAGCTGGCCATCGACATCAGCAGTGACCGCCGTGCGTTCGTACGGATGGAGCGCGATGTGGCGTTGGAGCTGTCCGTTGCGAACGATTCCGGACGGCCGTTGACCGACGTGAGGGTGCGCGTCGAGTTCGGCGGCGCAGGCCACGACCTCGCCTTGCCCTCGCTTACGCCCAGCCAGAATCACACCATGCCCCTGCCCGTCGACACGACGGTTCGACCAGACAGCTACGCCCTCGCGGCGACGATCGAGGCAGTAGCGGGCGGCGAGAAACTTCGCGCGGAGAAAACGCTGCCCGTGGTGATTGTGCCGCGTAAGCTCCCTGGCAGGATGCCCGTGATCCTGTGGGGTGGCGGCGATCTGGAACGCGCGAAAGACATCGGCTTCACGCATCAGATGAAGTGGCTCAGCAGTTGGGGTGACGTGTGGAACGCCGGCGAGCCCATGGACAAGCTGAGCGGTGTCAACCGCGAGACATACGTCAAGGACTTCGACGATCATCTCGTGGCGGGCGTCGGCCTGTTCGCCAACTGCCATCCGTTCGGGAACCAACTTCGCTACAACAAACGGTTTGCCGAGTGGTACCAGCGGCGCGACCGGAGCGGAAAGGGCCTGGGAAACGTCAACGGCAATTACCCGGAGATGCAGGCCTATGCATTCAACGTCGGGGCCTCCGTGGTGCGCACGTACGGACACATGCCGGCCCTCGAAGCGGTGATGTGTGAGTCCGAAATGCGTGATAGAACGCAGGTGTCGTTCTGCGAGGTCGATGTCGCGGCGTACAAGCGCGACAGGAACGCAGACATCCCACCGCAGGTCAACCAGAAGACCGGCGTTCTGTACCACGACATCCCCGATTTCCCCGCTGATCGCATCATCGAGGATGATGACCCGATCCTTGCCTACTACCGCTGGTTCTGGGGAGGGGGAGATGGTTGGCCTGCGCTGCTGAGCCGCATCAGCGATGGCGTCAAGTCGACTGGTCGCGACGACCTCTGGACCTGGTTCGATCCAGCCGTGCGGTGTCCAAGCAAGTGGGGCTCCGGGGGCAACGTCGACTATCTGTCACAGTGGACATACAGCTACCCCGATCCCATCAAGATCGGCCAAGCCGCCGACGAGCTGTTCGCCATGGCCGACGGTCGTCCCGGTCAGGACGTGATGAAGATGACGCAGATCATCTGGTACCGGTCGGGAACCGCGCCCGAGGCGCCGGAAGATCCCGCCGAGCGTGCCTCGTGGGAGAACGAACAGCCAGATGCTCGGTTCGTCACGATTTCGCCCGATCACCTGCGGGAGGCCTTCTGGTCGAAGCTCTCGCGTCCCGTGCAGGGGATCATGTACCACGGTTGGGGATCCCTTGTGCCGCCGCTTGGCAAGCCCGGTGGGTACCGGTTCACGAACGATAACACGTGGCCCGTGCTCCAGGAGCTGATCCGAGACGTGATTCGGCCGCTGGGGCCGTCGCTGAAGATCATCCCCGATCGGAAGACCGACGTGGCGCTGCTGGAGAGCTTCGCGTCGCAGATGTTCGCGCGCCGCGGCAGTAGCGGCTGGGGCGGCAGTTGGGAGGCGGACTTGCACCTGATCCTCCAGTGGACTCAGCTTCAGCCGCGCGTCCTATTCGAAGAGACGATCCTTCGCGACGGGCTGGACGACTACCGGGTGCTGGTCATGCCCAACTGCGATGTGCTGCCGCGTGCGGTGGCCAACGAAATCATCGCGTTTCAAAAGCGTGGCGGAATCATCATCGCCGACGAGAACCTCGCGCCCGGCATCTTGGCGGACATCCATGTACAGAGCCTGACGCGTCGAGGCAAGAAGGCCGACCAGGCCAAGGCGGATCTCCAGGAAGCCGCGGCCGCCATGCGCAAGCAACTCGACGACTTCTACCAGCGCTACGGTGAAGCATCCGACCCCGACATCATCACGCGATTCCGTCGTTACGGTTCGACCGACTACCTGTTCCTGGTCAACGACAGACGCGCCTTCGGCGATTATGTCGGGCACCACGGCAGGGTGATGGAAAAGGGCCTACCCAACCAAGGTTCCGTCAGCATCCGACGCAAGAGCGGATACGCGTACGATCTGATTGCCCACCAGCA
Source organism: Pirellulaceae bacterium (assembly GCA_016784735.1). GTDB lineage: Bacteria > Planctomycetota > Planctomycetia > Pirellulales > Pirellulaceae > JADHUC01. The sequence continues at coordinate 6,370 of JADHUC010000189.1, read as the reverse complement.
AATCGCTACGCATCCGGCGGACGACGGGATCCGCGTCGACGTATCCATGGGACCGGGTGGCGGCAAGCTGTTCATGATCACCGAACGCCCCATCGCCAAGATCCTGCTAGACGCGCCAGAATCCTCACGGCCGGGCCAGCAGGTTGACTTGAACATCACCGTCGGTGATGAGACCGGCAAAGCAATCGACGCGGTGATCCCCTTGCACGTTCAATTGCTCGACCCGCAACAGCGCGAGGCCGAGTTCAGCGGCTACTACGCAGCCCAAGACGGCAAGGCGTCGGTCACGTTCGATCTGGCCAGCAACGACACAACCGGCCAATGGACCATCCACGTCACGGAGTTGGCATCGGGTCTGACCAGCGACCGCCGTCTCCGAGTCGATCCCTGAGGCGATAGCCGGACCGGCTTGCCGGCTTATTCGGTCTTCTGCGCTTCGCGCTTCGCTAAGATGTGGTTCCAGATTTCGCACGCTCGTGTCTTGTGCAGGTCTTCGCTGTCCCGGTACGACTGGATGGCCCTTTCCAGTCCTTCACAAAGTTTGGCGGCGGTGCTGAAGTAGGATTTGTCCGCAGCGTATTGTGAAGCGGCCGGCAGCCGCGCCAGTTTGCCTTGGGCCAGTAGCTCCAGTCGTTCGTAGGCCGTGGCGGCGTACTCGACGGCCAAGACGCTGTACTCGCGGTCGCTCTGCGAGATCCACTTGAAGGAGCTTAATCTCATTGAAATGAGTGAGTTCCTGGGAGTGGCGCATGGCTCTGGCCGTCATCCGCGCATACTTGAACGGCGACTGAAATTTGGGATCCTGCTGGCTTTCCGGTTCGGCCAGAGAGCGAATATCTTCTTCCAACTGCGGCACTTTTTTTCGGTTTTGCGATTATCCGAAGTTCCGCAAACGCACGTTCGAGACAGTCCTTATCACCACCGAGGGCGAGCGCGGCGCTCTTCAGCACAAAGGCTCCTTCGACCTCGTGGTAACCTTCGATGATCTCTTCGATGAGAAACACTGGCCGTGACGCGTCGCTGAGAACATGCGCAGTTGGCCACGTGGTGGCTTCAGTCTGGATCAGTAGGTGTTTAGGCCCGCCAACGACAGCAGGGTATCGAGCGTCAGTGGCACTTACATCACCCGACGCCCCTTCAGTCTGTCTCGGCTGGTCACGAACCTGCCCCACGGGAAAACTGCCATTCCAACCCGTGCTGAGTATGTTTGGCCGAAGGGCCAAACTGCTCGGCCGAATTGGCAGTCGTTGATGCTCTGAGGCCTACGCATGGAACTGTGCCTTGAGTCATGCGTTACGAGCATGACTCTGGAAAGCCCGGAAAACGCAACCGCGGCGGTCGAATTCCTAATCCGTGGAATGTAGAATGGGCCCCGCATGGTCAATTCGTAGCCGCAAGACTAGAAGGAGATTCGCGATGCGTTTCACAAGGTTGCTGTTCCTGCTCAGCGGTTGCGGCATTTCTTTCGCGGCCGAACCGGTTGCATCCACCGCGGTTCCCTCGGAGCCCGCGTCAACCGAGGAGTCGTGGTACAGGGATCCCCGATTGGCGGCTATGACCGGGTTCATCTACGAACCCAAGAGCGATTACACCATGGATCAGTGGCGGAAAGGTCTTGGAGACCGGTTCGACGCGGACCGGTGGGCGCAGGATTTTGCAGAGGCCGGATGCAGTTATGTGATCTTCTACAGCAAATGGATCGACGGGCTGTGTTTCTGGGACACGAAGACGACGGGCTTCAAGACGCAGCGGGATTTTGTGAAAGAGCTCTCCGACGCCTGCCACCGCCACGGCGTGCGGATCATCTACTACTGGAACCATCTCAGCGATGGCAACCCGGAATTCGACAAATGGTCGGTGTTTCTTGCTGACGGCAGCCCAAGCGTTTGGAGCCCCTTTTGGCCGTGCAGGCGGCAAACACTGACGTCGCCGTTTCGTCAGGTCGGAATCCAGCAGCTTCGCGAATTGTTCACCGAATACGGTCCGGTCGGCGGCATCTGGTTCGACGTCCCCACGATCAGGTCCAACGAATCGAATCAGTGGGTAGAAGACTTCTGCAAGAAGGTGTTCGACACGCCATTTGCCGAGGCCACGCCGCAGCAAAAACAGGAGCTGATCTACCGGCTCCAGCGAGATTACTTCGATGAAGTTCGGGTAATGCGGGACAACTTGCAGCCGCAGTGTGTTTTGACTGCCAACGGGTCGGGAGCCCGATCGATGCCGCCGACTCGATACAATCAAATGTTCGCATCCCGGCTTGATTACTTCACCCACGAATCTCACCAATTCGATCGGATCGAAGGCGACGGGCGAAGGGCTTGGGTTTTTTCAAAGCCGCTAGAGCTTGGCTTGCTGGTGTCCGACTCATGGTTTGTCTCTCTCGACGATGCGGGTCCCGGTCCCGCGATGACGGAGAAGGGCGCCATCGCGTCGGCCGCTGCGGCGTTCTGCCAGGGGGCCAATGTGTACGTGGCCATGACACCAAGTTACGCCGGCCCATTCCCTGAAGAGGTCATTCAGAGGACCAAGGCGATCGGCTCCTGGTTCAGGAAGACGGAACCGGTACTGACGGGCGCCGAGCCCTACACCGACGTGGCGATCGTGCTGGGCGCCGCGACAACCGGCGAATGGGACCTCCCGGCGCAGAACACCTTCTGGAGTCCATTCCAAGCCGACCAAAGGAACTCATGGGACGAAACGGTCGCCATGTCGCGGGCGCTGGCCGAGGCCGGCATCTTCAGCCGAACGCTCTACAGCACCTCGGGATCCGCGTCTTGGCCAAAGTCGCTTTCCGGTTACGGGGCGATTCTGCTGCCCGAACGGGCTCCGTTGGACGAGCGGCACACCCAATTGTTGCGCGACTATGTCCGGCAGGGTGGCACACTGGTGGCCTTCGGACATGCGTCGATGCTCGATGGGACCATGACGCGTCAAGAGGACTACCTGCTCGATGATGTGCTCGGGGTCGAGTACCAGGGAGAAGTCACGTTCCCAAGTCACAAGCTCAAGACGGCCGTAACGGTTGACTCCGTGTATTCCTCGCAGTACGCGGCGGAGCATCTGGTGGACGGCTTGGCAACCAGTTGGGCCTCTGCCAATACACCCATGCCGCACTGGGCCGAGATCACGCTGGCCGAACCGGCCGACGTGGCCCTCGTCGAGCTGATCGCTCGCAATGGCCCGTATCGCCTGGCGGATTTGGACATCGAGGTGAAAGTTGCGGACGCGTGGATGGTGGCAAAGTCGATCCGCGATGCTGACGCCGTGAAAATCTCTGTCAAACTGGACCGACCCGTGCGGACCCACGCGATTCGCGTCAAGGTTCTCCGCGAGTTGTACGAAGGAAAAGACCGGCAATTAGCCGACCTGGAGGCGATCCGGGTGTTGGACGCGGCCGGCCGGGACTTATCGACCAGCACCGGTGCCAAGCCGATCCCCGTCGTCGCGGAGGCAGCCGAGCTGCGGGACGCCGTGGCCGGAACATCCTTGTCCTTCTTGCCGATGGCCGTCCGGGTCAAACCGACCTCGGCCGAAGTGATCGCTCGCTTCGAGGACCCGATCCGGTCGCCGGCCATGTTTCGCAATCGTTGCGGCGAGGGTCAAGCGATCCTCGTGACCACGTCCGAAGCATCGTTTGCCAAGGAACATCCCTTCTGGCGCGTGCTCAGGCAGTTAACGATCGGCCAGCCCACGCTGGTTTGCGACCCGCAGGTCACGGACCGCTACCGCATCATTCTCACGCAAGCCGACGGCAGGCACGTGCTGCATGCGATCGATCGAGAGGCCGCGGCCGGACAACGCCCCAGAGTCCGCGGCCCGTCACAAGAGAAAGAGAAGATCGACTACCAAGCCGGCGAACTTACGTTCTCGCTTCGCAGCGAGCGGCTTGGCGGCGTCACCGAAGCCCGGCTGATCGGAGCGATGGAGCCGCTGTTATTGAAGGACGAAAATGGCTTGGTGACATTCACCGTCCGACCCGACCCCGTGGCGAGCGTTGTCTTGCAGTAGCATTAAGGCACAAAACAGGCTGAACGACCCCCTGCAATCGCCGTGCGAGTGGAGTGAAGCTGGACATGGACGCCCGTGGCCTACATTGGCTGGATTACCTGATCATCGCCGCCCATGTGATCAGCATGTTGGCGCTCGGGTGGTACATTCAACACGACCCGGGCCGTGGACATCGATTCCGACGGCAGCATTGTCTCTCTCGTTGAGGGCAATGTCGATCTGGATGTCTTCCCTGGTCCAAGACGAGAAAGGCAAGAGAACTGATGAATAGCCAGGAAACGATGCGTCTGTTTTTCGTGGTACTGATATTTGGCGCATGTTTGTCCTCCCACGGCGCCAACGAAGGCAGCGCCGAGCGGCCATCGCGTTGGCTTCCTGTAGATGACGAGGGCTGGACGAAACTCCGACCCGCTGAAGACACTCGTCTTATCTACGTCAGCAGCAGCGCTGGAGACGACGACGCAGCCCACTTCTACTTGCCTGACGATCCCGCGGTTGGTGCCGACCCGTTTCGCCCCAAGGGGCCGGTGAGGCCCTACAAGACCGTCCGCTCCGGACTCGCTGCGGCGCGCGACGGTCATCCGGACTGGGTGCTGCTGAAACGTGGCGATGTCTGGTATGAAGCACTTGGGAGTCCTCCCAATGGGCGTTCAGCACAGGAACCATCGGTGATCGGAGCCTATGGGGAAGGGGCTCGACGTCCACAACTCAGGTTGCGAGGCAAACAGTCAGGGGTGCGATTTCACATTCACGACGGCTTCCACGACATCGCCATCGTCGGAATCGAGTTCTACGCCGCCGGGAAGGATCCCCAGTCCCCGGAATTCAGCCCCGAATGCGCTGTGAAAAGTGCGATCGGGGTGTTCATCAGCGGCAAACACATGGCCACGGGTCGGCGGCTTCTCGTGGAAGACTGCTGCATGCGGTTCTGTGGGGCCGCGCTGCAAGTTGCACGGGATCGACGAGTGGGCCCGGCTCCGGCGACAGAACAGCTTGTCTTCCGACGGAACCTGGTGCTGGACAATTACAGCCGCGACAGTCACTGTCAGGGCACCTACGCCAACGGTGTGTCAATTCTGCTGGAAGAAAACATCTACGACCACAACGGATGGCTCGTGCAGGAGCAGGGCAACCGCAAGAACCGTGGCGGAGCGACAATCTTCAATCACAACACGTACTTTTGCGACTGCCACGATGTGGTCTTTCGCAACAACATGTTTCTGCGCGCTTCAAGCATTGGAAACAAATGGACGGCTAACAGCGGCCCGGCGAGTGCCCGCAATTTGGTAATGGACAACAACTTGTATGTGGAAGGAGAGATTGGGATCAGCGCCGGCGGCAACACTCCTGGACCTCTTCGCTTCCAGAACGTAGCCGTCACCAACAACGTCTTCCTCGATCTTGGTCGCGGCCGCCCCACGTTGCGACATCTCGGATGGGGAATTGACGTGATGGACTGGGATGGGGGAAGGGTCGCTGGCAACGTTCTGGTCCAACGAAAACTTGTCGATGTCCACAACATGCATCTGCTAAACGTCGAGGCGTCCGACGAGTCCGGGGCCTGCCGTAACGTGGCGGTGACGGACAATGTCTTCTGCGGAGCCGCCGTGTACTTCATTCACAATACGGATCGGCTCGACGGAATCTCGTTCACTCGAAACACACTGCTGATGCCCTGGCAGGAAAAGCCGCTCATCCGTGCCGTGGGGAACGTAACGGGCTGTACGTTCTCGAACAACATGTATTCTTCCGAGCGCCCCGCCGAAGATTGGTTTCAGCTTGACGGACAAGGCACAAGTTTCGATGAGTGGACGCGCCAAACGGGCGAACAAGGGTCGGCGGCGAAGGACGTCCAGCCACCCGATCCGGTCCGGACGATCGAGAGCTACATGGCGCACCTCGGGCTGGAACCGACGCTGGACGCGTTCATCGAGGAGGCACGCAAGCAATCGAGAGCAAATTGGCGAAGTCAATTTACGGCATCGGCCGTCAATGATTGGGTTCGACAGGGCTTCGGTCGCCGCACGATCGACCACGTGACCCCTGGTGGCCAGGATGGCGATCCGGGGACCGAGACGAAACCGTGACGCTCGATCCAGAATGCGGCCGAATGCGTGAATCCCGGCGACAGACCGATATTCGACGTACGATGGCCTTCCAAGGCCGTCGGTCAGGCATTTTCGGCGGCCTTGGAAGGCCATCGTACACCATTCCGATTCATCGATACGCCGCGAGCTGAGAAATTGCGGTTTCTGGGATTCGTTTTCGGCGTTATATTTCGGGCGTCGTGAGGAGGGTTATATTCAAGGATGAGCATTGGCCAGGAGGGCCAGGATGATCAAGTTGACGATCAGCCAGGAGG
>JADHUC010000188.1 GCA_016784735.1 Pirellulaceae bacterium | reverse complement strand
ACATACGCGCCGCGTGAATTTGTCGCGGAGATCCTCGTAGACGATTTTGAAATCGACGGGGATTTCAGGCAGCAGAATGCAGTCAGCCTCGGCGCCCACGCCGCCACGGAATGCGGTGTGGCCCGAGTAGCGCCCGAACACTTCCACGACCATCACGCGGTTGTGCGTGACGGCCGTCGTCCTCAGGTCGCGGACAAACTGGGCAATGCGGCTGACGGTCGAATCGCCGCCCACGCTGTAGGTCTGCAAGTCCAGGTCCATGGTCTTCGGTGCGTGGACACACGGTATACCTTGCTCGCTCAGATCGACAATCACCGAACCAGTATCGTCGCCGCCGCTAATGACCAACCCGTCGATGCAGTGCTTGGCCAATCCCTCCTTGATACGTGCGTAGCGGTTCTCGTCACTGATCTTGGAGATCTTCACGCGGGAATGCCCGGCCTCGGACCCAGCCACACTGGCTTGGACCGCGTCGACACGTTTCGCGTCTAATCTGACCAGCCCTTCCATCTCGATCAGATTGTAGAGCCCTGCATACCCGTTCGGGATAACTACCGCCTGAACCCCGTTGGCCTCGGCCGCCAAAGCTGCCCCCTTGATGACCGCATTCAAGCCACCACAATCGCCACCACTGGTTATCAGGCCGATTTTCTTCATTTGCTGCGCCACTTTAGTCTCTCTTTCTCTTTCGGAGTATCTCTTTATCCCGGATTTCCATTCGGCAAAACCAATAATTTTACCCCGCTTGCCGTCACTGCCTAGGGCGGAGAGGACGGCGGATTGCTGCGCAGTAGGTCCCGTCTGCCGGACGGGACCTTGCGGCATCAGAGAGCAATGCCACGAGCGCGGAGGTCCCGTCCGGCAGCCGGGACCTACTGGCCAGACTCAGCCTTCGGCGCATAGAGGCGGCTTCCAACACGTACTCGCCGTTGAAGCGGCAACTGGCCCCGACGCTCACCACCTATTGCGGCGGATTTAGCCAATGCCTAAGCGGTTGGCCGCGAAGCCCGGCCAGCAGGTTGTCGGCGGCGATCTCGGCCATGCCGTTGCGGCTGGATACGGTTGCGCTGCCGACATGTGGAACCAGTACGCAGTTGGGCAACTCGACGAGAGGATCGTCCGCTCGGACGGGCTCCGGATCGGTAACGTCCAATCCGGCTGCGAAGATCTCGCCATTTCGCAGGGCGTCACACAGATCTCGTTGGTTTTGGATCGGGCCGCGGGCGCTGTTGACGAACACTGCGGTCTTTTTCATTTTGGCAAAGGCCGCAGCATCGAACATCCCGTGGGTCTCTTCGTTCAGGTCCGTATGCACGGAAACGAAATCGGATTCCGCTAGTAATGTATCGAAGTCGACTTGCAGTGCGTCTAACTCCTTCTCCGCAGCCTCGTTTCGATGTTTGTCGTGGTACAACACCTGCATGTCCCAACCGCCACGGCACCGTTTGGCCAGAGCGAATCCGATACGGCCCATGCCGACAATGCCGAGCGTCTTGCCGCACAGATCTTGTCCAATGTGACCCAACGGCTCCCACGTCTTCCATCGATCCGCGCGGACGTACTGGTTGCCTTCGATGATTCTCCGTGCCGCCGAGATCAACAGGGCAAATGCCAAGTCTGCCGTGGCGTCCGTCAACACGCCCGGGGTGTTACCGACGCGGATTCCTCGCCGAGTGGCCTCGGGCACGTCGATGTTGTTGAAGCCGACGGCGAAGTTGCTGATCACTTTCAACTGCGAGCCCGCAGCGTCCATGAATTCGGCATCGACCTTCTCGGTCAGCAGCGTCAACACGCCATCGCAGCCGGCGATCTTTTCCAGAAGCACTTCACGAGACGGAGGCAGCGGTTCGTCCCAGACCTCCGCATCGCACTCGTCGACGACCTTATCCAAACCAGCAGCGGGAATCCTGCGAGTGACGAAGACCCGCAGTCCATCTGTACCAGGCATTCTGCTATCTCCCAAACGTTCACCATTTGCTCAACGTCAAGATAGCATCGCATGGTATGAGATTTTCGTTTAACCGCAAGCCGGAGGAGGCCTGCTCAAGAGGTCGCGTTGGCGCGCTCGAGGTAGGTCCCGCTTGCCGAGCGGGACCTGGAGGCGGTGGCACCGTCGGAATTCGAGGTCCCGCTCGGCAAGCGGGACCTACTTGCGGTCAAACGAGTTGGGTAGCCGTGCGTCAGCGGAGGCAAGTAGAAACGGCGATCGATTCTTGGGGCCACTACCGCTTGATGCTGCCTGCTCGTGGGGCGGCCGGCTGAACGTAACTGGCAGGCGAGGCGGTTCGCGCACCCAAGCGTGTGCCGGCCTGCGAGGTGCCGGTCAAGAAGTTGTCGATCTGCGCCGTTTCTTTCAGCCGGTCAAACTCCTTGGCCATGGCAATCCGTAGCTTCTTCTCTTGGATGTCTTTGAACAACTCGTCCTTGACCGCGTCAAACTCCTTGACCACCGGCTTGGTACGGCCCAAGCAACGCATGATGACGTACTTGTCCGCCACGGCCACGATCCCCGAAAGCTCGCCGGTCTTCAGTGAAAACGCTTCTTTCTCCAGCACCGGTTGGCCGCTGTGGCGGCGTATGGGCGGAACTTCGCCGAAATTGGATCGCGAAGCCGGCTCGATCGAGTATTGAGAAGCAAGTTGGCCGAAGAACTGGTCCGTGGGATTGTTGCGAGCCATGTCCCACACTTCTTGCGCCTGGCGATGATTGCCCAACACAATGACCAGCACTTTCGCCCGCTCGCCGAAGTTCGATAGAAACCCGTTTTGCATATCTTCGTCGGTAACCTGCACCTTGCTGTCGACCAGCTTCTTTAAGGCGACCGACGGCCAGACGGCGTCGCGAACGTACAACTCGATCGTCGTCGTATCACCTTCGGTGATCTTCTTCAGCCACGCGTCGACGTCCGGCGAGCCGTCAGGCCTCAGGAAGTTGTAGGCATCGGCCGCTCGTGCGACTTCGTAGTCGATATCCTGCTCCTCGACGCTCTTCTTCCGGCGTCGCAACTCCTGTAGCAGCAGTTTGCGGTTGATCTCGCCTTCCAGCACTTCTTTGCCATGACGAACGATGCATTCTTCGGACAATTGCAGTTCCGTAATCGCCCGTCCATTCACGAGCGCGGCCACGCCCGGATACTGCCGTTGGAGATTCGCGTCGTTCAGGACATTGACGACTTGGGCCTGCGACTGGAGTTGCTTAAACAACGTGGCCGACTCGGTACGCATTTTGTGGTCGCGGATGCGATCGTACAACTGTCTCTTGATGTCCGGCAACTGTTCGCTGGAAATGTAAGTGCGGTCGATCTGTTTATCACATTTCAGAATGAAGTATTGATTGGCGACTTGGACGATCGACGAAATTTCGCCCTCTTCGAGACGGAAGGCGACTTGTTCGATGTTCGGATCGCCAAGATGCTTGCGGATCGGCGGGATAACGCCGTAAGCACTTGCCGTAGCCTTGTCCTCCGAGTGCTCTTTGGCAAGCTGCCCGAATCCGTCCGGAGCGGATTTGGCCAGCTTCAGCAGTCGCTCCGCTTTCGCGCGATCCGTGACCACAATGATACTGGCTTTAACTTTCGGTCCGTACTCGGATTCGAAAGCTGCTGCGAATTCCTCCTGCGTAACCACCGTCTCCTTGGAGGCCAACCGGCGCAGGGCAAGCGTGGGCCAGATGATGTCCCGGCGATAGTCTTGGGGATCTACGTCGCGCTCGGTCTCCAGCAGGGTAAGCCAACGATCGACGGACAGTCCGAACTTGCTGGCGACATTGTTGATTTCAGCTTCCACATCCTGTTGAGAAATGGCGACGCCACGAGTCTGGCAGGCCTGCAAAATGATCTGCTTGTTGACCATGCTCTCCAGCACTTCTTGGCCATACCGGCGCCGGGATTCGTCAGCCAACGCTTGTCGGCTGATCTGTTCCCCATTCACGACGGCCGTGACTTGGGGCTGTTGGCCGGTCGACGTCGCCGCGGCAGGCTGTGGACCGGCGGCGAATCGCGATGTCGAACTGCCCGGTGCGGCGCTCTGGGCATCGGCAGGCGAGACCCACAAGGTGCTTGCCGCCAGAAGACCAAGAACCAAAGGCAGGGTGACTACGAAAACGGTGTTCGGGACCCTAATCCTGCCAAGACGCGGCGCGACGCCGCTAGCATCCTTGCCAGCCATATCCACTTCTCCCTGAGCGATAGCGATTCGTTCCGGACGTTGTATCGAAGTGATCCGGTTGTTACAGGCGGCCGGAGTATAAGGGAGCCGGCAAAAATGGGTCAATAGAGAACCGATTCACATATCGTACAGCGTGTCGTCCACGTTGGGCGGCTTGAGCCTTCGGGAGATCTGACGCAGGCTATGGCCTCCTTCGCCGAGCATCGGATCCTCGGTGTCCAGCAGGTCCCCCATTTCTTCCTCGATCGCATCGGGATCTTCGCCGGCTTCCATCCGCCGCATGGCCTCTTCCCAGCCTTTGCCGAGCGGCATGCCGGTGGCGTCTTGTAGCTTGCGCATCATGCGTGCCATCTGGCGAGGGTCGTCCTCGTTCATGCCCTCCGCATCACTGGCCATCTCCGCCAGAATGCGTTCCATCTTGGTCTCGTCCAGGTCGGCTGGCAGATCATCGCCCTCGGTCGGTTCCGACCGCCCCTTGGAAATGGCAAACCGCGAGAGTCTGCGATCCAGTTTCGGGCGGTCACAGCGCGGGCACGCCGGGCGTTTTTCTGTGTCTGGCTTCTTGGCCAAGAAACTGAAGACCGTATGGCAGTCGGCACAGTAGAACTCGTAAATCGGCATGGTTTGTCCTCCCAAAAGCGCTATGCGCATTTCTTCGTAAACGACAGCATTGCTGGCAGTGCTGATTCGCTGCCAAGCGTTCTTGAAATCCCATTCGTCCGGCTTTGTGGCGGCGCGGGCCGACAGGAATACGGGACCTGATCGCGCCTGCGCTGGCCGGAATCCGCCCACTGTTCCGCGTCCTGCGTCAGCCGGTTCAGCAAAACCTCGATCTCCCGTTGGTGGCCCTCGATCCGGTCACGGTTTAGTCCGAGGGGAATCTGGAGGCGAGGTCCGAAGACGAGCCGCGCTCGCGAGTAAAGACGCGGCACGGCAAATCGGTCCCACGTAGGCATTCGCCAGGGCTTGTGGTAGCCGATCCCGACGAGTACCAACGGCACCTCCAGTTTGGAGGACAGATAGACGCAGCCCGCAGCGACGTGGCGTCTGGGACCGCGGGGCCCATCGGGCGTTATGCCCAGGTTCATCGTGCGATTGGTCCGCAGTAGCTCGCGCAACGCCCGGCCGCCACCGCGTTTGGTCGAGCCGCGCACGATGCGAAAACCCATCAGCCGGGCCGCTTGCGAAAGCCATTCGGCATCGCGATGGCGACTGACCAGCATCGCCACATTGCAGTGTGGCCCCACGTAGACCGGACAGGGGAGGTATTCGTGCCAGAAGACAAAGATTATGGGGCCTTTGAAGCCTTCATATGTCGGATCGACCGTCCGATCGCAGAAAATCGCCTGATAGTCCAGCGTGCTCATCCACCCGCGAACCATAGTGTAGACCGCCAAACCGCCCAGTTTCGCTTTCCACTTCCCAAAGCGAGTCATCGTTCACATCCGTGCTTTCAAGGTGCCGTATGTTTGCTTTATCCAGCTCCATCTTCTGGCCAGTCGCCGCTGAAGACCTCGACCGCCGGCCCAGTCATGTAGACGTGGTTGTCTTGCTCGTTCCAGTGCAGTTCCAGGTCGCCGCCGCGGAGATGGTTTAGGATCTTTCGCTCGGTACGGCCCGACAAGACGCCTGCCACGCAAACCGCACTGGCGCCGGTGCCGCAGGCCATCGTCTCGCCCGAACCGCGTTCCCAAGTCCGCTGATGGACCTCGCCGGAGCCGAGCAGCTCGACAAACTCGACGTTGACTCGCGCCGGAAAACGTGAATCCACCTCGATTTTCGGCCCCAGGCCAAGGACAAGATCATCGGTCGCCCGATCGACAAATACGACGCAATGCGGGTTGCCCATCGAGACACAGGTGACCTTCAACTCGTGTTGACCGACCTGAAATTCGGCATCCACAACCGGGTTGCCCTGTAGCGTCGTGGGGATGTCACTGGCCTCCAAAATGGGTTCGCCCATGTCCACCGTGACTCGCTGGACCAAACCGCCGGCCGTTTCGACGTTCAACGACAAGACGCCGGCACGGGTCTCGATCTGCAGTTGGTCTTTCCTGCAAATGCCATGATCGTACAGAAACTTGGCTACACAGCGGATGCCATTTCCGCACATCTCCGCCTCGCTGCCATCGGCGTTGAACATCTGCATACGCGCATCGGCTGCATCCGACGGCCGGATTAAAATAAGGCCATCGCCGCCGACGCCGGTATGCCGATCCGAGATCCTCTCCGCCAAATTCGCCAGATTCGAAGGCACTGGCTCGTCGAAGCAGTTTACATAGACGTAGTCGTTTCCGGCTCCGTGCATTTTGGTGAAACGCATGATTTGGCCTCAGGGTCGGGATGCGAGATACGGGTGTCAGGTGTCGGGTGTCGCGGGGGCGAGTTTCGAGTTTCATGTCTTTGCCCACCGGTTCGAGTGTCTTCTTCCCGACACCCGACACCCGACACCCTTCCCCTCCCTCACTCCCTTTGGCGTCCGAGTCCGGGCATTAGTCTGCGGCGTGCCGTTTCCAGCGGTTGAAGGAGGCGTAGGTCCAACTCGCGGCGCTTCTCTCGTCGTTTTGCCGCATCGGGGAACAGTTGCTGCAGCGTATCTTGCACCACCGGCAGGGGCAAGCGGGTCGGATCCGGTCGATCCAAGGTGCCCCTCACCCGGATGCGGAAGATCTGGGCACTGGCCTGCTGTAACAGGGCCCGCAATGCCGCCAGGTCGAATTCTCGTTGACCAACCAGTGTATAGAATTCGAGGTCGATTTGGCGGTCAAGGTTCACTTCGCCAGAGCCCTTCAGGCTGACGGCGTCGCCATGAAAATTGATTTTGTCAAGGTACCCCTGTTCACCCTCGATGCGGAATTGGATTTCGCCGCTTTCGAATGCCGTCCTGTCCGGCCGACTGAGGAGCAGCGGCTTTAGCAGAGCCACCATCACGGGGATCTTATAGATATCTGCGTCATACAGCCACACACCACCGTTCCCCCGCCACGAATGTCTGCCATAGCCGTTGCCGCTCAGATTCAGTAGCGCGTTCACCTTTCCATGAACGTCCCGATTCTTCATAGCCATTTCTTGCGCTAGTTGCCCGAGATCACCCTGCACTAGCCTCGCCTGAAGCAAATATGGAGTCTCGCTGTCCAATTGCACCCTGGCGTCGGCGGATAGTTGCCCGCCGAAAATGTTCGCAGTGAGTTGGCGTGGGGCGCCATCCGTGCGATCTCGTTCGGATTCAGCCCCCAGGACAACCTCGATCGGGGTAATCAGGAGCGGCCCACTAACCTGAGTTAGTTGCACGTCCCTGAAAAACATGGAATCCACGTCCAGCTTCCCGCGGCTGTAGAAGCCTTGCCGACCGCTGCTGCCATACAAACGCACATCGCCGTGGATATGATCCAATTCCAGTCCGCATCGCATGCTGCCGTTTTCGATGTCGAATGTGACGTCCCAATTGGCCGTTGGCGGCTCGTTTGCGCCTGCCCCCCCCGAGAACGACAACCATCCCAGCACGTTAATACTGCCGCGCAGGTTCAGTTTTCCGGCGGCCTTTCCCAGCTCGGCGGGCAACGCCTCCAGCAATTCGTGATCGAAGCTGACGCGATCGGCCACGACGTCAGTCAACTGCACTTGCCAATATCCCTCCTTGCCAAATGCGCACCGACCGTTGAGGCTGATCAGAGTGTCATCGTGCAACGCCGAGACGCTTTCGAGCGTGACGATGCCGTCCTTGTAGACGGCGACGCCCTCCAAGTCATCCAGGCGGTAGGGAAACCACGTTGGGAAGATCGTCATGCTGCGGCCTTCGTCGTTGGGCTTCTTTCTCCACTGTTGCGTTCTTATGTCCAACGACAGGAGCTTTGTTGTCTCCGGGTACCTCAGGTTGATCATCAGGTGATCGATGGAGCCACGCGGCCGGACCTCACTCCACAGTTGCGCGGTGCTGGGGCTAAGGGCGTCCCTCAATTCGTCCTCCAGAGGCACGTCAACTCCCACGAAATCTAAGGCCAATAGGCCATCGTCGCTGCTAGTTCGCTTCCATGTGCCCTCGCATTCGATATACCCACTATCGTTGCGCCCCGAGAGGTCTTGAAAAATCCAGCCTTCGTCGTTCCATCTCATCGTTCCGCGGATCATGCTCAACGGATAAGGGAACTTTTCGTACTGGATACTGCAGTTGTGCAATCCGATTTTCACATCCCTATGCACCCCCGCTGCGCCGGGCCCATCACGTTCGAAGCGTCCCACGACGGTCAGACTGCCGCTTGGATGGAACGATCGAACAAGCTTCTCGGTCCGGTCGTCCAAGGCCGCCAGAAGTTCGTCGTTCAATGGGATCGGCTGCTCGCACGCCACCTCGACCCATCCGGTGGGGTTTGTGTTGGGGTGGTTGAGAACGCCGTGAATGTTCACCGTCTGCCCGCTGGCCAAAGCCTCCATGTCGATCGTGACCACGTCGTCTTTCAGCGTGACGGTTCCGTTTCCGCGCTCCAGGCGGTAGGGGAACTTGTAGTACTTGAACGAGACGTCGAGGCATTTCACGTAGACGTCCGTTATCCAACGGCCACCCTTGAATTCGAGACTAAGATCGGCGTCGACGACGCCGTCCGGCGAGTATTTGCTCGACAGTGACTGGAGCTTGAACGGCTCATTTGGCAAGGCCTGGAGGAACCTGTCGTCAACGACCAGTTTCTTGGCGTGAGCGGCCAATGCGAACCGTTTGCCTTTCGCTGTGCCGTTCTGCTCCAGCGAGAGTTCCAGCGTGGTAGCCCCATTTCGCGCGGAAAGGCTCTCGATCATCACGCGGTCGTTGTCCCAGTAGAACTGTGCTTCCACATCGTACAAGCGGACGGGCAGACGACGGTCGGCAATCTGTCCTTCGCTAAGAGTACCGGAAACCGCGAAGTTGACTGGATCTTCTTCTGACCCATTTTGGGCGAGGTGGAAGCTCAGCTTCATCCGGCCGCTCACGGATGCCGCAGATTCCAGGCCCTTGCGCCACGAGGCGGGCAGTGCGGCGTGGAGTTGCGGCGAAAGCTGCAGACCCTCCGCGGCGCCATCGGCCTCCCATGCGCCCGTGTTGGGGTCGATGCGAGCTTGGAGATTGACGGTGTCGAAAAAGTCACCCTTCAATGTCCCTCGGATGCGCACCGGAGGTCGGTAGGTGCCCGCTGCCAGTTGCCCTGGTTGCACGGTGGGACGTTCCGGAGTGACCTGCAAATCGACGTCACGAAAGCTGAATGTGGACCACTTGCCGCTGTCGCCAACGGCGATTTTGACCACACCGTCTTTGATGGTCGACGGCGGCGAGTTGGGACCGAATTTCGGTAACGGCCAGAGTTGATCGACGTTCCACGATCCGTCGGGGCGTTGTTTGGCCCACGCTTTCAGGCCGCGAATCGCCAGATGCCGGGCCTGCGGTCGCTCGCCCGAAAGCAACTGCTCCGTGGTGATGGGACACGCGGCGAAGATTTCGTCCACGTTCGCCAACACTGCTTGCCCGTCCTTCTCGGTGATCAATACTCCGTATATCTCGATCCCTCGTCCTTCGATCAGCCGGGCCGATCGCACGGAGACGCGAAGTCCGGCGTAATGCTGGGCAAGCCTCTGTTCGACACATTGGCGAATTTCGTCATGGATTTGGCTCTTGACCACGAACCAGGCGGCCAGCAGCACGAGAGCCACCAGCGCGGCGCTCAGCAAAACGCCTCGCAGGAACGAGTGACATCGAGCGATAAATCCACGATTCCGTTCGTGCATCAAAACTTTGTGGGCTCCGCCCACTTCCAAATCAATTGCCCCACAAAACCTGCGCCAAGCACAATCAGGGGTAGCATTGCCGGTTGACGATACCGAATCGATCCGACAAACACCATGTGTAAACAAGTGAAATACACGGCCGGCAGGAAACACAACACATAAGGCCAACCTCGGCCGGCATACTTCCACACGCCGCATACACCGAAGATCAAAATAGGCAAGAATCCAACGGCGACGACCGCGCAGAAAAGGGGGTGACGCAGTGACGACTCGTTAGGCCAGACGTTCCAAATTCTCCGGAACTTGACGGCCGCCAGTTGAAGTACTCGGCCCGGATTCGCTTTGGCCCACGCCAAAGCCGAGTCGCGCATCCGCTGGTCCAGCCGCTGTTCGAAGTTGGCCCCATCCGAAGCGGAGGCACCGCGATGGGCGTCTTCACGGCGAAGTTGCTCGCGAAATCGGTCCACAAACGCCATGTCGCTTGCGCCGGTCGCCTGGGGATTAAGACCGTCGTACAGGCTTTCACCGACCTGAAGCGTCGTAGGTACGAAACGGCCTGCCACGTGCCAGTTGCGAATCCACCACGGCATCATTGCGGACACCATGCCAGCCACCACCCAAACGCCCACCCAAACGTGCCGGCCCGTGTCGCGCCTTGACGCCAAGCCAACGGCGATCGCAAACGGCACGAACAACAGCCAGCTCGGACGCATCAGTGCCGCAATCCCGCCCAACACGCCACCCGCGGCGCCCAGTACCGCCTGTCGCTTTCTCTCAGTCGCCTTCCAAGCCAACGTCCAGAGGACCAAATGCAGCAGCATGAACGGACAAAACGGCGCCTCGGACAAGACGAACGTACTGGTCGAGATTGCCCCTGGGTACAGCGCGGCCGCAACGCCGGCCACCAACGCCGTCTTTTCGTTGAACAGCAACCGGGCCAACAGAATCACGCCTCCCACGGCCAGCGTACCCAATAGGGCATTCAGAATCCTGGCCCACATGACCGGCGGCTCGTCGTCGGCCGACCAGAACAATCCTGCCAGCAGCAGCGGGTAGCCGGGCGTGCGGAATGCGCGGCGATCGGGATTCGTCTGGTATGGTTGGCCGTTTGCGATCGTCTCCGCCAACATCCAGTAGCTTTCGCTGTCCGGGAACCCGAACTTCGTGTCTTGCGGAAGACGGTTCTGCCACCAAAACCCCGCGGCCAATCGAAGGCCGAACGAGGCGAACAGGATGGCGATGATCAGTTTCCGGTACATTGGGTGTCGGGTGTCGGGTGTCAGGTGTCAGGTGTCGGGTGTCAGGTGTCAGGTGTCGGGTGTCGGGTGTTGGGTGTTGGGTGTCGGGTGTTGGGTGTTGGGTGTTGGGTGTCGGGTGTCGGGTGTTGGGTGTTGGGTGTTGGGTGTCGGGTGTCGGGTGTTGGGTGTCGGGTGTTGGGTGTCGGGTGTTGGGTGTTGGGTGTCGGGTGTTGGGTGTCGGGTGTCGAGTTTCGAGTTTCGAGTTTCGAGTTTCCAGCCGCTGCTCCGTCCTCATCCTTCCTGACACCTGAAACCCGACACCCGATCCCTCTCCTGCCCTCTCATAGCGCACTCTGGGCGCAGGGAAGCGCGAAATCGTAGGCCGATTTGGTGATCGAGGTCAAGACAAGCTTGTATGGTCGTCGGACCGCGTAGCTAGCAACAGCAGCAGGTCGCCTGTCCGTTCAGCAAGGATATTGCCGGGAAGTACGATCTTGGTGCCCGTTTTGGCTGGCTTTTCGTCCGTGGCAAGCTTGGCCAATTGGTCCCACTTGTCGTAACTCATGGCCTGCTGTGGCCAAGTATGATCCGTCCAAATCCGGATGAGCAAATGGCGAACGAGAAACGCGTTGGCGGAGTGCAGCGGGCGGCAGTCGATGATCACTTCTTCGGCAAGGCTTTTCTTGATACAGCGATCTGCCAGTTGTCCGACGAGTCCATCGACCAAGGCTTGCACATCGCCAGCCATCGAGCCCAATCGATTCAATGCCTCCACAACGTTTGGATTGTACACGTCCGCAATCTGAGGCAGCAACTCGCGGCGAATGCGATTCCTGGTGAAGCCGAGATCTGCGTTTGTCGAGTCTTCGCGGTATTCCTGCCCGACCGCCTTCAGATATTGAATCACTTCCGTCCGTCGCGTGTTCAGCATCGGGCGCACGAGCGCGACGCCCGGAATCAATTGTCGGTACGGTCGTATGCCGGCCAGACCAGCGATTCCCGTCCCGCGGAGCACTCGATGCAGGACGGTCTCGGCCTGATCGTCAGCCGTGTGGGCCGTGACAACGAACCGGGCTCCGACTCTTGCCGCCGTCTCCCGCAGGAACCGATATCGCCAATCCCTCGCGTCCGCCTCGGACGCCGACGCCGATCGCAGGTCGCCAGATGCGTTCGGTGGACTATCCTCGTCGCATGCCCGCTGCTCCATGCGTCCGATCTCGTGCGCCAGGTCCAATCTTCCGCAAAGCTCCACCACAAAGGCTTCATCCGCGTCCGATTCGTTGCCGCGCAAGCCGTGGTTGAAATGGGCGACGATGATTTGCCCTTCTCCCTGTTGGCGCACGGCGACCATGCCGCGTAACAACGCCACGCTGTCCGCCCCGCCGGAGACGGCGACCAGTGCGGTGACGTCACGCCACGTGGAAGGGGGCCACTGCCCGGCCAACTTCTCTTCGAACGGTTCGAGGTCTGGCATAGTAGATCCGGTACGATAGTCTCAATCGGAACAGTGTACCCGACACGGCGCCACTGCCCAGCGGCACGGTTGGCACTGGATGCCCTGCCCACGAAACCCGCCCCGTCCCGGACCACATTCGGCTAGTCTTTTTGCGTCACTTGTGTTAGTATGAAATTGTCAGAAGTGTCTTGACGAGTGCCACGGGCGTCCTGCTCGTGTTTCCATACCTCGCGGGCAAGGGAACTGTCGCATCCTGCTCGCCGATTCAACTCTGACAGACGGTCATGCTGCCGTATGCCGTCCTCCCGCCCGAACATCCGCACTCGTTCTAGCTTGGACGCAACCGGTTGGTCGTGCCTAACATAGCAACAGCACCTTCACAAAAGCTAACCCTGGTATTGGGTATTCGGAGATATGTCAACCTTGACGACCACACGGCGCGATGTAAGGGCAACCATGACGCGAGGCCGCAAAGATGATTCGGCTTGCGACACCGAATTGTTCGATCGCTACGGCCAGATCCTGAAAACCAAGAGTCTTCACTGGACAGTCCATTATCGCCTGGAAAAACGTCTGGGGGCCGGCGGCCAAGGCGTCGTGTACTTGAGCTACTCGCGCGGCGCGGACGGATTCACGGTGCCCGTGGCCATAAAGGTATTCAGTCCGGAACGCTTCGAGGACGCTCACGGTTACGACGACGCGATGGTGCGCATCGCCAAGGTTTCGGCGCACGTGGCGCAGATCGCACAGGACAATCTGCTGGACGTACAGAATTTCGTCGACCGCGACCGGATCCGCATGATGGTTATGGAATGGGTCGATGGTTTCGATCTCCGACGACTGTTGTGCAACCGGGCGTTTCAGCGGGTGAAGGAACGAGTTAGCGGACGTCGGTGGGAGTACATCAACGACGTGATCGCAACCGCAGGGCCGGAGCAGACCCGCTTCAAGCCCGGTGTTGCTGTATCGATTGTGCGCGAGTGCCTGGCGGCGTTGGCATCGCTGCATCGCGAAAGCGTCGTGCACGGCGACATCAAGCCTTCGAACGTGATGCTCAAGCGAACGGGCAATGCGAAGATTATCGATATTGGTGCCGCTTTCGAAATGGAAGACCCACCGGCGATTCGCACCTGCACGCCAACCTATGCCGCACCGGAAGTGCTGGACGGAGGCGAGAACACGCCGCGCAGCGATCTGGCGGCTCTGGGTTATGTGCTGGTCGAGATGCTCTCGGGCTGCCAGCCGTTTCGCGGCCTGGGCAAGTATCGCGAATTACTGGAGGCCAAACGCCGTTTGCCGCAACGACTGACGGAGATCCTCCCCGAAGAGGTGACGTGTAACGAGTTGTTGATGAGTTTCTGCCGGGGCCTGATCTCTCCGGATCCGATGCTGCGATTTCCGGACGCCGAAGCGGCAACGCTGGTCAAGGACGGTGCAGCCGCGTTCCTCAAACAGTTGGTCAAAGGCGACATGTCCAGCGAGTACGAGAACGAAATCCGCCTGTTGATCGAAGAGCTGAAGGAACTGGATGTGATCGACGAAGAACCGGAGACGATGTAATTCGCCGCCTTGATCATAACCTTGCGAAACGCTAGAGGCGTTAACACGTGGGGCACGTTTCTAACGTGCCGTAGCTAACCAACTTACTGGCCTGGCACGTTAGAAACGTGCCCCACATTTGCCAAGCCACGATCAAGGCCTGATTCGCCGCTGTGAACGTCGACGAAACTATTGCCGCAATCGCCTCGGCGCCGGGCGGCGCCATGCGGGGAATCATTCGGCTCAGCGGACCCGACGTTATCGGGTGTCTTAGCGGCTGCTTTCAGAGCGATGACTGCCGCGACCTGACGGGGCTGGACCGTCCTACCGTGCTGGCTGGTCTTCTGCAGGTGTCCCTACCCATTGGCGAGTTGCCGTGCGATCTCTACTTGTGGCCCGGCAGCCGAAGCTACACGCGACAGCCGACTGCCGAATTGCACACCATCGGCTCGCCACCTCTGCTGGAGTCGGCCTTGGCGACGGTCTGTGCGGCGGGCGCTCGCGTGGCCGAACCGGGCGAGTTCACCATGCGTGCGTTTCTCGCGGGGCGACTGGATTTGACGCAAGCGGAAGCCGTGCTGGGCGTGATCGACGCCCACAGCGAACGCGAACTGGACGTTGCCCTGTCGCAACTGGCCGGCGGCTTGGCCGGACCATTGACCCGACTGCGGAACGAATTGCTCGACTTGCTTGCCGATGTGGAAGCGGGGCTGGATTTTGTCGAAGAAGACATTGAGTTCATTTCGGCCGAGCAGCTTGACGGCCAATTGAGGGACGCTGCAGAACAGGTCAACCGTTTAGCGGATCAGATGACATCTCGGGGCGAATCGACCGGTTCGTTTCGAATCGCGTTGATCGGCTGGCCAAACGTCGGCAAGAGCAGCCTGATGAACGCGTTGGCCGGCCATCGGGCGGCGATCGTCGCGGAAACGGCAGGAACGACGCGCGATTACCTTACGGCCGACATTGAGATCGACGGTTTGAAGTGCCGGTTGATCGATACGGCAGGCGTCGCCGCGGAAAACGAGTCCGAGATAGCCGCCAAGGCCCAAGCCTCGACCGCGCTGCAGTCTCGGCAGGCCCACGTTCAACTTCTCTGCATCGACGCCACACGTCGTATCAATGCCTGGGAATGCGAAGAACTGGAGAGACAGCAGCCGGAGGGTCGAATCCTGGTTCTGACCAAGACCGACGGCGTACGATCGACCGATCTTCATTTCCCAGCCATCGAAACCAGCAGCCACACCGGCCAGGGGCTAGCGAAGCTACGGCAGGCGATCAGTCAACGGATCGTTGACGGCTTATCCGAAGAGACCAGTGTGGTCGCGGGAACCGCCATCCGCTGCCGGGAGAGCCTACGGCTGGCGTCTTCCGCCATCGCCCGAGCCTGGCAGGCCGTATCCGACCGAATCGGCGACGAGATCGTCGCGGCCGAGATTCGCGTGGCCCTCGACGAAGTTGGCAAGGTTGTAGGCGCGGTGTACACCGACGACATCCTCGACCGCATTTTCAGCCGATTCTGCATCGGCAAGTAGGTCCCGCTTGCCGAGCGGGACCTGGGCCCGAGCAAAGGCGGTTTCCACAGAAACACCACTTTCAGCGGGTGCGGACCGACGCATCTCAGCGAGACAGAATACTAGAGGTTTTTGCGTCGCTGGGTTGTTTAACCGCAAGCCGGAGGCGTGCGCTTTCGTGGGGACGCGCACGCCTCCGGCTTGCGGTTAAACGACTTGGTGCCACGAAATGCGCTGAACGCGCCAAAATAGGATGCCTGAATCCGGTTTGCTGATTGAACAAAGGCGGTTCGTTGTATAATCTGTAGGCTTGGCACTCCAAAACGATCCCCACTTGAAGGAGAACACATCCATGGCACGAACCACACGTCGTAAGTTCTTGCAGACCACGGCAGCCGCAGGCGTCGGCTTCTGGGTCGCTGGCGGAGTTGCTCCCAAACGGAGCTTTGCTGCGAACGAGACCATCAACTTTGCCTGTGTCGGCGTTGGCGGCAAGGGACGGAGCGATTCGCGAGACGCGGCACGTCACGGAAACATCGTGGCCATCTGCGACTGCGACGAAAACACATTGAACAAAGCGGCGGCTGGGTTCAAAGGCGCACAGAAGTTCTTCGACTACCGCAAAATGTTCGACGAAGTCGGCAAGAGCATCGACGCAGTCACCGTCAGTACGCCGGATCACAACCACGCCCCGGCCGCGATCCGCGCGATGAAGCTGGGCAAACACTGCTTCACGCAGAAGCCGCTGACGCACACCATCTACGAAGCACGCCGCATGGGCGAGGTGGCCCGCGAGATGAAGGTCGCCACCGAGATGGGCAATCAGGGG
The DNA here is from genome assembly GCA_016784735.1 of Pirellulaceae bacterium. GTDB lineage: Bacteria > Planctomycetota > Planctomycetia > Pirellulales > Pirellulaceae > JADHUC01. The sequence goes on along the minus strand of JADHUC010000188.1, from coordinate 6,862 downwards.
ACGGCCAACAACGATTTGCGTAAGTCGGCAGCGTTTGTGCAAGGTGGCGGACTGGGCGACGTCAAGGAAGTCCATGTCTGGACCAACCGGCCAATCTGGCCACAAGGCTTGGGCCGACCGGAAGGCGAAGATCCGGTACCCGAAGGCGTCAACTGGGAGTCATGGATCGGCCCGGCCCCGATGCGGCCGTTCAAGGGAGGTGTGTATCATCCGTTCAAGTGGCGCGGCTGGTGGGATTTCGGAACCGGGGCTCTGGGCGACATGGCATGTCACACATTGAACATGTGCTTCGCAGCCCTGTCCTTGCAGGATCCGATTTCCGTGCAGGCTAACACATCGGGTCACAACAAGGAAACGTACCCCGCCTGGTCGGTTATCACGTTCGAGTACCCGGCCAACGACAAACGCGGGCCTGTGACTCTGACATGGTACGACGGTGGTAAGCTGCCGCCCGAGGAACTGATCAAAGGCTCCAAGGAGCAAAGGATCTCCCGCAGCGGTGCGTTGATGGTCGGCTCGAAGGGTACCATCTACGCTCCGGGCGACTACGCCGACCGAGCCGAACTGATCGGCCAAGGCGGTCTGCCGGACGTGGAATACGAACGTTCGCCGGGTCACTTCGACGAATGGATCCGGGCCATCAAGGAAGGCAAGCCGGCCATGTCCAACTTCCCGGACTATGCGGGCCCGTTGACCGAAACGATCCTCCTGGGCAACCTGGCCGTCTGGGCCGCGCCCGAAGCCGAACAGACCGGCAAGAAGATCGAATGGGACGCCAAGAATTTGGTGGCCACGAACGCGCCGGAAGTAATGCCCATCGTCAAAAAGGACTATCGCAAAGGTTGGGAGTTGGAGAAGATAGCCGAGGCTTGATGTTTGCGATTCGAAGTTGAAGCCGCGGGCACCGAATCTTAATCGGTGGCTCGCGGCTTTTCTTCTGTCTGCTGCCCCGTTGGAGTTCACGCTTTAGCGTGTCTTGTTTCGGATGCGGAAAGACACGCTAAAGCGTGAATTCCAACGATCCATGCCGTTGCTACTGGCTGGTTTGCCTTACGGTGACGGCGCGGGTGTTCGCCGGATGGAAACGTGCGAGACAACCAGATCCTTGTTCGTGCAGGTCAGCCGGAAATCGGTGTTGTTCGAGCCACCAGCGAATCGGGCATGGGGGATTGTGAAGACTACCTCCTTCCACGTGCCCGTTCCGGAGATCCGTTGTCGCGGTCCGGGGCAAAACTGCTGCCGAAGTCCAGCCAACGTCGGATCGCGCGAATCGTACTCGACGAAGAACTCCACCGGACCGCTGTCGAAGTAGCCGACGGTTATCTCCACCGATTCGTCGCCGTCGAATAGAAAGTAGTCTTCGACCTCGAAATACATGTACCTTGTCACGGGATTGTGGCGGTTTTGGGCCGTACTCCACGCAGCACGACCGCCGACTGTCTTCTCGACGATTGGACCATCGCCGTCCGGTTTCGCCACGACCCACAGCCCCTCCGATTTTCCGGGCGAACCAGATATCACCTTTCGAGGAGGTTGGATCTTTGACAAATCAATCCGCTCGCCCGCGTGGAACCGGTCGCTGAAACGGCGTGTCAGCTCGATGTACTGCCGGCCATATTCAGTGGTCTCGCAGATTTCCGTCCCCTCGTGAAATTCGTTCCATGTTTCGATGTGGACCAGCCATGGGCGAGTCTTCACGTCCATCGCCAACAGACGCTGCCATGCGAACGAATAGAACCGACCATCGTCACGCTTGCGCACCAACGGTGCGCGTCCGGGAACTGCAGAATGATCGTATCCAGGACCCAAACCGGCGGTGTCCAGGAGTTGCGGGGCGAGTGCACCGCCCCAGTTGTATTCGCTGTCGGCCTCGCCCGGCCAGCCGCGCATCTTGACCAAAAACACGTCTGTGCCGAAGTCGCGCCGAAACATGTCTCGCAAGGCGGGAAACAAATGCTTGTCGGCTTTTTGGGCGAAGGCCGATGCGTACAGAAACACCAACGGTTTGCCGTCGATCGTTGCCCGATGCTCGGGCGGAATACGAGAGAAGAAATTGCGGATCGTTCCGTAGAACCACAATCGGCCGGCCGGCGTCGTGAGGTCGACGTGGTAGCCTCGCGCGTTGTGCTTCAGAGTGCTCGTATCGTAGAACATGCCGATCGACGGCGGACGTTTCTTCTCGGCAATCAACCGCTTTTGGGCCTCGACAAGCGGCGGCAAACCCTGATCGCTAAACCCGAAGTCACCCAGCGGCGTGCCCCAATACACGGGCAGAAGCACGTCGATGCCCGCAGCGATCATGTCGTCAAGTTGCCCGGCGTGCCATTCGACGTTCTTGTAGCTAAGCCCTTCGAGTGTCGGCGGGTGATCGGTCAACGCGTCCGTGCCGTCGTGGTCAACAACGTGAGCGCCCGTATCGACATCGTACCAGTAGAAATAACTGGTCGCGGTCACAGGCGTGCCCGCGCGAAATCCCGTGGAGACGGCATCTCCCGGTTCTGCCTTGAGCACATATGGGCCAGGAGGTTCCGGCAAGACGAAATCGGCGGGAACGTCGGCTCCAAACAGACCGGCAACAGCCGCCAGCAATAATTGAGTCTGCATCAGCGTTAGTTCCTTTGGCTGGAGTTTGCATCGGGCGGATTTCCGGAGATAATCAACCGGGCTGCATTATTCTGCCCGACCGACCGTACGCAAGCAAGCGACATCCCGAGCAACCCACACCGATTGAAGGAGTCCACCCATGCGAGTCCCGTTCTGTCTGATGGCGTACCTTATTTGTTCGATCGTGGTCGCTGGCGAGACACAGCGGCCTACGACGACCTTGCGCTGCGAGGTAGTCGACGCGGATTCGAGCGAACCGCTGCCGGCCAGGGTCTATGTTCAATCGTCCGATGGCCAATGGTTGTTCGCCAAATCCGCCTCGCCTGACGGATCCGCTGTGATCTACGACAAGCAACGTGCGGCCAAATCCGTGGAAAAGCACACCACCGTATCGGCACATCCGTTCTTGGTGGATGTTCCGACGGGGCAAGTGACGATACGCGTCGAACGCGGAAAGGAATACTTGCCCGCCGAGCAGTCGGTCGAAATCGGCCGAGACCCGGTGGCCGTACGTATCGAATTGAAACGATGGATCGACATGGCGGCTACCGGTTGGTACTCGGGCGATACGCACGTCCATCGCCCGCTCGACGAATTGCCCAACCTGCTGTTGGCCGAGGACTTGAACGTCGGCCTGCCGTTGACGTCCTGGGTAACCGCCGCGTACATGCCGCCAGGATCTGGAGGCAGTAAGCGGGCCGTTGATGTCGAGCCGAAAGCAATCTACGTCGACTCGACGCACGTCATCTATCCAGTCAACACGGAATACGAAATCTTCACCGTAGGCCATAAGCGGCACACGCTGGGAGCCGTGTTCGCGTTGGGGCACAAGAATCGCTTCTCGATCGGCGTTCCGCCCGTGCGGGCGTTTGCCGAGCAGGCTCGGCGCGAGGGAGCTTTGCTGGACCTGGACAAGCACTCGTGGGCCTGGTCGTTGATGTTAGTGCCGGTAGCTGGTGTGGATCTGTTCGAATTGGCGAACAACCATTGCTGGCGGACGGAGTTCGCTTTTCGGCGTTGGACGATCGACACGGTGCCTGCCTACCAGCGAATTCAGCAGGACGCCGGTGGTTTGACCGAATGGGGTTGGATTGATTTTGGCTTCCAGACGTATTACGCGCTGCTGAACTGCGGCTTCCGCATGCGGCCATCCGCGGGCACGGCTTCCGGCGTCCATCCGGTCCCACTGGGTTTCGGACGGGTCTACGTCCACGTGCCGGAGAAATTCAGCTACGAGCGATGGATGGCGGGATTGGCTGCCGGACGCAGCTTCGTCACGACCGGCCCAATGCTGGAGATCCAGGTCGACGGGCAATCACCGGGAAGTACGCTCTCGCGACAGCCACAGGAAAACAGCGTAGTTCACGTAACCGGTACGGCTTCGAGCGCCCGGCCGCTTCGGCCCATTGAGATTGTCGTCAACGGCAAAGTAGTGGATCGACTTGCCGTCGCGAACAGCGAGAACGCGAACGGCGGTTTCGAGAGCCCGATCGACACAAAGGTCAAACTCGACGGCTCGTCGTGGATTGTCGTCCGCGCATTCGAAAACCGACCCGACGGTCGAGTCCGGTTTGCTCATTCAAGTCCGGTGCACGTAGACGTGGCAGGGAAGCCGCTCCGGCCTCGTCGCGCGGAGGTCGACTATCTCGTGCGGCGAATGAAAGAAGAACTCGAACGAAACCGTGATGTGCTGCGTCCGGACGCTTTGGACGAGTATCGACAAGCAGTGGCGGCCTACGAATCGCTGGTTGCCGAGGCTCGCGACGATTAGTGCCAAATGGGGCCGAATGCGTTTGGATCACAGACTGAGTTCTTACGATTTTGGATGCCCCCGGCTTGCCCGGGGGAGTCTCACGTTCGTTGCTACACACGAGACCGCTCCCCCCTTCCCTCAACCCTGTCGGTCAACTCGTTCAATCGCAAATCGAAAAACCCTTCTCACGCTGCCCGGTTCCGATCCAGTGGACTCTTGACCGAAATGCCGGGCCGGTTCAGCACGTGCGTGTAGATTTGAGTGGTCTTTACGTCCTTGTGCCCCAGCAACTCCTGAACGACACGGATGTCATAGCCGTCCTCGAGCATATGTGTGGCAAAACTGTGACGAAATGTATGGGAATGAATCGGCTTGTGGATCTTCGCCCGCGCCACAGCCCTTCCCAGCGCTTTCGCAAACACACTCTCGTGCAAATGGTGCCGTCGGATATCTCCCGATCGCGGATCACGCGACCGTTTACTGGCCGGAAAGATGAACTGCCAAGCAAACTTCTGATTCGCCTGCGGATACTTCTCGGCCAACGCATACGGCAAATACACCCGTCCATAGCCTTCCCATAGATCCCGCTGGTGAAGTTCCCGCGCCTGTTCAATTTGCGACCGTAATCCCTCGACCGTCACCTCCGGCAGCACGGTGATCCGTTGGTGTTGGCCTTTGGTATCCCGCACCACGATTTGCCCCAGATCAAACGCAATGTCCTTGACTCGCAGCCGCAGACAATCGTTGATGCGGAGCCCGGCACCGTACAGCAGATTCGCGATCAGCAAATTGCGTCCCTGGAACTGATCCAACAGCCGGTCGATCTCGTCCCGGCTCAAGACGAGCGGCAACTTTTTCGGCTTACTCGCCCGCACCGCGTCAATCCCCCGCAGCTCCTTCTGGGCAACACGCTCAAACAGCTTCAACAGTGCGTTGAACGCTTGATTCTGCGTGCTCGAGGCAACATTGCGATCCACGGCCAGATCGGTAAGAAATTCTGTCACTTCCGCTTCGCCCAAACATTTCAACCGCTCCACGCTTTCGATCTGGTAACGTCGGACGAACTGCCGGGCCCATTTCACATAAGCTTTTTCGGTGCTGTACTCGCGGCCAAGCAGTCGGAGTTGTCGGCGGAGTTCCTGAATCGGTTCGGGCTCGCCGGGATCGATCACCCCGGCCACGTCGATCACGCTTTCCTTCTTCGGCGTCGAAATCGGATGTTGGCGGACGAACTGGGCCAGCGTGCCGCGGATGTCATCCAGCGGCGGCGACTCGCTGCGCAGTACGCTGCTCTGGTAGAACTGGACCGCCTTTACCATCTGCAATCGCTGCCACGCCTGCCGTCCGCTCGATTTCTGTTGCCGCAGAAAGCCGATCACCGACTCGCGGCTGATGGGGATCGAATCATGCGGCCCCACGCGGCAAAACCGCCGATACCCGTCCATCCAGCGCCCGAACCAAACTCGATCGTTAGGCGGCAATTGGGCCGATTTCAGCTTGGACGTCAGTCTTTGGTAACTCATGACCAGTCCTCCCCAGGTGGACACGTGAATAGATGAACATCCGAACATTATCTCTATCGTACCGCACGAACAACGTTCCGCAATCCACCCGGTCGCCTTTTTCTAGCGTGGGGTAATTGCAATACCCCACGCTGGAGCGCGGGCCACCCGGAGTAAAACGTGGAGTAATTCGAATACTCCACGCTAGCCGAGCGCCGCGGCGCAAGAATCGGCGTTTCCGCCGGATTATTGACAACCCTGCCAGCGTGGGGTAATTTCAATACACCTCGCTAAACCGGAGGTATCCGAATTCCCCCGTGCACGGCGCGGGATAATAATATTGTTCGGTTGCAAACTTTCGGCTCCGACCGTATTTTGAAATCTACTCATTTGTGAATTGTGGTAAACATCTCGCTGGTCCAAAATGGTAAAGGAACGATGTCATGCCTGAATACAAAATTCTCTTTCACGAAAACGACACAACCGACGACAGAGATTCAATTGCATGGATAGATGCAGATTCTGTTCCCGCGTCTCTCGCAGTTGGAAGTTCAGTAAAATTACATACACAAAATGGACTATTACTTTTTACAATCAAGTCTGTTTGCCACGAAGCCACAATCACAAAAACCAATGAATTGACTGGCCACCGTGTTCTGATTCAACTTAATCATCAAACAGAATGATGCCTTTGTTTGTTTCCATAAATGAAGATATATTCATTCCACAGTCTTCTAGTACACTGGCAAATAATGTCCCTGCACCTTGTCCATCAACGTAAATCTTGACCCCATCAAATCTAGATGGGTCACATCCAAACAAATCCTCAAATGCCTTTTTGGTAACATCCGATTGTCGCACAAATGCAACCGAACAAAACGATGAACCGGACGAGCTTACGCCCTCCTTATTCAACGTCGAATCTGCTGTTTTAGTATTTTCTTTAATCATAATTTTCTCCTTTGGCTCGCTCGCCGGTTATCGTAACGTTACCCTTTTTGAG